>JANNMS010000228.1:0-31059 GCA_031398055.1 Saprospirales bacterium | reverse complement strand
AAGTTGCTGTTTCAAAAAGGTGCGTAGCACCTCAATATTTGTAGAATTTTGTAGCCAAAATTTTAAAAAGGTGCGTAGCACCGGAACATTTGACATTGAAATATGACGGTGCTACGCACCTTTTGAATCGCTTTTCCTTGTCTTTCTACAAATATCGAGGTGCTACGCACCTTTTTGAAACAGCAACTTGAAATCATAATTGAGCCTTAAATTTTTCCAAAAAACGCCTGCGTGCTGCCCAATTTTCCAACCACTCGAATTTGATAAACCCCGGCGGGCAAAAATTTGACATCCAGCGAAAACGTGCTGCCGTCCGCCTCGGTTTTTTGCAAAACCATCTGCCCAGCCACGTTGTAAATATTGACATCCGCTGCGCCAAAAAGTTTGCCGGAAGGCAGCCGCGTCGTCACGTTCAACAAACCGCCAGCCGGGTTTGGGGCGATTTTCAAATCATATTGGCCGGGCGCAAAACATTCCGGCACTTCAAATTCTTTGATCCGGCAGCAGTTCGTCTGGCCGTCGATACACACCTTTATTTTATCGTAATCGCCGCCGTCCGATTGGAAATTTGGCAAATGCAGCGGCAAACTGGCGAGCGGAAAAATGCCCAAAAATTGCCCAGCGTTCGCCCAAACTTTAAAATGGTTGCTGCCCGGATTTTGAACTTGAAAATTGACGGTCAAATGATAACTCGTGTCGCCGTTGCAATCGCCCGTTTCAACATTCAAATTATAAATTTCGCAGGCGGGTGGCGGGTTCAAACAATCCGGCACAGCAAATTCTTTGGTTCGGCAGCAGTCCGGGTGGTCGTTGATGCAAATTTTGATTTTATCATAATCGCCGCCGTCGGTCGGAAAATTGGTCAAATGCAAAGGCAAACTGGCCAGCGGAAAAATTCCCAAATACTGCCCCGTGCCAGCCCAAACTTCAAAAAGCGTATTTCCGGGGTTTTGAACCTGAAAATTTACGGTGATTGCGTAGCCACCATCGTTGTTGCAATCGCCCGTTTCGACTGTCAAATTGTAAATTTCACAAGGCGCGGGCGGCAAAATGCAAGCGGGAACTGGAAATTCTTTGGTCCGGCAACAGTTCGACTGGTCAACGATGCAGACTTTCAAAAAATCGTTCGTGCCGCCGTCGGTCGGGAAATTGGTCAAATGTAGCGGCAAACTGTCCAGTGAAAACGTGCCCAAAAATTGGCCGTTGTTTGCCCAAAGTTTGAAAAATTGGCTGGTGCCCGGATTTTCGACTTGAAAATTTATCCATATATTATAGGTATTGTTGGACGTGCAATCGCCAGTTTCGACCACCAAATCGTAAATTTCGCAGGGCGCGGGCGGCGTGACGCAATCCGGAACGAGAAATTCCTTGTATTTGCAGCAGTCCGGGTGGTCGTTGATGCAAATTTTGATTTTATCATAATCGCCGCCGTCGGTCGGAAAATTGGTCAAATGCAGCGGCAAACTGTCCAAATTGAAATATCCGAGGTACTGCCCGTTTTGATTCCAAATTTCAAAAAAATCATTTCCGGGGTTGGTCACTTCAAAATTTACGGTGATTTCGTAGCCACCATCGTTGTTGCAATCGCCCGTTTCGACGGCCACATCGTAAATCGAACAGGGTGCGGGCGGCTGAGCGCAGTCCGGGACGAGAAATTCTTTCGTCCGGCAGCAGTCGTCGTTGTCGTGCATGCAGGCCTTCAATTTGTCGTAGTCGCCGCCGTCGGTTTGAAAATTGGTCAAATGCAGCGGCAAACTGTCCACCGAAAAAGTGCCCAAAAATTGGCCGCCGTTCGCCCACAAATCAAATTGGTCGCTGGTTGGGTTTTCGACCTGAAAATTTAGCCAAACATGATAAGTTCCATCGGCATTGCAATCGCCGATTTCGATGGTCATGTTGTAAATTTCGCATGGGTTTTTGGAAAAAACGAGGTTGAAAGTGGTCAGAAAAGAAATCAGCAGTAAAATTTTACGCATGGTGTGGTGTAATTTTTATTTTGAAAAAAGGAATGGCGGCACGGGAGATACTTTTATTGAATAGTTCGATAGAAATTTGCCCGCGAAACCAGTTTTAAATGAATAAAATGAATACGCAGCAAGCACCGAATTGGCTGCAAAGGACTGAATTATTAATCGGTTTTGATAAAATTGAAGCCCTGAAAAACCTGCACGTCATGGTCATCGGTTTGGGTGGCGTGGGCAGTTTTGCCGCCGAATTTTTGGCGCGCGCCGGGGTGGGTCGAATGACAATTGTCGACGGCGACACGGTGGATTTGTCGAACACCAACCGACAGTTGCCCGCGCTGCATTCGACCGTCGGACTGCGAAAAACAGAGGTCATGGCCACGCGAATCCGCGACATCAACCCGGAAATTGACCTGACCGTTTTGGATACTTTTGTCTCGCCGGAACACGTCAACGACTTGATTACCAATGATTTAAACTACGTTTTTGATTGCATCGACAGCATCCAGCCGAAGCAATATGTCATTGTAACTTGCAAACAAAAAGGTGTCCGAGTCGTGTCAAGCATGGGCGCGGGCGGACGGCTCGACCCCTCGAAAGTGCAGGTCGCCGATATTTCCGAAACGTTCAATTGCCCGTTTGCCCAACAAATGCGAAAAGGTTTGAAACGAAAAGGTGTGCGGCGCGGCGTGACCGTTGTTTTCTCTTCCGAATTGGTTTCAAAAGAAAATTGCATGCTCTCGGAAGGAAAATTTAAAAAATCTTTTTACGGCACGATTTCCTACATCCCGGCACTTTTTGGACTTCAAATGGCAAGCGTCGTGGTTCGAGATGTAGTTGGAAAATGATTTAAATCATTGATTTTCAAAGATTTAAACCCGAAATTGAAATCTATCTGATAATTACCAAAAATGGTTGGGGCGTTTCTCGCTGAGTGGCACGTTTTTTTCAAGAGAAAAATATTTTTTAATTTTTTTCCTAAAAAAATTTCCCCACTCTTCACAATGGCATTTGGGGCTTGCTTTAAAATTTTTTCTTTAAATCGTTGATTTTCAATTGAATAAAGAAAAAACGCCCACCACTTTTCCACATAACATGTCTTCACAACATCAAAAAACTGTTCTTTCTGGCCGGGAAGCACTGCCCCCATATTTGTATCATCAAAGGTGGTAGAAAAAAGATTCATCGCCGCAAGAGATAATGTTCATGGGATTATACAAATAACAGGTGTTTCAGCAAGTCTTACCTTAATTAGGGTAAGGCTTGCAGAAAGCCTGAAAGCCCAGAAAGATTTTAAACAGAAAGTTAAGGCCATTTGAGCCTCAAAATAATATAAAAACGGTAGCAGTTTATTTGTCAGGTTGACGCAGCGAAGTGAGGATGTAAAAACGGCGACCACACAGTTTCGAAATGTTCATGGGATTATAATTTGTTGTTTTACAACCGTATCAAAAGTGATACGGTTTTTTTTTGCCCCTACCTTTCCTCAATATGAAAATCGGACTTTTTTTCGGCTCTTTCAACCCCGTTCACGTCGGGCATTTGATTATCGCCAATTTTATGGCGACCCAGACGGATTTGGAAAAAGTATGGCTCGTCGTCTCGCCACAAAATCCGTTGAAACTTAAAAATTCGTTGGCAAAAGATTACGACCGCCTGCACCTCGTGCGGCTCGGAATCGGCGAAAACACAAAACTCGAAGCATCGAATATTGAATTTTCCCTGCCCAAACCTTCTTTCACGGTGGACACTTTGGCTTTTTTGAAAGAAAAATACCCGCAGCACGATTTTGCTTTGATCATGGGCGGCGACAATTTGGCGACGCTCCACCTCTGGAAAAACTACGAAATCCTGCTCCGCGACTACGATATTTACGTTTACCGACGCCCCGGTTTTGATTTGGGCGAACGGGCGGCGCACCCCCGCGTCAAAATTTTGGAAGCCCCGATGCTCGATATTTCGGCGACTTTTATTCGCAAATGTTTGAAAGAAAAAAAATCGGTGCAGTACCTCGTGCCGGATGCGGTTTTTGAGGAATTGAATGCCTCAAATTTGTATCGGTAAACCAATTTTACAAACGATTTTCAACAAAAAACGCCCAACCCGGCAAATCGCCTGCCTCGCGTTTTTTCGCAAATTTTTCAATTTCGCGCCTGTCCAAACCAAAACGCATTTCCATTTCTTGAAAAACTTTTCCTGCCAAAACCGCATCGTTCAAAACTTCGCGGACGGTCAGCGGCTCGCCAATTTGCGGTGCTGCATTTTGAAAAATCTCTTCCACAAAACCAAAAGTCACCGTCGCATTTTTTGAAAGTGCTTCCCACTCCGGCGAGTCGGTTTTCAGATTTTGATAATGCAAGGTTTCGTGCGCTCGAAATTTTCGGAGAAATTTTTCCAAATCTGCTGTCCGGTGAATTGTCGAAACGGCCGCCACGGGCTGCGGCGGTGACTCGACATCTGAAAAACCATCTGAAAAACTGGCTGGAATTTTTTCGGAAACGGGAACGGCCGCAGCCGATTTTTTCAATTTTGGAACAGCCGATTTTTGCTCGGTCGCGTCCCACGAATACCCATTTTCGGCCAGCATTCGGTCTTGCCATTTGGCAAACCAAATCACGCCAGCAGCCAAAACCAGCACGCTGATTTCCGGCAGCGTCAAAAAAGTAGGTTTGAAAAACGAGAAAGATTTAGTTTTACCCATGCTCAAAGTTTTGGAACACCAATCCAAAACCTTTGCCAGATAAAATCCGAAAACATGTTCAAAATACCGTGCGGGGCGTAGTTTTTTTTAAACACATAGAAACATAGAAGTTTTCACATAGAAAACATAGAATTTCTATACAAAAACTCTATGTTTTCTATGTGAAAACTTCTATGTTTCTATGTGTTTAAATTCACTCGACGTGGAAAGATTTTTCAATCACCACAAATTTCCCGGCCTGTTGAACCGAAACCGAAATCGTAAAAGTGCCGCCCGGCGAGACCCTTTTCACCAATTTTTTCATGCTTTTGTCGAGCGTCGAACCGGCCACTTTTGCGGTGCGCGATTTCCTTTTTTTTTCAAAAATAAAAACCAACTCGGCAATTTTCATGGCATTTCCAAAAGCATCCCGAACGAAAATCTGTTCGCTCGCCGTCGCCGAAAGTTGCGATTTTGAAGTTTTGTCGCCGCGCACACTGCCCCAGTGGATTGAAAATTTTTGAGCGTCTTCGGCTTCTTTTGTTTTCAAAGAAAACCGGATCGGCAGGGTCAATTTTGTTTTCACTTTTTTGCCCGATTGCTCCGCTGGAAACCAGCTCGGCATCGACCGGACAACCGTCAAAGCCGCCTCGCCGCAACCCAAACCGAGGTCGCGCAGCACATTTTCACCGCTGACCTGACCCGTTTCGTCCACCAAAAAACTGACGACGACCGTGCCTTCCAATTTTTTTTCAGCCGCAGCAGCTGGGTATTTCAGGTTTTCGGCGATGAATTTTAGGAGCGATTCGTCGCTGCATTTTTTTTGTTCGGACAGGTTTTTTTCGGTCGGGCAACCTGAAAAAATGGGCTGTTTGTCCATCCGAAAAGTGTCTTGCTGGGCAAGGCACAGATTGGAAAACAAGGAAATCAGAAGAAAAAGGATAGTTTTTTTCATGAAATAATTTGTTTTTGCCATTGTTGGCGTCCTCGCCAACAATTTATTTTTTCATAAAAATTTTCGAAAAAAATGTTGTTGGTGAGGACGCCAACAACGGAAATCGGGGCGCAAAAACCAATTTTCCAATAACCAATTACCCAATCAACCAACCTCAAACTGCCGCAAATTGCCGCAAAAACCGCACATCATTTTCAAAAAGCATCCGAATATCGGGGATGCCAAAAAGCCGCAACGCCTGCCGCTCAATGCCCATCCCGAACGCAAAACCGGAGTATTCTTTCGGGTCAATCCCACAATTTTCCAAAACCTGCGGGTCAACCATGCCGCATCCCAAAATTTCGAGCCAGCCCGTGTTTTTGGTCAGCCGCGCATTTTCGGGCGTGTCGGTTCCGAGCCAAATATCCATCTCGGCACTCGGTTCGGTGAACGGAAAAAACGAGGGGCGCAGGCGGATTTTCGGTGCACCGAACATCTCTTTTGCGAAGTACAAAAGCGTCTGTTTCAGGTCGGCAAACGACACATCTTTGTCAATATAAAGGCCTTCGACTTGGTGAAATTGGGCGTGGCTGCGCGCCGAAATCGTCTCGTTCCGATAAACTCGACCGGGCGCGATGACCCGAATCGGCGGTTTTCGAGTGGTCATAATTCGTGCCTGCACCGGGCTGGTGTGCGTCCGCAGCAACATTCCGGGCGCGTCCACGATGTAAAAAGTGTCCTGCATGTCGCGCGCCGGATGGTCTTCGGGCGTGTTCATCGCCGTGAAATTGAACCAATCCGTCTCGATTTCAGGGCCGTCGGCGACCACAAAACCGATGCGGGTAAAAATTTCGACAATTCTGTTCATCGTCACCGCAATCGGGTGGCGCGAGCCCAAAGGCATCGGTTCGCCGGGCGCGGTGAGGTCGAATTTTTGGGCAGAAGCACTTTCCGCAGCCGCCTCAAATTTTTCGCGCAGCGCGTTCAGTTTTTCTAAAATACTGGTTTTCAGTGAGTTGACCAATTGGCCGTACTCGCGTTTTTGTTCGTTCGGCACGTTTTTGATTTCAGCCATGCATTCGTCCACGATGCCTTTGACCGTGCCGGAGCCTAAAAATTTTATTCTGAAATTTTCCAACTCGGCTGGGTTGCCGGGGTTTTCGGATTCGGCAGCGGCGATGGCTTGCCGTACTTTTTCAAAAATCATTTTGATTTACGATTTTAGATTTACGAATTTCGATTTTTGGGTAGCCCACGTTCACGAAACTTTAAAAGTTTCGTGAACGTGGATTATTCACTGGACAGGCACGATAAATTCAGCCTTGTATTCTTTGATATCTTTGGATTGCGGATTTTGCATTTTTACCACGACCGGCAGTTTTTGCTCGCCCGCCGCGTCAAAAGTTTTTTGGTAAAAAACACCGTTCGAACTTTGCAAAACGTGCTGCCCCGCGACTTCAAAATACAAATTTTGCGCCTGCACACCGACCGGGCAAAGGTAAAATTTGGCTTCCCACGGCTCGCCAATTTTTGCAACGGGGCGCGGTGCAAGCATCATAATTTGAAAATCGTAGCCCCACTGATCCAAGTTTTTTGTCAAACCATAAAAATGTTGGAACATGGCGCGGCGGATGATTTCCAAATTGACTTTCAAATTGGTTGCAAAAAGCAAAAGGTCGTCCACCGAGGCATTTTTGAGGTCGGTTTCGAGCAAAGTTTTGGGGGCATCGGTCTCGCCTGAGGCGAGATCGGCAGTTTTCAAACCCAACATTTCATCAAAATTAATCCCCGATTTTGGCACGCGGTCGGGCAAATCCGTTTTCAAACGCACCGATAATTTGTCCAAAATCGGCGCATGATTTTTCCAAAATTCTTTCAAAGCCGACTCGTTGCTGTGCGCGTTCGCTTTTTCGAGGAGCATTTGGTTGGCATTTGTCAAGGCCATTTTCATTTCGTCGAGGTCATTTTGGGTTGCTTTTGCCAACGAATCAATCAATTTATCAAAACTGGGATGAATCCTGCCCGGTTTCACCCGCAATTCATTGAAAAGTGCCTCCGAAATTTTGTGCTCGTGCTCGGCGATATTTTTCTGGTTTTGCATCGTTTGGGCGACCATTTCCTGCGAAACGGTGCTCGAATTGCCTTTTTTTAAAAATAAAAACAACGCCGTGATGACCGATAAATAGGCCAAATGCATGCCCCACTGCTGCCAAAAAGTATTTTTTTTCATGAAATTTCGGATGATTTTCGATTGAAAAATGGGTGGCGAAGGTAATTGGATTTGCGATTTGGGATTTACGATTTACGACTTGTGATGCCAAAATCGTAAATCGTAAATCCCAAATCGTAAATTTCCCTACTTTTGTCCTTCAAAAATTCACCATACTTTTCTACCTTTTACTATTTTTATGATAGTCAATCCAATTGAAAATGGGACTATTTCCCACGAACCGATTCAAAAAACAACCGCGAAACCGCTCCAGTCCACCCCAGTTTTTGGGCAATTTCAATACCGTCGGCCAGATATTGAAAACATAAAATCTGTTTTTGAAAAACTGCTCTCCGATTTTGAAAAAGCCAAAACCGCGGCAGCTCAAATCCAGATTCTCGCCCAATTGAATGTCGTGCGCGACGAGTTTTCGACGATGTACAACCTTTGTTACGTCCGTCATTCGTCCAACACCACCGACGAATTTTATGAAAAAGAAAATGCTTATTTTGATGAACGTTCGCCGGATTTTGAGGCTTTGAACAGCCAGTTTTTTCAGGCACTGCTCGGTTCGAAATTTCGCGCCGCGCTTGAAAAAAAATATGGGAAGCACCTTTTTGTTTTGGCCGAATTGGCCTTGAAAACTTTCAAACTCGACATTTTGGAAGACCTTCAAAAAGAGAACGCGCTGAGTTCAGAATACACCAAATTGAAAGCCCAGGCCAAGTTGGAATTTGAGGGAAATTCCTACAACTTGAGCAGCATCCACCCCATCGAACTTTCGGACGACCGCGATCGCCGAAAAAACGCGACCAACGCAAAATGGGCGTTTTACGCTGAAAATCAAGAAGTTATAGAACGTACTTTTGATGAAATGGTGCGGCTGCGGCACGGGATGGCAGTGAAAATGGGCTACAAAAATTTTATCGAAATGGGCTACGCCCGGATGCGCCGCTCGGATTACAACCCGGAAATGGTGGCCAATTTCCGGCGGCAGGTGCGTGAATTGATTGTCCCGATTGCCTCAAAATTGTACGAAAGACAGGCAAAAAGGCTCGGTTTGGACGACCTGAAAATTTATGACGAGGAGTACAAATTTGCCACCGGCAACCCAAAACCAAAGGACGCGCCCGCCGAAATCGTGGCGCACGCCGCCAAAATGTACCGTGAACTCAGCCCCGAAACGGACAGTTTTTTTCGGCTGATGCAAAATTCAAACTTGATGGATTTGGTCAACCGCGATGGAAAAGCACCGGGTGGATATTGCACTTTTATCAAAAATTACAACGTACCGTTCATTTTTTCAAATTTCAATGGCACGAGCGGCGATATCGATGTTTTGACGCACGAAGCTGGGCATGCTTTTCAGGTTTTTTCGAGCCGCCATTTTCCGTTCGAGGAATACCATTGGCCAACTTCGGACGCGGCGGAAATCCATTCGATGTCGATGGAATTTTTTACTTGGCCGTGGATGAATTTGTTTTTTCAGGAAGACACGGAAAAATACAAGTTTTTGCACCTTTCGAGTGCCGTGCATTTTTTGCCGTACGGCGTGGCAGTGGACGAATTTCAGCATATTATTTACGAAAACCCTGAAATGACGTCCGCCGAGCGCAACGCTGCGTGGCGAAATCTGGAAAAACAATACCTTCCCCACCGAAATTACGACGGCAACCCGTTTTTGGAAAGCGGCGGTTTTTGGCAAAAGCAGAGCCATATTTTCAACTCGCCGTTTTATTACATTGATTACACATTAGCGCAAATTTGTGCTTTTCAGTTTTGGACAAAAGATAGGAAAAACCATGCGACGGCTTGGGCAAATTATCTGGCACTTTGCCAGGCCGGGGGCAGCCGCTCGTTTTTGGATTTGGTGAAATTGGCAAAATTGCGGTCGCCGTTCGAGGATGGGTGCGTGGCGAGTGTCGTGGGTGAAATCCGGAATTTTTTGGACAGCGTGGACGATTCCAAACTTTAAATGAATTTCGACACATAGTTCAGATAGGCATTTTCACATAGAAAACATAGAAATTTGCTAACAAAAACCTATGTTTTCTATGTGAAAACGCCTATCTGAACTATGTGTCCAAGCAATCAAACAAAATCGAAAAATGCTCATTTCCATACTTTCTGCAAGCACGAGAACCAACCGAAAATCGCACCGCGTGGCTTTATTTTTGGAAAAAAACATCCGTGAAAACACGCCGCACGATGCCCAAATCCTCGACCTCGTCGTTTGTAATTTCCCGATTTTTGAAGAAGAATTTTCGCGCCACCCGAACCCGCCGATGGGTTTGCATGATTTTGCAGCGCAAATTGAGCGGTCGGACGCCTGCATTTTTGTCTCCCCGGAATACAACGGTTCGTACACTTCTGCTTTGAAAAATGCGGTGGATATGCTGCGCGACCAAGCATTTTCTCAAAAAGTGATTGGCGTTTCATCCATCACGACGGGCGGAAATGGTGGGATGCGGGCGGCCATCGAAATGCAAAATCTCGCGCTGGCCGTCGGTGGTTTTGCGCTGCCGCAAATGTTGTTGGTGCCGCAGGTTCACCTCAAATTTGATGAAAATGGCGAGTTGACGGACGAGGTTTTCTCGAAAAATATTTCCAATTTTCTTTCCAAGTTTATTTGGTTGGCGGAAGCGGTATTTGCCAAAAAATCTATACAATGACTTCTTATCTTGGACAATAATGAATTATGCTAAATTACAAAAAATGAAATTGTTTTCATTTTGGAATCATAAGCACAGATTAACTGAAAGCGAGAAGAAATTCAAGTTGACATTTCAGTCCTTTTCAAAAGAAAACTCATTTCCAAAAAAGCCTTATTACTATGATTTAAAAGTCTATAACTTACTTTATTACCTGAATTTTTCAAGCTCTGAAAATGAAACAAGAGACTTAATCACGACAATAAAAGGGATAAGTTTTAACTCAAATTGTAATTCCGTCTTTGAATTTTTTCTACCAATTGTATCGCATACTTTGTATTATAAACCTCAATATTCCAGCGAAATATTAGGCTTATTGATTGGGCCATTATTTGCATTAGGCCTATATAAGGAGGTAGATTTTATTGAGGCAATAAAAGGAAATATGGACTTTAATCTCAAAGAAAAACCTCATTATTTAACAGAAGAAGGCATGAATTGGGTAAATCAAATTTTGCCCAAATTGAAAAATGAAATAAACGTTGAAATAGATAATTGCATAAAAGAATTAAGCGAGGAATAACGATTGAATAAAAACACGAAGGGCAACTGTGCGCACAGTTGCCCTTCGTGTTTTTATTCAATCGTCCACGACGTTCCTTCCTTTCCATCTTTCACCGAAATTTTCAGTGTGGCGAGCGTGTCGCGGATTTTGTCGCTCGTTGGCCAGTCTTTTTGAGCACGGGCATTGGCACGCATTTCCAAAATAAATTGCATCAAACCTGCCGTGATTTTCTCGTCATTTTGAGATGCGGCGGACTCGTCCCGCAGGCCGAAAATGTTGAAAATCAATTCGTTGTAAACCGTTTTCATCTTTTCCAAAACCCAGGGCGAAATGGAATCGGCGGCAATTTGTTTGTGAAAAATTTTGTGGACGTACCCCCCAATTTCATTCAAACTCGCCAACGTGATAGCAGTGTTAAAATCATCGTCCATCCCAGCAAAAGCCGTTTCGATGGCTTGCAAAATGGTGCGGTCGGTTTCGGTTTCCGAGCCGTCGAAAGATTTTGGGTCGGCTGGAAGTTTTTGCAAAATCGCGTTGGTTTCCATCAAACGTTGGTAGCCTTTTTCCGCCGATTCGAGGCCGTGGTCGGTGATGTCGAGTGGGCTGCGATAATGCGCCTGCAACATGAAAAAACGCATGACCATCGGCGAATACGGTTTTGAAAGATGCTCGCTCGTGCCTGCAAAAAGTTCGGGCGGGTTGATGGTGTTGCCGTCCGATTTGCTCATTTTTTTTCCGTTGAGCAAAAGCATATTTGTGTGCATCCAAAAACGGGCGGGCGTGCAGCCGCAGGCACCGAAATTTTGCGCCACCTCGTTTTCGTGGTGCGGAAATTTGAGGTCGTTCCCGCCGCCGTGGATGTCAAATTTTTTGCCCAAATATTTTGTTGACATCGCCGAGCACTCCAAATGCCAGCCCGGAAAACCGAGCGACCACGGCGATTTCCAGACCATCAAATCCTGCGGCCGGCCTTTCATCCAAATCGCAAAATCGGAGGGGTGGTTTTTTTCGTCCTGATTTTTCAGGTCGCGGGTTTCGGCAAAAAGGTCTTCCAAAATTCGCCCCGAAACCGAGCCGTAAATCCCCGGATTTTCCTTTGCAAATTTCAAAGTATCGAAATAAACCGAGCCGTTGCGTTCGTAGCCGTAGCCATTTTTCAAAATTTCTTCGACCATTTCGATTTGTTCGGGGATGTGGCCGGTGGCTCGCGGCTCGATGCCGGGCGGCAGGTTGTTGAAAAGACGCATCATTTCATGAAAATCAACCGTGTATTTTTGGGCAACTTCCATCGGTTCGAGGCGCGCGATTTTCGCAGTTTTCAACATTTTGTCCTCGCCCTCGTCGGTCAAATGCCCCACATCGGTGACATTTCGGACGTACCGAACCTTCAAACCGAGATGCGTCAGATACCTATATATAATGTCAAAACTGGTAAACGTGCGGCAATTGCCCAAATGCACATCGTAGTAAACCGTCGGGCCGCAAACGTACATCCCGACATGACCTTCGGTCATCGGTTCGAAATTTTCCTTTTTGCCAGTTAAACTGTTGTAAATTTTAAGTTTCCTAATCATTATTGTAGTCTTTTTTCATTCTGTCCAAACTCCGTTTTTCGTCGCGTTCCAGAATCGTGTGCCGTTTGTCGTGAGACTTTTTGCCGGTGGCGAGAAAAATCTTGATTTTGGCGAGGCCTTTTTCGTTGATAAATAATTTGAAAGGGACAATTGTGTTGCCACGTTCGCGGACTTTTTTGTCCATTTTTTTGAGTTCGGTTTTTCGGAGCAGCAATTTCCGGGGGCGTCGCGGCTCGTGGTTGGAGTACGTTCCGAACTTGTATTCTTTGATGTGCAGATTTCGTACCCAAAGTTCGCCTTTTTCAAAAAGGCAGTACGCATCGGCCATGTTGACGTTGCCGAGCCGGATACTTTTGATTTCGGTGCCGCTCAACACGATGCCCGCGTCGAATTCGTCCGTCAAAAAATACTCGTGCTGCGCACGGCGGTTGACGATTTCTATTTTTTTCTGTTGCTGATTTGCTCGTGTCATAATTGGTTGTTGGTTATTGGTTACTGGGGAATTAGGGAATTAGTTATTGGGGAATTAGTTATTGAGTGGCTGCCAATTTCCCAATAACCAATTCCCCAATAACTAATTTCGGGCTGCAAAAGAACGATTTTCAAACAAGGATTCAAATCAAATCTCGCAAAACGACTTGCTTTTTCAGCCGCTTGCCATCGCGTTTGATTTTTATGCGGATTTTTTTGCCCGGTTTTTTTTCAAAAATATGAATCAAATCTTCCAGCGAATAAACGGCGGCAGGGAAAAAACCTACTTTCACGATGCGATCGCCTTTTCGAATATCGGCTTCCGACGCCGGAGAATTTGGTAAAACATAATTGACCGTGAACTGCGAAAGTTGCGCCCCGGAAACAATCAAACTGAGTCCGGAGCGGTCGAAGGCGAATTTTTTTCGGTATCGGCCATTTGGTTTGAGGTAGATTTTTTCGGAATAATAATCCAAAATCACATGAAAACGGCTCAAAATCACATTGCCGATGAGGCCATTTCGACCGTTCAAATGTTCGAGATTCAAAGTGCTGTCCAATTGCTGAAACTCCGTGAGCACTGCATTTTGTTCCAATTTCCCCAATTTCAATTTGTTCACCCTGCCGTGAAATCCTTCGAGGTAGCCGCCCATCCCCATCCCAATATTTCCCGGCACGGCATTTTTTGGGGTGTGGAGCATCGGGTGGGAATTTGAAAAAATCAACAAGGGCAGCCCCGCGCCCGTGTCCAGCAATAATTTTACGGGGACGATGCTGTCGCCCGCCAATTCGATTATGGTGTTCAAATACAGTTTCGTGCGGGAAGTTTCGAGTGAAATGGTGTCATAGCCAGATTCAGGCAATTTGAAATTTAAGCGGTCGTACAGTGTGATTATTTTTTTCTGGTAATTTATTTTGATAAAATAATTGGCAAAAACGTTCCCTGCCAAAATTCCATGAATTTGCACCCCAGCATATTCTTCAAACCTGAAATAATCTTCTTGCAAAATCAAAATGTCTTGGATGGTCATCATCGTTTTTTCCGGCGTTTCGAACCGGATCCGGCGGGCGAGGTAAGCCACCAGCTCGGTTTTCATGTCAGAGCCGATGATCCGGAATTCGCGTTCCAACGGCACTTTGAGCACGTCGGCCACCTGCCGTTTTGTCAAAATGGTAAATTCCGCGCCCGTGTCGTAAATAAATTTGAGGGGAAAAACGCCGTTGAAAGTCAATGTCAGGACGATAAAATTATTGACGTACTCGAACGGGATGTTCACTTCCGTTGTTTTTTCAGGCAATTTTTCATAAAAAACCTGCCCGCCCGACTTGCCAGGAAGCAAAATTTGAAAAATTAAAATTAAAAAAAGGAAGTGGCGCATTGAAAATGGTTGGGCAATTTTGTCGTTCGAAATGGCGGCTGCATTCAAAATGACAGCAGGCAAGGTAGAAAGTTTGCCAAATAACAAAATATGAAAACAGACGAATTGCAGAAACGCCCTCGAATTTCCAGAAAATTATACTTTTGCTCTGAAAATCAGGCGTTTATCCACGCTTGATTTTTGGAAATTCACAAAAAATTTCTAAAAATGATTTCACTAACAAAAATTTTCCTTCATCTCCCAAACTCTCGTTCCATGAAGAAACTGCTTTTTTTCCTGCTTTTTTCGGTCTCCGGAAGTCTCATTTTTTCACAAAACGGCTCCACCGATGCCCGTTTGGATTACATCAAACAATATTCAAAACTGGCCGTCGAAGAAATGGAACGGACCGGAATCCCCGCGAGCATCAAATTGGCGCAGGCCATTTTGGAAAGCAACGCCGGCCAAAGCACCCTCGCCATCGAAGCCAACAACCATTTTGGCATCAAATGCGGGGGAAATTGGGACGGAAAAACTTATTATTCCGAAGATGACGACCGCGACGCGGCGGGGAACACGGTCAAATCTTGCTTCCGAAAATACAAAAAACCGGAAACCGGTTACGAAGACCATTCCGAGTTCCTCCGCGACCCCAAAAAGTACAACCGCTACGGTTTTTTGTTCAAATTGAACCCGCAGGACTACCGTTCGTGGGCATACGGCTTGCAGTCTGCGGGGTACGCCACGAATCAGGCCTACGCCGAATCGTTGATCAGGGTCATCGAAACTTACAAATTAAGCGAATACGACAAAGGTGCGGGCGGCGAAATCCCACCGCCGATTGCCAACCGCCGCTCAATCGGACGAGTAAACGACGTGAAAGTCGTGCTGGCAAAAGAAGCCGAAACGCTCGACGATGTCGCCCGAATTTATCGCCTGCGCGCCGAAAAATTGATGGAATACAATGACAATGGCTACGCCCGCAGCGACAAATTGAAAGGAAATACCCGCGTTTTTATTCAAAAAAAGCAAAAACGCTGGCGTGGTCGCTCCAAATTTCACTTTGTCCGCGACAACCAATCGATGTTTGAGATTTCCCAACTTTACGGAATCCGGCAAGAATCTTTAATGAGCGGCAACAAAATGGAATCCGGCGAAGAACCTGCCAACGGTGCAGAGGTTCGGATCCGTGGTTTTTTCTGGAAAAAAGGCCCGAAACCAGCACTTCGCGCCTACGACCCGACAAAAACCGAAACCCAACCCATCGAAATCAAGCCCACCCCACCCGTCAATTCCGAAATGACGCCCGACGACGAAGTACCTTTTGAAATCGGCGATGGCACGGTCGGCGACCCAAACAAAACACCAACCAAACCGACCCCGGGCACACCCTCGACTTCCGGGGCGAAGATTCCGGTCGAAACGCCCGCCGTCGACCCATCGAAAACGACGGACAATCGCCCGACATCGGACATCGTCACGCCCGGAAATTTGCCAAAACCAAAACCGACGCAACCGGCGAACGGCGTTTTCCACACCGTCCAAAAAGGCGATAATTTATATAATATCTCAAAAAAATACGGCACGACGGTGGCGAACCTCAAACAACTCAACAACCTGCAAACCGATAATGTCAACCTCGGACAGCAATTGTTGGTGCAGCAGCAGCAAGCGGTACAACCAACGCAACCAGCCACCGGCGTTTTTCACACCGTCCAAAAAGGCGATAACTTATTAAATATTTCAAAAAAATACGGCACGACGGTGGCCAAATTGAAACAACTCAACAATTTGCCAGCCGACAATATTCAACTCGGCCAGCAGTTGCGGGTGCAGTGATTTTACCACTTTTTATTTTTACCACAAAGTCCCCGAAGGACACATAAGTTTTTAAAAATCAAAGACTTATGTGTCCTTCGGGGACTTTGTGGTTTTTAATTTTATGAAAAAATTCAAGTTGCACGGCTGCCCGATTTTTGTCGGCGACCTCGCCCAAAATTTTCAAAATTGGCTGAAAACCAAAAATTACAGCCGCGTCGTGGTTTTGGCGGATGTCAACACGTCGCGGTTTTGCTTGCCCATTTTTTTGGAAAAAACGGGTTTGGAAAATGTCTCGCTGATTGAAATTCCAGCGGGCGAATCCCACAAAAATCTGGAAACCTGCCAAGCCGTTTGGCAAAAAATGATGGCCGAAAAACTCGACCGGGGCACATTGATTTTGTTGCTCGGCGGTGGCGTGGTGGGAGATTTGGGCGGTTTTTGCGCAGCAACTTTCAAACGCGGGGTGGATTTTGTGCAAATTCCCACGACCCTGCTTTCGATGACCGACGCAGCGATCGGCGGCAAATTGGGCATTGATTTTCAATCATTTAAAAATATGGTGGGCGTTTTTCGGCACCCGGCGGCGGTGTTTGCCGACCCTGATTTTTTGAAAACTTTGCCGCCCCGCGAACTTATTTCCGGTTTTGGAGAAGTGATAAAACATGCCTGCATCGGCTCGCCCGGCCTGCTGAATCGGATCGAAAAAATGGAAAATTTGGCGCAAGCCGATTGGCCGAAAATTTTGCCAAAATCCATGTCCGTTAAAATCCGGGTCGTCAAAATTGACCCGGAAGAACGGGGGCTGCGCGCCATTTTGAACTTCGGCCACAGCATCGGCCACGCCATCGAAAGTTATTTTTTGGAAAAAGAAAAACCACTTTTGCACGGCGAAGCGGTGGCGGTCGGAATGATTTGCGAGACGTTTTTGCAAAATCCGAAACGGGCGGAAAAATTGGCGCAGCTGATTTTCAGGTTTTTTCCAAAAATAGATTTGCCGGAAAATTTCTTCCCTGAAATATGGGAAATGATGCAGCATGATAAAAAAAACCAGTCCGGTCGGGTGCGGATGATGTTGCCGAGCGACGGAAAATTCGGGATGGAAATTTTGGAACCGACGGCGGCGGATGTCAAAAAATCGTTGGAATTTTACCAAAAACATGTTGTGAAAAATATCAAGTAAATGAAACCCCTCCTTTTCCTCCTCGCCACCCTCCCATTTTTCAATCAAAAACCTGATTGGGGCTTTTTCGCCCACCGCCAAATCAACTACCTCGCCGTTTGGACTTTGCCCCCCGACATGTTGGTTTTTTACAAAAAAAACGCAGATTGGATTTCCGAGCACGCCACCGATGCCGACGTCCGTCGATATGCCGTCGCTGGCGAAGCACCGAAGCATTTTATTGATTTGGATGCTTTTTCGGAATTGCCGCCGCGCCGCCGTTTCGATGCGATGTGTTCGATGACTGAAATTTTTTGGGTAAATCCGAGCGGCGATACTTTGAAAATTGACACGGCCACCGCAGGTTTTCGGGATTTTTTTGCCCAAAACGTCCTGCCTAATTTTTTTGATGAAAAAAAACAACTGCCATCCGACTCGCTCGCCGCTTTTTTGAAAATCGAAAAAGACAGTTTGCAGGCCGCATTTTTTCAAGAAACGATGACCGCACACGGCATTTTACCCTGGCATTTGCAAAAAATGCAGCGCGATTTGACCGAGGCTTTTCGCCAAAAAAATGCCCGAAAAATCTTGCGTTTGTCCGCCGATCTCGGCCATTATTTGGCGGATGCCCATGTTCCACTGCACACTTGCTCGAATTACAACGGTCAAAAAACAGGTCAAGACGGCATCCATGCCTTTTGGGAAAGCCGTTTGCCAGAACTTTTTGCGGAGGCGGAATACAATTTTTGGGTCGGCAAACCTGACTATTTTGACAACCCCACCGACTACTTTTGGAACGTCATTTTTGAAAGTAACCACCTGACTGACAGTGTTTTACAAACTGAAAAATACCTCCGACAAACTTGGCCGACCGACCAACAAATCTGCCCCGAAACGCGTGGCAACCAATTGGTTTTGACCCAGTGCCGCGAATTTTCAGCAGCCTACCAAACTGCGATGAATAAAATGGTCGAACGACGGATGCGAGCAGCGATCAAAGCCATCGCCTCGGCTTGGTTCACGGCTTGGGTGGAAGCCGGGCAGCCGATTTTGGATGATTTGGAAACGCCAATCATGACCACCGGCGAACGCGAGGAGGAAAAAATGTGGCGTGAAAAAATGAACGCAGGGAAAATTTTGGGCAGACCGGAAAACCATTAAACAACGATTTCACGCTGTTTTTGGAGAAAAACCAACACTTTCCAAATCATCCCAAAACTTCGGGTACGACTTTTTCACAACCTCTGGATTTTCAATTTCAACGGCATCCAAAAACGCCAGCGGCGCAAAAGCCATCGCCATCCGATGGTCTCCGTAAGTTGAAAAACGAGGCGTTTCCGACCAATTTGCCTTTCCATCCAACAAAAAAAATGTCTTGCCCACCTGCTTTTTTGAAAAACGAGCGGGCAATTTTGAAAAGGTCACGCCCACTTTTTTCAACTCATTTTTCAAAGCCAAAATGCGGTCGGTTTCCTTGATCGACAAAGTTTCGAGTCCCGAAAAAACAGCCTGCACGCCCAGCCCGGCGCAGGCGACCGCCAAAGTTTGGGCAATGTCCGGGCAGTCCAAAAAGTCTTGTTCAAAAACTGGCGGCAGCGGTTTTTCAGATTTTTTTAAAATCAAAAACCCATTTTCAAAACGGCTTTCCACGCCCAATTTTTCCATCATTTTCGCAACGACCGCATCGCCCTGCCAACTGTTTTCGTGCAATCCAACCAATTTCAAATCTGCCTCGTCCGACAGCGAAACCATTGAAAACCAATAAGATGCAGCCGACCAGTCCGCTTCGATGGACAATTTTTGGGGCAAATATTTTCCCGGTCGGACAGCGATTTTTTCATTTTCCCAACTGACTTCTGCCCCAAAAAACCGCATCATTTTCACCGTCATTTCCAAATACGACCGCGAAACCATCGCGCCTTCCGGGTGCAAAACCAGCCCGTTCGGCAACGTCGGGGCAATCAAAAGCAGGGCGGAAAGAAATTGGCTGCTCGTGCCAGCATGGATTTTTACCTCGTTTTTTTCGACCCCAAAATTCCGTGGTTCGCCAATTTTCAACGGTGGAAAACCTTCATTTTCAATGAATTCGATGTCCGCGCCGAGGTCTCGAAGTGCCGCGACGAGATTACCCACCGGACGTTCTTTCATCCGTGCCGAACCCGTCAAAATTTGAGTCCCCGGACGGCTCGCGAGGTACGCCGTGAGAAATCGAAAAGTAGTCCCCGCATCGCCCGCATCGAAAGTATCTCCTTGATTTTCAAGAAGTTGCAGCAAAATCTGTGTGTCTTTCGACGTGCTGATATTTTCCAAAAAATCGGTCGGCCGCTGCCCGGCGAGAGCCAAAATAATGGCCGCCCGGTTGCTCAAACTTTTCGAGCCGTCCAAACGAATTTGGCCGCGCAGCGACTTTTCTTTTTTTTCCAGACGAATAAATGAGGTAGAATTTTCCATTAAAATTTTTCTAAAAACTGTTGCCCCGTCGGGCTGTTTGCGTTTTACTTTTACCGCCCAACACAAACTATTTTTTGTAAATAAATTTAAATTAAAGATGAAAAAGCATGTTTTTTTCTTGCTGTTTGCTTTCCTTTTTTCCAATTTCAACTTTTTAAAAGCCCAAACCGGGGCAGTTTCGGAAGTCGAAAAATTGATGTCCGTTGGCAGTCGCCCCGCGTTTCGGGTTGATTTTCAAAAAGCCGATGCCGCCCGCGTTTTGAAACTTTGGAAAGCGTTTGCCAAGGACCAATTCGACGCAAAATTGAAAAAAATCAAGAAATCGGAAGAACTGATTGCCTACGGCGTCGAGTCGAGCGTCATCAATTCCGAAAAATTTGACCTGTATTCGATGGTCGAAATCACCGGCAAAGAAAGTTCAACTTTGTACGTTTGGTTCGACCTCGGCTCCTATTTTTTGAACCGCCGCGACAACCCCGACCGCGCCAAAAATGCCGCCGATGCCCTCGAAAGATTTGCCGACGTGGTCAACCGCGACGTGGTTACCGACGAATTGAAAATGCAGGAAGACAACCAAAAAGACCTCGAAAAAAAATTGGCGAAACTTCAAAAAGCCAAAGAAGACCTGAAAAAAGACATTGAAAATTACCGCGAAAAAATCAAAAAAGCCGAGTCCGACATCGTGACCAACGAGAGCGACCAGGTCAAAGCCCAATCTGAAATTGAAAAGCAAAAAATGACGGTCGAGGAAGTTCGCCGTCGTTTGGATGGCGTTGGAAAAGGGAATTGAAAATATTAGCCGTTGTTGGCGTCCTCGCCAACAACTATTTTTTCGTCAAAACCCGCTAAAAAAGTTGTTGGCGAGGACGCCCGCAACGGCAAGAAAAGACACCTTGATAAAAGATGTCTTTTCTTTTTTCACTCCAAAATATCCAAATTTCTCAACATCAAAATATCGAAAAATGAATTACCCGCACCTTTTCGCCCCGCTCGATTTGGGTTTCACGACCCTCAAAAACCGCGTTTTGATGGGTTCGATGCACACCGGTTTGGAGGAAGAAAAAGATAATTTTGAAAAACTCGTGGCATATTTTGCGGCACGGGCGCGTGGCGGGGTCGGTTTGATGGTCACCGGTGGTATTTCGCCAAATCGTCAAGGTTGGCTCGTTCCATTTGGCGCAAAATTGACTTCTCGAAGTGAAATTTCAAGACATTCACATTTGACAAAATCTGTCCACGACGAAGGTGGGAAAATTGCGATGCAAATTTTGCACGCCGGGCGGTATTCCGTGCACCCGTTGGCCGTCGCGCCGTCGGCAATCAAAGCCCCGATTTCACCTTTCAAACCCTGGGAAATGTCGCGCCGATTGATTCGCGCCACGATTTCAGATTTTGCAAATTGCGCTGCCCGCGCCCGCGAATCGGGGTACGACGGCATCGAAATCATGGGCAGCGAGGGTTATTTGATCAACCAATTTGTCGCGCCGCGAACCAACCATCGAAAAGACGAGTGGGGCGGTTCGGCGGAAAACCGCTTCCGTTTTCCAGAAGAAATCATGCGCACCGTGCGCCAAAAAACGGGCAAAGATTTCATCATTATTTTTCGGGTTTCGCTGCTCGATTTGGTGGACGATGGCTCAAATTGGGACGAAATCGTACTGCTCGCCAAAAAAATGGAAGCCGCCGGAGCGACCATTTTGAACACCGGAATCGGTTGGCACGAGGCACGGATTCCGACCATCGCCACCGTCGTCCCGCGAGGTGCGTACACTTGGATTACCGAAAAATTGCGCGCCGAAATCTCCATCCCAATCATCACCACCAACCGGATCAACACCCC
Organism: Saprospirales bacterium; assembly: GCA_031398055.1. GTDB lineage: Bacteria > Bacteroidota > Bacteroidia > Chitinophagales > Saprospiraceae > M3007. The sequence continues at coordinate 9,382 of JANNMS010000228.1, read as the reverse complement.
CGAAAAAGCAGAAGAAATCCTCAAAAACGGCCACGCCGACATGGTCAGCATGGCGCGCCCATTTCTCGCCGACCCAGATTTTATGATCAAGGCCGCAGCCGGTCGCGGCGACGAAATCAATACTTGCATCGCTTGCAATCAGGCTTGCCTCGACCATATTTTTTCGAAAAAAAATGCTTCGTGTTTGGTGAATCCGAGGGCTTGCCGGGAGACTGAAAATTGGGCGAAATCAGGGATGAGGGATGAGGAATCAGGGATGCGGGGGCAGAATTTGACTCAAAATTTTTCAAAAAACAAGAAAAAAGTAGCCGTCATCGGAGCCGGCCCAGCGGGTTTGGCCTGCGCCACCGAACTCGCCGGGCGCGGAATCGAGACGCATTTATTTGATGCGGCGAACGAAACTGGCGGCCAATTCAACATGGCAAAACGCATTCCCGGAAAAGAAGAATTTTACGAAACGCTGCGTTTTTTCAATAAAATGATTGAAAAAACGGGTGTTCACCTGCATTTGAACACGCGGGCGACGGCGGATTTTTTGGCTGCCGAAAAATTTGACGAAGTCGTTTTGTCAACGGGCGTTTTGCCCCGCATTCCAAAAATCGAGGGCATCGGCCATCCAAAAGTTTTGATTTACACCGATGTTTTGGCGAAGCAAAAAATGGTCGGAAAATCGGTGGCCATCGTCGGCGCGGGCGGCATCGGTTTCGATGTGGCGATGTTTTTGAGCGAGCCGCACCCGCGAAAACCGGGCGAATTTTTGAGCATCGAAAACTACCAAAACGAGTGGGGAATTGACCCAAATTTTGAAAATCGCGGCGGCCTAAAAAAAGCAGAAAAACCAGACGTGCCGCGAAAAATCTGGCTGCTGCAACGCTCCAAAAACAAGGTCGGCGAACGCCTCGGAAAAACCACCGGCTGGGCGCACCGGATGACCTTGAAAAAACGCGGCGTGGAAATGTGGAACGAGGTTGAATACATGAAAATTGATGACACCGGGTTGCACATTTCCATCAAAAATCAAGCGCAAATTATTGAGGCTGAACACGTTGTGATTTGTGCCGGTCAGGAATCGCAACGCGAAATTTTGCAACCGTTGGCTGATTTGGGTATCAAAACACATTTGATTGGCGGAGCAAAAGCCGCCGGAGAATTGGATGCAAAACGGGCGATCGAAGAGGGCACAAAATTGGCTTTTGAAATTGCAGGTTGACCACAAAGACACATCAGAAAACATAAGTTTTTAAAAACCAACAACTTATGTTTCCTAATGTGTCTTTGTGGTAAAAAAATGGTAAAAAAATTTAATGGTTCGAAATACAAATCTGCACCGCCTCGAAAACGAGGAATTTGACCTCTGCATCATCGGTGGCGGAGCGTCCGGAGCGGGTTGTGCGTTGGACGCTGCGCTGCGCGGGCTGCGGGTGGCGTTGGTTGAAAAAGATGATTTTGCATCGGGCACCTCTTCAAAAAGCACAAAATTGATTCACGGCGGCGTCCGCTACCTCGAACAGGCTTTCAAAAATCTCGATTTTGGGCAACTCCGACAGGTGCAGCACGGCCTCGCCGAACGCCGGACGGTTTTGGAAAATGCCCCGCACCTCGCCCAACCTTTGGCTTTGGTCACGCCCGTTTTTTCGTGGTTCGAGGGTTTATATTTTTCAATCGGTTTGAAATTATACGATTTCATCGCAGGCAAAAAAAATAATTTGCCCAAAAGTCGCTGGCTTTCACAACGCGAGGCGCGGGAAAAAATCCCAAATTTGACGCGCCGCGCCGCCGGGGCTGTCCGATATTTTGACGGGCAATTGGACGACGCTCGGTATTGTTTGGCTTTGGTTCAGTCGGCTGCCGAGGCTGGCGCAGCGGTGGCAAATCACTTCGAACTCGTTGACTTTCAAAAAGATAAATCTGGAAAAATCAGTCATGCTGATGTCTGTGACCAATTTTCAGGAAGAATCTTTTCCATAAAATCCAAACTGTTCGTCAACTGCACCGGCGCGTTTTCAGACAAAATCCGGCATCTCGCCAACCCAAATTTGCCCACCCGGATCCGCCCGTCGAAAGGTGTCCACGCCATTTTTCCGGCCAATATTTTGGGCGGCTCGGAAGCCATGCTAATTCCAAAAACACCCGACGGGCGCGTCGTTTTTGCCATCCCATTTCAAGGAAAAACGATGCTCGGCACGACCGACGAAGACTTTAAAAATTTGGAAAACGAGCCAAAACTCGAAAGCCGCGAGGTCGAATTTTTGGTCGAAACCGCGCAGCGATTTTTGGGAAATAAAATTGACATCGCCTCGGTTTCCGCAGGTTTCGGTGGGCTGCGGCCACTTTTGGCCGCGTCGTCGAAGGACACCAAAAAATTGGTGCGCGACCACGAGGTTGAACACGACACCGACTCGAATTTAATCAGTTTGCTCGGCGGAAAATGGACAACTTATCGTTTGATGGCCGAGGACACAATTGATTTTGTGGCGAAAATTTTGGGCAATTCCGAGCCTTGCAAAACCGCAAACCATCGCCTCACCGGTGGCGAAAATTTTGATAAAAATGGGGCTGAAAAATTGGCAGCCGAGTTCAATTTGGCAGCCGATGTTGCCCAACATTTACATAAAAATTACGGTTCGCGGGCAAACCGCGTGGCGAGTTTAACGATTGAAAATCAAGAACTTGCGCTGCGTTTGCACCCAGATTTTCCATTTTTGCGGGCAGAAATTGTCTTCGCCGTGCGACATGAAATGGCTGGTTCGCTGCGCGATTTTTTGGCTCACCGGATTCGTTTGGAAATCACAGATTGGCGGGCGGCGAAGGAAGTTGCGCCGGTCGTGGCGTTTCATTTTGGGGAAATTTTGGGTTGGGACGAGGCGAAAAAAAGGCAAGAATTGGAAGCATATTTTAAAATGATTGAAAAATTTCAGGCGGCGGCAGGTGTAATTTTGCCGCTCTAAAATCGAAATTACAACTACTTTTTACCACAAAGGCACATCAGAAAACATAAATTTTAAAGAAAATCTTATGTTTTCTGATGTGTCTCTGTGGTAGTTACTCAAAAATTTAAATGAAAAATTTACAAGAAATCATCGAAACCGCTTGGCTCGACCGGGCAAAATTGCAAGAACCGGACACCCAAAAAACCATCCGCGAAGTCATCGAACTTTTGGACAGCGGCGAACTGCGGGTCGCCTCGCCGCCCGACCCGGCCAGCCCCGACGACGATTGGCAGGTGCACGATTGGGTGAAAAAAGCCGTGATTTTGTACTTCCCGATTCAGCAAATGCAGACCATCGAAGTCGGGCCGTTTGAATTTCACGACAAAATTCCTTTGAAAAAAAACTATGCAAAAATGGGCGTCCGCGTCGTGCCGCAAGCCCTCGCCCGGCACGGTTCGTTCCTCGAAAAAGGCGTGATTTTGATGCCATCGTATGTAAATATCGGTGCGCGCGTCGGCAGCGGAACGATGGTGGATACTTGGGCAACGGTCGGTTCGTGCGCCCAAATTGGCCGAAATGTGCACCTTTCCGGCGGCGTGGGCATCGGCGGCGTGCTCGAACCGGTGCAGGCCGCACCGACGATTATCGAAGATGATTGTTTTATCGGCAGCCGATGCATCGTGGTCGAAGGCGTGCGCGTCGAGCGCGAATGTGTGCTCGGCGCGAACGTGGTTTTGACCCGCAGCACACATATTATTGACGTGACCGGCACTTCGCCGATTTTGTACCGAGGCCGTGTTCCGGCGCGGTCGGTCGTAATTCCGGGGACGTACCCGAAACATTTTCCAGCAGGGGAATTTCAGGTGGCCTGCGCTTTTATCATCGGGCAGCGGCAGGAAAGCACGGATAAAAAGGTGAGTTTGAACGCAGCGTTGCGGGAGTTTCAAGTGGATGCTTAATTGAATGATTAACCTTGGATAATACTAAAATTAATAGGCTAAGCCTGATTATGAAATTCAATAAAAAGATATCCCTAATCATAGTTTCAATTCTAATTGGACTTCTACTTCCACATACTGAGTTATATCTTATTGTGGTTTTAATTTTAGGCTTCTCTTTGATAATTATTATTCCTTTATTTTTGATAGGTTTTGTAATTTATCTGATTTCAGAGATAGAAAATAAGACCAAACTATCAACCATTTTAAAAGTCATATTTCAAGTTGGATTTCCAATAATTTTGTTTATATCTTCTATTGTTTTCTCTGAAATTGGTGTTGAAAATTATAATAGAAATAAGGTTGAAAAAATCATCATAAAATTAGAAGATTACAAAATCGAAAACCATTCCTATCCAGATAAAATTGAATCAATTTATAAGCAGAGTGCATTTTGGAAAATCAATTATACCTTTAATTCTAAGTCAAAAAATTATAGAATTGGATATTATAGAAATAGTTTTGTCAGAATTGAATATGATAATGAAACTAAACTTTGGAACAGTTACGGTTGGAATGATTAAATAGGGAAGAGAAGATGAAAAAAGAAAATTGGAGTCACGTTTACGAAACTTAAGAAGTTTCGTAAACGTGGGCTGACGAAAATCATCTATTCCCCCAATCGAAAATTCGGGTTGCAAAATCGTAAATTTGCCCCTTCACCCATCCGCATTGCACTCGGAAAACGGGGAAAATTTTTATGAAAAAAGCACTCATCAACCGCGTCAATCGGCGTGAACTGAAAGAAAAAATGCGGCAAACTTCCGAGCCGCGCTTCACCATTTCCTTTTACAAATATTGGAAAATCGAAAATCCGCCCGAGTTCCGGAATCAATTGTTCATTTTGATGAACGAAGTGGGCGTTTTGGGGCGGATTTATGTAGCCGCCGAGGGCATCAATGCCCAAATTTCCGTGCCGCAGCCCAATTTCGAGGCGTTCAAAACCGCGCTCGAAACTTTTGAATTTTTGAAAAACGTGCGGTTGAACGTCGCCATCGAAGACGATGGAAAATCGTTTTTCGCGCTCGCCATCAAAGTCCGCCCAAAAATCGTGGCCGACGGCATCGAAGACCCCGATTTTGACCCGTCCAATTACGGAACACACCTGAAAGCCGCCGATTTTAACAAAATCACTGCCGAACCGGACACGATTTTGGTGGACATGCGAAACCATTACGAAAGCGAGGTGGGGCATTTTCGGGATGCCATTTTGCCCGATGTTTCCACTTTTCGGGAGGAACTGCCGCTCGTCGCCGAACTTTTGGCCGACAAAAAAGACAAAAAAATCGTGATGTACTGCACCGGCGGCATCCGCTGCGAAAAAGCGAGCGCGTACATGAAATACCGGGGTTTTGAAAATGTTTTTCAATTGGAAGGCGGCATCATCGAGTACGCCCGGCAGGTCGAGGCGCAAGGTTTGGAAAACAAATTTGTGGGCAAAAATTTTGTTTTTGACGAACGCCTCGGCGAGCGGATCAGCCCGGAAATCATCGCAAATTGCCACCAGTGCGGCCAGCCAAACGATGATCACCAGAACTGCGCGAATGAATTTTGCCACATTCTTTTTATCCAATGCCCTGCGTGCTGCGAAAAATTCGAGGGCTGCTGCTCCGAAAAATGCCGCGACTTCCAACAACTCCCGCACGAAGAACAAAAAGAAAAAAGCAAGACCGAAACTTTCAACGGGAGCAGTTTTGGAAAGGGAATTTACAAGGCTTTTCGGCGGGCGAGGTTGTAACCACACCATTTTTTTACCACAAAGACACATCAGAAAACATAAGATTTTGGTGTAAAACTTATGTTTCCTCATGTGCCTTTGTGGTAAAAAAATCGTGGTTACCATCTTCAAAAACTAAATTTCAGTTAATCCCAAACCCCAAAACCAACAATTTTAACCATCTCAAACAAAATGTAAATCAGGTCAAAATTCTCACCTAACCCGCTGGTTTTCAATTTTTTAGGAAAAATTTTTCACATCAAAAAATGCCTTGTTTTGTTAAATTCGCAAACAAAACGATAAACCCCAAATCATTTTTTCAGCCGTCTTTTGTTCGTAGTGATTGGAGGTCGAAATTTATTTCGACTTTTTGCCTCCAAACCTTGGGCGAAATAAATTTCGCCCTCCATTTTAAAACTTAAAATTTGAAAAGCCATGCTGAGTTCCCTGCATTTTTCCGCCAACCGATTCCTGAACCTGTTTTTCTGCTGCTTTTTTGCCTTGAATTTGCAAGCGCAAATTGCCACCACCCACTTTTCCGCACGCCAATCGGGCTGGTGGACGCTCGGTTTGAACGCCGGCACTGCCTACCAATCTTCCGATGTTTGCATTGACCCCGGTGGCTGGGGCGCGGGTTTGACCCTCGGAAAAAACCTTTTTTACAAACCCGGCGCGCCCGTTTCCTTCGATTTGCGCGGACGTTTTTTGTTCTCAAAAACTTACGGTGCGGATGCTGTCCGCTCGTTTGGCATTGCAAAAAATGATGTTTTGAACGGGCAAAACGACGCCGGTTTGAACTACCTTTTGGACAAATCTGCGCCCAACGATTCGTCGTTTGTTTTTCAAAATTATAAAAATTCAGCAGGCGAACTTGCCCTCGAAGGCGTGTTGACTTTCAACAAATTGCGCGAGCGGACGGGTGTTGTTTTTTCCGTTTTTGGCGGCGTTGGTTTGGACGTTTACAACGTCTGGACAGACCAAACCGACGGTTCTGGAAATCGTTATAACTACCTGAATATCAACCCAAACGGCAATACCCGCAGCATCAACGCCGACCTCGAAACCTTGCGCGACGGCAACCACGAAACCAACGCAGAAGGCTTCAAAAATGGCGACCCGAAAATCGGTTTTATGCCAGATTTGGGCGTCGAATTGGGCTATCAAATTGCCCCCAGATTTTACCTCGGCCTCGGCCACAAAGTCACTTTTACCCGCACCGACCTCTTCGACGGCCAACGTTGGAACAACGACAACACGGCGACCGGTGAAAATGACCTGCACCACTACACCAATTTTTTCATGCGCTGGGACATCCAACCGACCCACAGAGAAAAACGCGCGAAACCGCCGACCATCGAAATCACGTACCCGCAAACTGACCCGTACATTTCCAGCAGCCGCGACTGCGAAGTTTTGGCAAATATCAAAAACGTGCGCGGCACGGGCGACGTGATTTGCACGGTCAACGGCAGCAACCAACGTTTTGATTTTCGAAGTGAAAAATTTCGGACAAACATCCTCCTCCAAAATGGCCGAAACGAGGTAAAAATCCGTGCTTCAAATCCCGATGGCCGCGCCGAGGCCACGACGGTAATTGTTTTTGAAGAAAAATATTACCCGCCGACCCCGCCCGTGCCGCCGCCGCCCGTTCCGACCCGCCCGACGGTTGATTTTGTCCAACCCGGCCGCACGCCGTTCACCACCGACCGCGACCAAACATTTGTCATCGCACGGGTCACCGGAATCCGCGACCGCCGCGAGGTGAGGATGTTTGTAAATGGTTTTGAAAACACCAATTTTTCGATGGCCGAAAATGTGGAAGCCACCGTGAATTTGCGCGAGGGCAGAAATATCGTCCGCGTCGAAGCCCAAAGTCCGAACGGCCAGGCCAGCGACGAGGTCGAAATATTTTTCGAAAAAACAATTGTGGTGCCTGAAATACCAGAAGTTAACATCACAAACCCGTCTAGAAAAGCAGAAGCGACAAAGGAAAAAACCTTCCCTTTCCGTGCAACTGTGAAAAATGTGGGCAGCCGGGGGCAGATTTTTATGACCTTGAACGGCTCGCGTTTCGACGATTTTTTATTTAATTATCGAAACAATGAAGTTTCGGCGACACTGCCAATTCAATCCGGCGATAACACGGTAAATATCCGTGTGGAAAATCATTCAGGTTCGGACGAACAATCGGCCACGATAACTTTTGTGGGCGGCATTCATTTTCCCAAAAAACCGTCGGTCGAGATTTTTGCGCCAGCAAATAATTCGACGACAAATCAGCCAACGACAGAATTGAAAGCCAATTTGACGCACATCAGCGAGTCGAACCAAATCACGGTTTTGGTGAATGGTTCGCAGATTTACAATTTCAATTTTGATAAAATAAATCAAAATTTGGCCGCGGCGGTTGGCCTGCGCGAAGGCGATAACACGTTGACAATCAAAGTAGTAAATGCCGATGGCAGGGACGAAGAAACGGTTCGGGTGCGTTTTGAAAAAGTGAAAAACCCGCCAATGGTGGACATCACCGCACCGTCCAACAACTCGAAAACGGAGCAGGCAACGACCGATTTTCGGGCAAATTTGAAAAACGTGAGCGAGGCCAATCAAATCACGATTTTGGCAAACGGCTCGCTTATTTCAAATTTCAATTTTGACAAAAAAAATCAAACAGTTTCTGCGACGGTTGGCTTGCGCGAAGGCGATAATACCTTGACAATCAAAGTGGTAAATGCCGATGGCAGCGACGAGGAAACGGTAAAAGTCAAATTTGAAAAGGCGAAAAAATTGCCGGTCGTGAACATCACCGCGCCCGCCGACAAATCTTCGACCGATGTTGAAAAATGTGTTTTGACGGCAACGGTGGCCAATGTTTTTGACCAAAAAAATATCGAAATTCGGGTCGGTCGCCGGTCAATTACCAATTTTTCTCTCGACCGGGCGGGCAATATTTTAGCAAGTTTTACCCTCGAACCGGGCAAAAACAACATCACGATTCGCGCAACGAACGCCGACGGCAGCGACCAAAAAACGGTGGAAGTTTCGCTGAACCCAAAAATGGTTTCAGCCAAACCCGACATCAAATTTACCAATCCAAAATCGCCGGGTTTGGAAGTGAATGATAAAAATTTTACGGTGCGGGCGCAGATTTCGCGGGTGACGGACAAAAAACAGATGGTCGTAAAAATCAATGGAAATCTGACGCGCAGTTATGATTTTGACCCAAAAACGGGTGAATTGACCGCCCGCGCGACGCTCGTCGAAGGTTCAAATTCAGTGGTTGTCGAAGCAACAAATGAAGGTGGAAAATCGGAAGCGCAAACATCTATCTTGTTGAAAACCAATGCGATAAATGTGCCAGAAGTCAAAATTATTTCGGCCTCGGCTCCGACAGTGAACCCGGATGACCCGACAGTTTTTCGCAGTTCGGTGGTTGCGGAGACGAAAAATGTTACAGATCGTAGCCAAGTAAAAGTGAAGGTGCGCGGGGTGGATTTCACCGATTTTGAATTTAACGCCACGAAAAATTATGTGAAATTCGTCATCCGTTTGCAGCCCGGCGACAACCCGGTGGAAATCATTGTGAACACGCCGCAGGGCACGGATTCGGATAAAACGGTGGTGAAACTATGAACTATGAACTATGAACTATGAACTATGAACTATGAACTATGAACTATGAACTATGAACTATGAACTATGAACTATGAACATTTTGAAAAGTGGTGTTCATAGTT
>JANNMS010000054.1:0-9458 GCA_031398055.1 Saprospirales bacterium | reverse complement strand
GACCACGGCAGGGTCGGAATAAATTCCGACCTCCAATTTACATCCGTTCCGGCATTTCGATGCCCAAAAGTCCCATCCCCATTTTCAAAGTTTGGCCGACGGCGGCACTCAATTTCAAACGAAATGCCCGCGCGGCTTCCGAATCTGCATTAAAAACGGAAAGGTCGTGCCAAAACTTGTGGTAACTTTTTGCCAAATCGTAGCAAAAATTGGCGATGTGCGAAGGGTCGTAATCGTCGGCGGCCTGCTGAATTACCGTCGGAAAAGCATGGAGCGCGGTGAGCAATTCCTTTTCCTGTGGCTCGATTTTTTGATAATCGGCAGCGGCTGCGAGGTCGATATTTTCCTTTTTCACCCGCGTCATCAAACCATTTATTCGGACAAAAGAATATTGAATGTACGGCCCGGTTTGACCTTGCAAATCCACCGATTCTTCGGGATTGAAAATCATTTTCCGTTTTGGATGGACTTTTACCATGTAAAATTTGAGGGCGGCCATGCCGATTTTCCGGGCAATTTCGGCGCGTTCGGCCTCTGAAAAACCGGCAACTTCGCCACGTTCTTTGATATTTTCATCGGCCAAACGGACGACTTCGGCCATCAAATCATCCGCATCGACGACGGTGCCTTCCCGGGTTTTCATCCGCCCGGTCGGCAGTTCGACGAGGCCATAACTGAGGTGGTGCAGGCCAGCGGCATACGGCTCGCCGAGGCGTTTCAGGATTTCAAAAAGGACTTGAAAATGGTAGTTCTGTTCGTCGGCCACGACGTAAACTGACTTTTCGCAACCAAAATCTTCGTAACGCATCCGAGCCGTTCCGAGGTCTTGGGTCATGTAAACCGAGGTTCCGTCGCCCCGCAAAACCAGTTTTTGGTCGTGCCCAGCATCGGTCAAATCAATCCAAACCGAGTTGTCTTCTTTTTTAAAAAAAACATTTTTTGCCAAACCTTCCTCTACAATATCTTTTCCGAGCAGATAAGTATTTGACTCAAAGTACAATTTGTCAAATTCTACACCGAGGTCGTGGTAGGTTTTTTCAAAACCCAAATACACCCAGCCGTTCATTTTTTTCCAAAGTTCGAGGGTCGCCGAGTCGTGGCTTTCCCATTTCAAAAGCATCTCGCGGATGGCCACGCCGAGTTCGGAAAACTGGTTGAACCAAGTGTTTTTGTAGGCCGCCCAAAACTCTTTTTCGGTTTGGTCGGCCTTCTTTTTTTCATTTAAAAAATGCTGGGCGGCCTCGGTTTTTTGCCAAATCTCGTATTCTGCCTTGCTTTTTTTCTCAAAAAGGACGTAAAAATCGCCGACAAAATGGTCGCTTTTGATGCCTTCGGAATCGGGCGTTTTTCCGTCGCCCCAGGTTTTCCAGGAATACATTGATTTGCAAATGGCAATGCCCCGGTCGTTTACAATTTGTGCTCGAACGATGTCGTAGCCGACGGCGTCCAAAATTTTGGCGCAGGACCAACCGAGCAAAATATTCCGGATGTGGCCGAGGTGCAGCGGTTTATTGGTGTTGGGCGATGAAAATTCGACCATCGTTTTTTTGCCGTTGCGGGGTTGGCGTCCGTAATTTTCATTTTCAGAAACTTCGGACAAGAAATTTTGCCAATACTTTTCATAAATCGAGAGGTTCAAAAAACCTTTGACCACGTTGAAATCCGAAATCTGGGGCACATTTTTCAACAAAAAAGCACCCAATTCGGCGGCTGCCGCATCGGGTGCTTTTTTTGCAATTTTTACAAAAGGAAAAACCACCACCGTGTAATCGCCCTGAAATTCTTTGGGCGTGGGGTTGATTTGTACTTTTTTCAGTTCCGTCGGTTCGCCGTAAAGTTGCTCAACTGCCTGAGCCACAGCGATTTGTATGCTATTTTGTATGTCCATTTTTAGTTAGTGGTTATTGGTTATTAGAAAATTGGTTTTTCAGTGCACAAAAGTAATCGCCAAAGACCAATCATCTAATAACCAATCCACCAATCACTATTTTACGAGAACGAGATTTGAAAACATGACCTCTCCCCCATTTTCAACACGCACCCGATAAATTCCGGCAGGCTGGCGGCTGAGGTCGAGGGCAATTTGATTTTCGCCTGTTGCCCGCAAAATTTGGCGGCCAAAAGCATCAAAAACGAAGACAATGGATTCGCCGTCGCGGTCGGTTTCGAAAAAAGTCTCGCCCGTCGACGGGTTTGGATAGAGGATAAATGGAAAATCAGCGAGATTGATTGGCTCTTCTTCTTGATTTTCTGTTTGATTTCTGTCGTCCAAATCATCATTTGTAAAACTGTTTGGATCGTCCAACTGCTTGATTTTCAACGTGACATTCGTTCCTGCTCCGGACAAAACTGCCTCGCCGTTGCGAAAAGTCGTGCCTGTATTTTGGGTGAATTGCAAATATGCAGTGCCGTCATGCGAGCCTGTCGGATTGGTTGCCGTGAGCCACGTGTCGGTCGGCGTGACCGTCCAATCGACATTTGAAAGGACTGAAAAACCAACTTCGCCAGGCAAGAAATTGACTGTATTTAAAGTTGGAAAAGCCTTTAAAACCTTTGTTGATTTTCTTACAGTCAATATGTAACATTGACTGTTGCTAAATGCATTATCGTATCCAATAACTTTTACGTAATGATAACCGGGAGCGATAAGAGCAGTTAGTATTTCATCGCTATTGCCACCATTTTCAGAAGACGCGATAACATTTCCGCCTGCATCCAATAGAAAAACATCATAATCACCGGGAAGATTTGTCAGAAAGATTTGTGCGGGAGTTGATGCAGTTGCGGACAATTGAAATTTCCAGACATCTACATCTGATGTATCTCCTATTTGACTGTATTTTTCCTTATTTGCAGTAATTGTGGGTGCGCCTGTGTAAACGTTATTAGAAGGTTCATTGCCATCGGTGCAGACAGATGTTGCGGCTTGAACTACTTTAACGGTTTCAGTTAAACCACCGCCTGTTATTGTGATTGTTGCAGTTCTGGCTGCGCCAGTATTTGCTGTAAAATTTGCTATCAAATCAGCACTTCCATTGCCAGAAGTTGTTGGTAAAGTACACCAAGCCACATTGGAAGACGCCGTCCAAGAAACATTTGTAACAATTTCAAAACGCGCTTTTGATGCCAATGCATAGGCATTCCAAGTTGTTGGATAAGCAGATAAAGCGCGCGTTTGTTTTTCTACTGAAAATGTATAACAATCAGAAGTACTAAAAGCACCTTGAAAGCCAATAATTTTAGCATAATAAGTCCCCGGTGTGGCTGTATAAAGTATTGATTCATTATTGGTATTTCCGTTATCTGAAACAGCCAATTGTGTTCCAACATTATTCAATAAAAACAAATCATAATCACCAGGTAAAGAAGATAAGTACAATCTAATTGGAACAGGGATAGTGCCAGTAACAACTATTTTGTAATGGTCAATATCCGTTCCAATACCTATTTGCGATAGATATTCTTTACTTAAAGTAGCAGCGGGCGGGCTGGTAATATTGTCGTTAACAGGTTCACTTCCATTTGAACAAATCGTACTCGGTGCTCCTGCCTGTTCAATAGTCGCAGTGACAGTATTTGTTCCATCTGTAACTGTAACAGTGGCAATTCTTGGATTTGCACTTGTATTTGCGGTAAATGTACAAGTCAATAAGCCATTATTTGAGCCACTTGTTGGAGCGACGGTTAACCAAGTCGCATTGTCCGAAGCATTCCAGTTTACTGTTGAAGTTATATTGATTGTTGTATTTCCTGCAACTTCCGATACATTTTGCGCTGTTGGTGATAACACAATTGGGTTTGCAGTATTCAAATCGCTTTCCCAAACTCCACGTCCATAAGTTGCTGCACGGATTTTATTACCGGCATAATAAATGTCTAATTCATTTACTTCCACATTTGGCAAACCGGTATCAAATGCAGCCCAATCTCCCGTTGCATTATCCCGATAATAAACTCCAATATCATTGCCAACATATAAGGCGTCATTACTTCCAGTTTGATAAACAATACAATTGACAGGCAAATTGGGCAACGAACCTGAAATATTTGTCCAAGTCGCACCACCATTTATTGATTTATAAACTTTTAAACCAGCATCATAATTAGAACGAGTTGCATAAATGATATCTGCATTTACAGCATTTACAGCCAACGAAACTGTTCCCCAACCCGGCATGGTCATCGCTGTCCAAGTTGTGCCTCCGTTTGTTGTTCTCCACAAATTATCATGCGTTGCGGCATACAAAACATTGGCATCGGAAGGCGCGGCGGCCAAAGTCCGCAAATCAGATCCGCCTGTCAAACCACTCGAAATTTGTGTCCAACTCGTGCCTTTATTCGTTGATTTATAGACATCTTGATAACCCGCGTAAATAATACTGTTATTGGAAGGAGCCAAAATAAACGGCGTCACCCAAGCCCCGCTCGGATTGCCGGGAATGTTATCTTGAATATCCGTCCAACTTGTCCCGCCGTTGGTCGTGCGGAACAATTCTCCATAATAAAGCGTGGCATACATCACCGCCGAATTGGTTTTGTCAATCGCACATTCCATCCCATCGCCGCCGATGTGGTCAGACCAAACGCCTGCCGTCGAGCGCACTTTTGTGCCGTTGTCCTGCAAACCACCAATCAATTTTGAATCGGTTTGGGCAACGCCAATTTTATATAACTGACTGATAACCATGCCATTCGTCAAATCCGTCCAAGCCGTACCACCGTTCGTGGTTTTGTAAATGCCGCCGTCATTTCCACAAAAAAGTGTGGTGCTGTTTTGCCATTCCAACGCGTGTTTATCCGCGTGCATCGCAGGCACACCTGGAATTTGATACCAATGCGAATTCAAAGTCCAGTTCACGCCGCCGTCCGTTGATTTCCAAGTGTTTACACCGCCTACATAAATTTCATCTTCGTCAATTGGCGACACGGCAACCACCAAATCATACCAACCCTGACCACCGGAGTCGCTGCCAGTTTCCGACCAGCCCAACAAATTCGGCGAACTCGATTGTTCGGAAAATGAAACACCCGAATCCGTCGAACGGTACAAACCCAAAAATCCATTTGTTGAACCGTCCGAGGCCAAAGCAATGACCGTCGTGCTGCTCGCCGCCGAAACGCCCAACGCAATCCGACCTGCCCCGGCGATGGTTTGCGACAAAGTCCAAGTTGCACCGTTGTTGGTCGAACGGTAAATTTTGTCATCTTTTGAAGCATAAAAAATCGAGGTCGAGGCAGATGGATTGGCCTCGATATCTACAAAATTTCCAGTAGCCGTAGCCACTTGCGACCAATTCGCCCCCGCATTTGTCGTCCGCCAAATGCCATCGGATGTGGCAGCCATCAAATGATTCACGTCGTCCGGATCCATAATTAATTTGCGGATGACGCGATTGAACTGATTTGTCCAGTTCAAACCGGTCGTATTCCAAGTCGCGCCGCCGTCCGTGGATTTCAAAACACCCACCGAATACGTGTCCCAGCCATCGCCATCACCCGTTCCGAGGTACATAATATTAGGGTCGGTCGGGTGAATTACGATGCTCGAAACCCCCAAAACCGGCAAATCATCCGTATTTGAAGTCCAGGAAGTGCCGCCGTTCGTCGTTTTCCAAAGCCCACCGCCCGGCGAACCAACCCAGAAAGTATTGGCATCCGTCGGATGAAAAGCCACGCAATTGATGCGACCGACACCGCCGTATCCACCGCCCGAAGAATTTGGGCCGAGGCTCGTCCAGTTTGCTGGCGGCATATTTCTGTTGGCCGATTGGCTCGGTTTGCGTTTCGATTCTTCCCAAATAATCGAGCGGTCTGGAAACGAGCCGTCCTGCCCGACTCGGGTTTCCCAAAACCATTCCCAACGTTTGAATGGTTTAAAACCCTTGCCTTTTTCGATTTTTTTGTCTTTCCAATAGGTTTCGAAAGCGTCGCGCATTTCAAAAAAATTGGGGTTTTCTTTGTTTAAAATGGACTCGTCAAGCCATTGTTGAGCATTAATTTGCCCAAAAAACAGGACAAAAAACAGGAGTAGAGAAAACTGTCTGAGCATGATTTGGTAAATTTGAAAGTGAAAAAAGTGAAAAAAAATGCCACCGGAGGCATTGAAACCTTCGGTGGCATTAATAATTGATTGAAATATTTGGAGATTGGTGAGTCATTGGTTCGGTCAAAAGTAAAACGAACAAATGTCTTTGGAAAAGAATCTCAACGCATTTTGTCTCCAAATATCAAAACTTGCGTGGAGGGCGAAATTTATTTCGCCTCGCCTTTTGGCGAAATAAATTTCGCCCTCCAGACTAAAAATGCAATCCCGACTTTTTCACCCATTCGGCTTGCAAATTCCCGGCGGTCACTTTGTATTTTCCTTCCGGCAAATTGGTCAAATCCAAAAACCAACGTTCGGATTTTGTGCAAAAAACTTTTTCCAAAACGACTTTTCCAGTTTCGTCCGTGATTTTCACATCGAGGTTTTTGACCGGAAATTCATCGCCGACAATCCACAATTTTTTTTCGGTGATGACAAAATGAAAAAGTGGGTCGCCGCCAAATTTGGATTGTCCAGCCGCCAAAAAATTGGGTGAAAAAAGAGACGCCAAAAAAATGGCAAAAGAGATAATCAGACTGTTTTTCATAACTTAATTTTAGTTTTAGTAGTTGAGCGAACGATTGGCAGATTGATTCATCTTTCCAATCTTCTAAACCAAAAGACAGTTGAAAAATTCAAGAGGTTACATTAATTAATTATTAAAAATTTTGAAAAAAATAACTCAACTTTTTGATTTTCAATTGATTGTGGATTTTTTTCGGAAATTTGCCCCGTCGAAATGTCTGATTTTTTGGATGGACGTTTTGAAAATTGGGACAAAAAATTAGTCGAAATTCCAATCAACCGCCAACTAATCAACCAATAACTAATCACCCAATAACCAAAACAAGGTTAAAGATTTGAAAAGAAAGCAACCGCCGCGAGACATTTCGTCACCAATCCGTTTCAAAAACAATTGATTCGTTCCATAAAATTTAAAAATCTAAAAATGAAAAAAGTATTCTTTTTGGCGATTGCCATTTTCTCTTTTTCTGTTGCAAATGCACAGTTGGGCAAATTGACAAAAGCCGCGGAAAAAGCCAAATCCCAGGTTTTGGGCGGCGGCGAAAGTTTGAGCGAAGAACAAATCGGGCAAGGTTTGAAAGAGGCTTTGGACAACGGCGTGGCTTCGGCGGTTGATTTTTTGTCGGCGAAAGACGGTTATTTTTTGAGTCCGTACAAAATCCTGCTGCCGGAAGAAGCCCAAAATGTGGTCAAAAAAGTGGGCAAATTGCCCGGTTTCTCCAATTTGGAAGCCGATTTGACCGAGCGGATGAACCGCGCCGCCGAAGACGCTGCCATCAAAGCCAAGCCGATTTTCATCGCCGCCATCAAAAACATGACTTTTAAAGATGCCATGAAACTTTTGATGGGCGACAAAAACGCAGCCACCGAATACCTGAAAATCAACACGTCGGAGGCACTTTACACCGAATTTTTGCCGATAATTCAGGCATCTTTGGACAAAGTGAACGCCCGCGAACTTTGGAAAAAATCGGTCACAGCCTACAACAAATTGCCGATGGTGAAAGAAACCAACCCCAATTTGGACGACCACGTGACCAATATGGCGCTCGCCGGCCTGTTCCAATTGGTGGCGAAAAAAGAATTGGATATTCGTTCGAATCCAGCCATGCGCGTTTCAGATATTTTGAAAAAAGTGTTTGCGAAACAAGACAAATAATTTTTAGAGATTAGTTTTTAGAGGTTAGAGAATAGTGTAAAAACTAACCTCTAGCCTCTAAAAACTAACCTCTAAAACTCTATTTTCCTCGAAAAATACATCACCGCCGCCAAAATCGCGAACAACCCGAGGCTGCCAAAAAGCAATGCAAAATCTTGCAATTGCAGCGTGACAAACAAAAATCCATACAACAATGCCAAGGTCGAGCCGACCAAAATTCCCATTTTCCGACTGTCAAAAAGTGAATTTGCATACCATCCGGTGAGCAAAACCGTCATCGCCGCTGCGATAAAATAGGCTGAATTGAAAGCCATTTGCTCCGAAATCGAAACCAAAAGGGTATAAAAAATGACCAGAGCGAGGCCAATCAAAGCATATTGAAAGGCATGGACGCGCCGACTGTTTTTCATTTCAATAAAAAACACGACCAAAAAAGTGAGGCCGATAAACAAAATCGCATACTTCACCGAGCGCGTTGATTTTTGATAATTGTCCACTGGCAACAAAAAACCTACGCCAAAATTGCTGCCGCCGAAATTGACTGCCGTGCCGGTCGCCCAAGCCTGCGGGTAATTTCGGTTGAGGTTCAGCACTTTCCATTTTGCCAAAAATCCATCGTTCGTGATTTCGTGGGAAGTCGGCAAAAACGCGCCCGAAAAACCGGGGTCGCGCCACGGCGATTTCAAATCGATTTCAGTGGTTTTTCCGAGCGGCGTGAACATTAAATTGCCCGAACCGCGCAGCGATAAATTCATTTTGAAAGAAAATTTTTCAGCGTCGGACGGCACATTTACCGCCACGTGCACCCCGCTTTCGGCCACGCCATCCACCGGAATTCCGGGTTCAAAAAATTTCACATCGCCATTCCAATCCAATTTTACTTGGTCTTCGAGGCCGCGCAAATCGGGGATGCCACAGGCCAAAAATGCCTCGTTCCGCAAAATATTGACCTCGCCGGAAACCACATTTTCGATGGGTAATTTTGAAAAATTGCCCTCGACCGACAGCCCGGTTTTGTAAACCACGACTTCAAAAATGCCTCGATGGCGTGTTTCTGGCGCGACTTCGCCATTGATTTTCAATTCGTCGGGCAAAAAATAGGCGTATTTTTTTTCCCTTGAAAATTCTTTGCCTTTGTCGTCGCGCAAGATTTTTTCAAAAGGCAACACCAAAACTGGACCCGTGATGGTCTGCGAATTGCCCCATTTTCCCGAAACTTCGGTCACGGCTTCGGTGCGTCGGGATTCGCGTTCGTAAATCAAACTTTCGACCATGTTTGCCGGAATCAACAAAAACAGGGTGAGCAAAAAAATCAGCACTCCTTTTAAAGTGGTGCTATTTTTTTGAAAAAATGAAGGCTCGAGTTGCGGGCTGGTTTCCATAAAAATTTGAATTTTAAAGATTTAGAAAATTATTTTTAAAAAGTACTTTGAAACGCAAAGTTAGCTTTGATTATTTTCATTTCAAAAAAAATTTGAATTTGCCGTAGTTGGCGTCCTCGCCAACTACTTTTTTTCACTAAAAAATACTCGAAAAAGTTGTTGGCGGGGACGCCTCATGATTTGTAAGTTTTGGGGTTAAAAAAGTTTAATGTGATTGCTTGCAATCGTTAGTGTCCTGCTTTATTAACCGGAAGCAAATGCCGTGAAAGCGTGTTTTATGGTTTCAAACCGTTGTAAGCCCAACCAA
>JANNMS010000161.1:0-3762 GCA_031398055.1 Saprospirales bacterium | reverse complement strand
CGTTTGTAGAAAGGAATTCACCCGGTTTTTTCTCGACCTCGGAGAGGTCGCACGTTTGTTATCTTTTTGAAAATCAATAAGTTAAACAAATGTTCGACCTCTCCGAGGTCGTGAAAAATCAATCATCGCACCTTTCTACAAACGTGCGACTTCTCCGAAGTCAGAACCTCAAAAAACACTGTACTAAAATTGGGTATGTTAAATTTTACTTGTTCCCTTACCGGTACTAAATCAATTTTTTATGAAAAAAATATGGTTCATGCTGCCCCTGCTGGCAGCCCTCTTTTTTGCCTGCGACCCCGACCCGGTGGAAGAACCTGCGGTTTTTGACCCCACGATTTACACCATCGATTTGCGCGATTTCCCCGACCCCGAATTTCCAGCCGACAACCGCCCGACCGTCGCCGGGGTGCAACTTGGACGGATGCTTTTTTTTGAAAAATTGCTCTCGAAAGATGGCTCGCAAGCCTGCGCCGATTGCCACCGACAGCCGGAAGCATTTTCGGACAGTTTGAAATTTAGCATCGGTGTGGAAAAACTGCCCGGAAAACGGCAGGCGATGTCGGTGATGAACCTCGCGTGGCACAAAAACGGGATGTTTTGGGATGGCCGCTCGCCGCTCGTCAGAGACCAAGCCTTGAAACCGATTCAAGACCCGCTCGAAATGAACGAAACTTTGGCCAACGTGGTGGCAAAATTGAGTGCCGAAAAAAAATACACCGACCAATTTATCCGTGCGTTCGGCGACACGAAAATTACGGAAGAGCGAATTGGGCGAGCGATTGAGCAATTTGAGTTCACGATGATTTCCAACAACTCAAAATTTGACAAATTCAAACGCGGCGAGACCACGTTGACCGCCGACGAGGAGCGCGGGCGAAAGTTGTTTTTTGAAGAATTTGACCCGTTTGGCAGTGAAAAAGGGGCGGAGTGTTTCCATTGCCACGCCACTTTCAATTTTACGAACGACGAATTTATGAACAACGGCCTCGACGTGGAGGTTTCGCAAACCGACATTGGCCGCGAAAAAGTGTCGAACGACCCCGCCGACCGCGCCAAATTCAAAGTGCCGAGCCTCCTAAACATCGCCCTGACCGCGCCATTTATGCACGACGGGCGTTTCAAAACCCTCGAAGAAGTGGTCGAACATTACAATTCTGGGGTGAAAAATTCGCCGACGGTGGACTTTTTGCTTCAATATAATATGCAGCCCGGCGGCCTGAAACTCACCGCGCAGGACAAATCTGACCTCGTGGCGTTTTTGAAAACTTTGACGGATGATGATTTTTTGAAAAATCCGGCGTTCAAAACACCGTTTTGATTGGTTTAAAAGATAAATTTTTAAAACCACTTTTTTATGGAAAATTTCAATAAAAAATCCCACTGGGAAAACATCTACACCTCCAAATCACTCGAAGAAGTCAGTTGGTTCGAGCCGACACCCGAAACTTCGCTCCGGTTTTTTGAGCAATTTTCCGTGCCGAAAACAGCAGCGATTATTGATGTGGGCGGCGGCGACAGTCTTTTGGTGGATAATCTTTTGGATTTGGGGTATCAAAATATCACGGTGCTGGACATTTCGGAAAAAGCACTCGACCGCGCCCGCCAACGTCTGGGCAAAAAAGCCGCCCAAGTAAAATGGATGGTGGCCGATGCCGCCGATTTCATGCCGACCGAAACCTACGATTTTTGGCACGACCGAGCGGCTTTTCATTTTTTGACCACCGAAAAAGACATCGTTCGCTACGTCGAGACGGTCAAAAATTATGTGAAACCGGCGGGGGTTTTGGTCATCGGCACGTTTTCGGAGCAGGGGCCAAAAAAATGCAGCGGCATCGAAATTCGGCAATACTCCGAAAAAACGTTGGTCCAACAGGTGCAGCAGTTTTTTGAAAAAGTAAAATGCTTCACCATTGACCACCTCACCCCGTTCAATACCATTCAAAATTTCATCTTTTGTAGTTTCAGACGGATGAATTATGCTACCGCCTGAAAAATTCATCTATTTTGAGGCTATCAGGCCATTTTCAAATTTATTCAAAAATGAATTTTCTAAAATTTTCAAAATGGCTTTTCAAAAAAGTATTCATCAAAAAGTGTTGCCAGTAATTTTTTGAAAAGGATGAAAAATTTTACAAAAACCCTGCTGCTGTTGATTTTTCCGACGATTTGCTTTTCCCAAAACACGCCCGTTTGGTCGGCTGCCGAATCGGTCGCGGCAGATAGTTTTGGTTT
This sequence comes from Saprospirales bacterium, assembly GCA_031398055.1. Lineage (GTDB taxonomy): Bacteria > Bacteroidota > Bacteroidia > Chitinophagales > Saprospiraceae > M3007. The sequence continues at coordinate 1,527 of JANNMS010000161.1, read as the reverse complement.
TGCCAGCCCTCGAATTGGTCTTTTGCCCGATGGTTCGCCGCTCGTGGTTTGGGCAAAAACGAGTGGCACGGATGCCCAAATTTGGATTTCAAGGCAAGAAAATGGGACGTTTTTGCCACCCGTTTCGATTTCAACGGGCAATATTTTTCCGAGTATTTATGATTTTGGCGGGCTGGATTTGGCGGTTTCGGGCAGCCGGGTTTTTGTGGTTTTTGAAAAATTCAACCTCGGCATTTTCCTTGCCCGCTCCGACGATGGCGGACTGACTTTTTTGCCGCCCGTCCAAATTTTTGCCACCGCGCCCGGTCAGCGAAGCATTTTGCCCACGTTGGCAACCGACGCGGCGGGCAATCCGATGGTCAGTTTTATTTGTACTTCCAATTTTGAGCCTGCAAAATATCTGTTCGTGCGCTCGACCGACGGCGGGGCGACTTTTCTGCCGCCCGTCGTGGCGAGCGAATCGGTGCCGGGCGGTGGCGTGGTTTGTGAATGTTGTTTGTCCGACATGGCGGTTTCGGGCGATTCGATTTGGCTGGCGTTTCGTGCCAATCGCGGCGATATCCGGGATATTTGGGTGGCGCGCACGACCGATGCAGGCAAAACTTTCGCCACCGCCGCCGACGTGGACAACACGGATTGGGAAATAAATGCCTGTCCGGTCAGTGCGCCCCGGATTTTTCACGACGGCGAAAAACTCGCAACTGTCTGGATGTCAAAGGGTTTGGGCAAAATCCGGGTTTATGCCAACGGTCTCGATGCTGCGACGATGCAGCCCGACGAACCTTTTCAACTTCCCCTGCCCGCTGCTGCCGACGGCGCACAAAATCGCCCCGACGTGGCTGGTTTTGGGAAAACGCTCGGTGTGGTTTGGGAGTCGGACGGGTTTTCGGGGACGGGGCAAGACATCGTTTTTGCGTTTTCGGAAACGGGCGTGGCAGGTTTGGAAAATGCCCCGATTGTCCACGTCGCTGCCGAAATTGGAGAGCAGTTTTTCCCGCAGTTGGCTTTTGGAAAGGGTGTTTTTCATTTGATTTACACCGATTATTTTACCGAAACTGTCAAATATCAAAAAGGTATATTGCCCACTTCTGGCAGCCAAAATTTGACCACTACTTTTGCTGAATTTGAAATTTCGCCCAATCCAGTGGTCGGCGGGCAACTTGTTTTTTGGATAAAAAATTTGCCTAAAAATTTGAAAAAAGCAGTGGTCGCGGATGCTTTCGGGCGAGTGGTTTTGACTCAAAATTTTACCCAAAATCAAGATTCAGAAAAAAACGATGCCCGAATCTTGGAGGTGGGCAATTTGGAACGAGGCGTTTATTTTTTGCAATTGCTCGACGAAACGGGAGTGCCGCTGGGTTTGAAACGTTTTTTGAAAGGGTGATTTTTTGAAAAACACCCAGGTCAAACGCATTAAAATCCATTCCCGAAGGGAATCTATGTTTATAGCTCAGAGCAAGGGCATTTTCCTCAAATCCCGAAGGGATTTTATGTTTTCAGGCGCGAGTTTTTACATAAAATCCCTTC
>JANNMS010000057.1:0-30806 GCA_031398055.1 Saprospirales bacterium | reverse complement strand
AATGCCATGCCTACGGCATTTTTAATAAAACGCACTTCGATTTTCTACCTAAATGCCAACCCTACGGGTTTTTGAAATTTTAATGCGTTTGACCTGATTGATTTTTACGAATCTTTGATTTTTGCTAACTTTGAAAATTTGAAATCCAAAATTATTCTCCCTTCGTGCAGTTTTATACTTTCATTTTTTGAATCCGCACGGCGTTCAAAATCGCCAAAAGTGCCACGCCCACATCCGCAAAAACTGCCTCCCAAAGTGTCGCCAATCCGCCTGCCCCAAGGCTCAAAACAGCAATTTTCACCGCCATGGCCAAACCAATATTTTGCCAGACGATGCGGCGCGTGATTTTTCCAATGCGGACGGCAGCAGCAATTTTTGAAGGTTGGTCATTTTGAATCACGATGTCGGCGGTTTCGATGGTAGCGTCCGAACCGAGGCCACCCATGGCAATCCCCGCATCGGCCAGCGCGACGACGGGCGCATCGTTCACGCCGTCGCCGACGAAAGCGAGGCGGCGGCCTTCGTTTTTCAATTCCTGCACTTTTTCCACCTTCCCTTCGGGCAACAGGTCGCCAAAAGCGCGGTCAATGCCGAGCGCGGCGGCCACTTTTTGTACCACACTTGTTTTGTCGCCCGAAAGCATCACGGTTTGGATACCCATGCTGTGCAGGTCGGCAACAGCCTGTTTTGCATCATCTTTCAGTTCGTCAGCGATAACAATGCAGCCAGCATATTTTCCATTTATTGCTATCAAAACGAAGGTTTCTACTATGTTTTCGACCTCCGATGGCGTGGCGATACCGAATTTTTCCATCATTTTCAAGTTGCCTGCCAGCACTTCATCACCGTTGATTTTGCCAAGAATGCCATGCCCGGCGATTTCTTCTACTTCAGAAACGGGCAGCATCGTTTTGTTTTTTCCAAAAAATTCGACCACTGCGAGCGCGACCGGATGTGTGCTTTTGCTTTCGAGTGCGGCGGCGATTTGCACCAATTTTTCAGCATCAAAACCCGACGCGGTGTCCACTTGTTGCACTTTAAAAACGCCTTTCGTCAATGTCCCGGTTTTGTCCATGACGACGGTGTTGATTTGGGTCATCACATCGAGAAAATTGGAGCCTTTGAACAAAACCCCGTTGCGGCTCGCCAGCCCGACGCCGCCGAAATACCCCAGCGGAATGGAAATGACCAACGCGCAGGGACACGAAATGACAAGGAAAACCAACGCCCGATAAAGCCAATCATTGAACACATAATTTTCCACAAAAAGCATCGGCAGCACGGTGATGGCTGCCGCCAAAAACACCACGATGGGCGTGTAAGTTTTGGCAAAACGGCTGATGAAAAGTTGCGTCTGCGATTTGCGGGCGGTCGCGTCCTGCACCAATTCGAGGATGCGCGCGAGTTTTGAGTCCTTGAAAAGCGAAGTCACCCGCACATCGGCGACGGTGTTCAGATTTATCATGCCTGCCAGCACGGTTTCGCCTTTGGTTTTTGTGTCCGGTTTGCTTTCTCCGGTGAGGGCTGCGGTGTTGAACGATGCCGTTTCGCTCGCCAACGTGCCGTCGAGCGCGACTTTTTCGCCCGGTCTAACTTCAATAAACTCCCCGGGCAGCACCTCGCCGGGGCTGACCGTAAATATTTTTTCGCCGCGCAGCACATTCACCGTGTCGGGGCGCACGTCGAGGAGGGCTTTGATGCTGCGTTTTGCGCGGTTCACGGCGGCTTGTTGGAACAGTTCGCCGATGGCGTAAAAAATCATCACCGCCACGCCTTCCGAATATTCGCCGATGTAAAACGCGCCAAGCGTGGCGATGCTCATCAACATAAACTCTGTGAAAAACGCCCCTTTTTTGATGGCCCCGACGGCTTCTTTCATCACGGGCAGCGCGACGGGCAGGTAAGCCGCGAGGTACCAAACAATTCGCAGCCAACCAGAAAACCAGTCAGGTTTGAGCCAATTATCGAGCGCGATGCCCGACAAAAGCAGCACGAGACTGAAAATCACGGGCAAATAATTTTTCCATCCCGTCGCTTCGCCGCCGTGGTCGTGACCATCTTCATCGGTGTGGGTTTCGGCTTTGAGTTGCGCGTCGGCGCGGGCGTAGATTTTTTCTTCGAGCGAACAACAGGTCATTTTGCCCTGCGCATCGTAGGCATGGGCATGGGTTGGGTCGGTGTTGAGCATTGTTGTTTGATTTTAATTTTTGTAAAAAAAAATGCTTTTGTCTTTGAATTCACTCCTTTTTCTCTTCTGTTTCTGGGGCGCAACACCCGACCGTTTCACCACTTTTTAAAGCCGACATCAGAAAATAGCCGCCTTTCACCACCAATTGGTCGGTCGCAAAGATTTCCTGCGCCGGATTGATTTCCACCACGTTTTTGTCGGCTGCTCCGGTTTTGACTTCCACCATTTTATAAGCCAAGGGGATGGTGTTTCCGGCTGCATCTTTCACCGAGTGCGGGTCTTTTCCGGGGATGTTCGGCTTGCTGCACAAATCTTGGTTGACGATAAAAACGTACTGTTTTTCGCCGGAACGAATGACCGTTTCCGCTGGCACGACCGACGCGGCGTGGCCGTCCACAAAAATCAGGGCGTTGACAAAAATGCCGGGGATGAGGTCTTGTCGCTTGTTTTTTCGGATTTCGGCATAGACCGCGATGGATTTTGTGTGGCTGTCCATCGCTTTTCCGAGGGTCAAAATGTGCCCTTCGATTTCGGCATTGCCCTGATTTGGGAGCAAAATGCTGATTTTTTGACCCTTTTTGATTTTATAAAAATCCTGTTCGTACACATCGAGGCGCACCAAAATATTGGAATTGTCGACCACTTCAAAAAGCATCTTGTTCGGTTCGGCGAACGCGCCGATGCTGCCGTGAACTTGGGTGATGTAGCCATTGATTGGCGAGCGAAGCGACAGCACGTTCGTGATTTTGCCGCTGTTCAAATCTTCGACCGAGATGCCAAGCATCGAAAGTTGCCCGGCGAGCGAGGCAAGGCGGTTTTTTTCAAAATTGTACTTGGACTCGGCTTCCTGAAAAGCCTTTTCGGAGACGACATTTCCAACGACCAGTTCTTTTTTTCGCTGGAAATCTTTTTCCAAAAAATCGAGGTTGCTCCGCGCACCGGAGTATTCTTCCTGAATTTTCAAAAAATCGGGGTGTTCGAGCGTCATCACGGTCTGTCCTTTTCGGACAAAACTGCCCGCCGAAACTTGGATAGATTTGACGATGCCGCCAACGTAGGCCGAAATCTCCGCCTGATTTTGCGGCGGCACTTCGAGCCGACCGGAGACTTTGATGCTTCCGGCGAGGTTGGATTTTTGGATATTTCCCAATTCGATGCCAGCCGCTTTGAACTGCCGGGAGGTGATGACGAGGTTGTCTTTCACCACTTCGACGGTGTCGCGGTGGGCGTGTTCGGTGGCGGATATGATGGGTTCGGCAGGTGCGTCCTGTTTACAGGAAACGAAAACGGACAGCCCGGCAAACAGGGCGACGACTGCGATTGAAATTTTATTTTTCATCTTTTTTAATTTTGAAACGTACGGTCGAGCCTCGTTCGACACGGCTCTTTCGGGAAGTTTTTCAGTTTAATATGAAAGAAAATCAAGCGATTGCCGAAGCCAATCATTGACTTTTGGAAAACGAGTCAGTTGTGCTTCAATCCAATCCTTGCCAAAAACCCTTTTTTCAAAATTGGACGCGCCCAACCAAATGGTATAACCGCCGTCCTTCAATTCGACCGGAGTGCCGCCATTTTCCTTTTTCAATTGAATGAAAAACGAGCCGACCTGAAAAAATTGCTGCAAACCAGAATTGGGCAAAACCGTGATTTTCAGGTCAAAATCTTTGACCGTTCCGCCCCGGCAGGTTGAGCAAAAAATCCCGGCATGATGAAAAATCAAAAAAATCAGGGTCTCGAATTGTACGGGCGAAAGGAAATCCAGCCGCTCCTCGGGCTCGGTTTTCATCTTATCAGAAACCAATTTATCGGGCATCAAAAAATCAGCGTACTGATGTTCGGCTCCCGAAAATTGGCTGAGCGTGCAGCGGTTGTAGCGTTGATTAGCATGAAGGGTGGCGAAAAAAACGGGCAAATTGATTAAATCAAAAACACGGCAACATTTCGCAAGGACGATTTTGGCGTATTGATTTTCGCCCGGTTTTTGGTCAAAACGATTGGAAATATCATCCTTTGCCACCCCCTCCATTTGAAAAACAAATACCTTCGGGTAATAAAAAGTCCAGAAATAATTCTCGCCCGTCGCTTCTTGGCTCAACTGCACGAAGTCTTTTATCTGGTCAATTTCCTTCCATTGATATTTTCGATTTTTAGCCTCCTCCTGAAATTTTTCGGCATCGAACGTACCGCAGTTTTTTTGAAAATCTTCCAGCCGCCACGACCAGCCATTATTGAAAAAAATAGGCAGGTCGGCAAATTCCCCAACCTTTTCGACCAGTAAGCAAGTTTTAAAAAAGCAATTGCTTGGTCCGAATTTGAAATAAAAATGCTTTGCCATTTTGATAAAGGTTAATTTTAAAAAAGTCAAGCCTTAATTTTTTTCTCCCCCGAAAACAAAACATACAACACCGGCAAAACCAACAACGTCAGCAAAGTCGCCGAAATCAGTCCGCCAATAACCACCGTCGCCAGCGGCCTTTGCACTTCCGCGCCCGCCGAACTCGACAAAGCCATTGGCAAAAAACCCAGCGAAGCCACCGCCGCCGTCATCAAAACAGGCCGCAGCCGGACGGGCGTCCCGGTCAAAACCCGCTCCTCGATGTTTTTCAAACCTTCCTTTTTGAGTTGATTAAAATAGGCAATCAGCACAATGCCGTTCAGCACCGCCACGCCAAAAAGCGCAATAAAACCGACCCCCGCCGAAATCGAAAAGGCATCCCGCGAAGCCACAAAGCCAGCACCCCGCCGATGGCCGAAAGCGGGATGGCCGTGAAAATTAGCAAGGTGTGCCGCAGCGAATGGAACGTAAAATAGAGCAAAACCAAAATCAGCAACAGCGCGACCGGCACCGCGATTGCCAGCCGTTTGTTGGCCTCGATGAGGTTTTCAAATTGGCCGCCGTAGGTCAAATAATAACCGGGCGGCAGGTTGAGGCCGCTGTCCAATTTCAGTTTTATTTCCTCGACGACCGATTGCACGTCGCGGTTTCGGACGTTCAGGCCGAGGGTCATGCGCCGCCGCCCGTCGTCGCGCGAAATCTGCATCGGGCCAGCGTTGAAATCAATTTGCGCCAGTTGGCTGAGCGGAATTTGTGCGCCGCCGGCAATCGGGATGGACAAATTTCGGATGTCGTCAATGTCCGAGCGGAGCGATTTTTCGAGGCGAACAATCATGTCGAACCGTTTTTCGCCCTCAAAAACGACCCCCGCCACGTCGCCCGCGAACGCCGCCCGCAGCGTCCGGTTGACATCAAAAATGCTCAAACCATATTGGGCGATTTGCTCGCGGTTGTAATTGACCGAAATCTGCGGCAGCCCCGTGACCTGTTCGGCTTTGAGGTCGGCCACGCCGGGGACATTTTCAATCAATCGGATGGCGTCGCTGCCTTTTTGGGCAAGCACGTCGAGATCTTCTCCAAAAATTTTTATCGCCACGTCGGAGCGCACGCCGGTCATTAACTCGTTGAACCTCAATTGAATGGGCTGCGAAAACTCCATGCTCACGCCGGGCAGGTTCGAGAGTTCTTTTTTGATTTTGTCCACCAGTTCGTCGCGCGTTTTGGCGGAAACCCAGTCCTTTTTTTCTTTCAAAACGATGATGACATCGGCCACTTCCACCGACATCGGGTCGGTCGGGATTTCCGCCGCGCCGATGCGCGACACGACCTGTTTGACCTCCGGGAATTTTTCTTTTATCATCGTTTCGAGGCGGGTCAAAATCACCACGTTTTGCGTCAGCGAACTGCCCGCCATGATACGGGTGTTCAAAGCCAAATCCCCTTCTTCGAGGGTCGGGATGAACTCGCCGCCCATTTTTGAAAACATGAAAACGCTGCCCAAAAACATCAAGACCGACGCGGCCACGACCGCTGTTTTTTGGCGCAGCGCGAAGCGAATCATCGGGCTGTAAATCCGTTGGAAAACGTCCATCATCCGGTCGGAGATGTTTTTTTTGTGGGATGTTTTTTTGCTCAAAAACAGCGCGGACATCATCGGAACGTAGGTCAATGACAACAAAAACGCCCCCAAAATGGCAAAACTGACGGTCTGCGCCATGGGCCCGAACATTTTTCCCTCGATGCCGGTGAGCGTCAAAATGGGCAGATAAACTATCAAAATAATGATTTCGCCGAACGCCGCCGAGGTTCGGATTTGGGAAGATGCGATATAGACTTCGGAGTCCATTTCACTTTGCGTGAGCCTGTTTTTCCCCGACAAAACATTGGTCGAAATGCGGTGGACAATGCTTTCAACAATGATGACCGCGCCGTCCACAATCAACCCAAAATCAATCGCGCCGAGCGACATCAGGTTGCCGGAAACGCCAAAAACACGCATCATCCCCAGCGCAAAAAGCATCGAAAGTGGGATGACGGAAGCGACGACCATGCCCGCCCGCAGGTTTCCGAGGAACAAAACCAAAATGAAAACGACAATCAAACCACCTTCCAAAAGATTGGTGGAAACGGTGCTGATTGCCCGTTCGACGAGCGCACTTCTGTCCAAAAACGGCTCGATGACCACGCCTTCCGGCAGTGATTTTTTGATGCTTTCGATGCGTGTTTTGACGCGGTTCGTAACCTCCGCCGAGTTCTGTCCTTTGAGCATCATCACCACGCCGATGACGACTTCGCCCTCGCCGTTCCGGGTCGCCGCGCCGTACCGCGTTGCATTTCCGTACTGCACTTTGGCAATATTTCGCACCAAAACGGGCACGCCTTCCGACTCTTTTACTACAATCGCCTCGATGTCGTGGAGGTCTTTCACCATGCCGAGACCGCGAATAAAAAAGGCGTTCGGGCCCTTTTCGAGGTAACTGCCGCCGGTGCTTTCGTTGTTTTTTTCGAGTGCCTCGAACAGTTCTTGCACGGTAACATTCATGGCTTTGAGTTGCTGGGCGTTGACCGCGATTTCGTACTGTTTGAGGTGGCCGCCGAGGGTATTGACCTCCGCGATGCCGGGGACGGAAATGAGTTGGCGTTTGACAATCCAATCCTGAATGGTGCGAAGTTCCATGCTCGAAAAAGTGGTGTCGAACCCCGGTTTGGTGTGCAGAACGTATTGGTAAATCTCGCCCAAACCCGTCGAAACGGGCGCGAGTTCGGGGCTGCCCACGCCTTTTGGGATGTTTTCTTCGGCTTCTTTCAGGCGTTCGTTGACCAGTTGCCGGGCGAGGTAAATATCGACTTTGTCCTCAAAAACGATGGTGATGACCGACAGGCCGAGCCGCGAAATGGAGCGCAACTCGACCATATCGGGCAGGCTCGCGCAGGCCGTTTCGATGGGCGCGGTGACGTACTGTTCGACCTCCTGCGAGGCGAGCGTCGGTGCCAACGTGATGACCTGCACCTGATTGTTTGTAATATCTGGCAGCGCATCCATCGGCAAATTCGACAACGAATAACTGCCCCAACCGATGAGCGCGAGGACAAATAGCCCGATGACTATTTTGTTTTGGATTGAAAATTTGATGACTTGGTCAATCATAAAATTGGCTTAAATCGGCGGACGGCGGACGGTTGACGGCCACAAGTCGTGTACCGTCCGCCGTCAACCGTCCGCCGTTCGTAATTATTTTTTCTTGCAACAGTCGTCCAGATTGTCATAAGCCGTCGGGTCGGCTGGCACATCTCCGGCGGCAAAACCAGTTTTTGAAATCGCCACTTTGATTTGCTGCTCGTTGATTTTGGCCGGGTCGTAGGTGACGGCGATGGATTTTTCGGCAACTTTCATGTTGGCCGAATTGACCCCGGCGGTCGCCAGCAGGGCTGTTTCGACCCGTGCTTTGCAGGACTCGCATTTTTCGCAGTGGTCGCAAAAAATTTCGGTGGTAAAAGATGCGGCTGTGCCGCCTGCTTTTTCGTTTCCGCAGGAAAAAGCGGTGGCCGACAAAACGGCGAAGACAAGGATGAACTGAATGTTTTTCATAAAAATAGAAAATGTTTAAGTTGAAAAAAGAATGATGGAAAGTCAAGTTTGGCTTCGGCCTGTCCGGTTTTGATTTGTGAAAAACCGGATTTCAACCGCTACCGTCAGCCAGATATAGCCAAATACAAAACACACTGCAAGTGCTTGACTTACAGCGTTTTTTGAAAAAAAACAGGAAAAAAATGGAAGCAGGATTTATGCCCGGGGCGGCTGAAAAAGTGCCGTCAGGTGCGGCGAAGTGCTGGGCGCGGTGTTTTTTTGCAGCCTGCCCGAAATTTTGGGCAGGCTGCAAATTGCTAAAAACGAAAGCGCAGTGCGTTTTACTGGTTCAAATACATCATTTTCACTTCGTAAGCCCCCGAACTCACCACTTTTTGCCCCTCTTCGATGCCCTTTAAAATTAACGTCCGCGTCCCATCGTCCTCGCCCACCTGCACATAACTGAGTTGAAATTCCTCCGGCGCGTGTTTCAAAAACACCGCCGTTTTGCCATTGATTTCGGTCAAAGCCGAGTTTGGAATTGAGATTTGGCGGCTTTTTTCATTGTTCAAAGCCTTCACCGTGACGAACTCCCCGATTTTAAAATCGCCCGTCGGGTTGTCCATTTCAAAAAGCACGCGTTGGCTTTGGTTGCCGGGATTCATCGTTTGCGCTTGCGAAATTAGCCGAACCTCGGCGGTTTTGTGGTCGTCGGTGGAGCAGGTCACCAAAAATTTGTTGCCCGCCCGCACCATCGGCACGTCGCGGTCGTACACCTGCGCTTCGACGTACACCTTATTTATATTGGTCACGGTGAAAATCGTTTGCCCTGCCGCGACTTCCGCGCCCGCCGTCAACGTGAACGCCCCGACCACGCCCGAAATCGGCGCGACCAACGAAACCGTCCGGTTGTTTGCCGACGAATTCGCACCAACAAATTTGCTTTCCAAAACTTCGATTTCGGCGCGCACGGCGTTCAAAATGGCCTCGGCTGCCTGCAAATCTTTCGCCGCCGCGATGTCTTCTATTTTTTTCAAACGGTCAAATTCGCGCTGCGCCGCTGTTCGCCGAACCCGTGCATTTTCAATTTGCAAAAGCAAACCAGCGTTGGTCGAAGCCACGCCGACCTGCTCCGCCGTGCCGATGTTTTGCTGCAAAACCGCCACGACCTGCCCCGCCCGAACCAATTGCCCGACCGCAATTTTCACCGACGAAATCCGCCCGGACTGCGGCGCGACCACCGCACCCAAACCGCCCGACGCAGGAACGATTGTCCCAAACATCGTCGTCGCCGAATTGTAGTCGCCAACGGCAATCGGCTGGGTCAAAATCTCGAACAAAAACTGGGTTTCTTTCGGAGCATCCACCATTTTTCCAAAACTGCTTCCCGATTTTGCGCCGTGGTCGTCGTCGCCGTGCGCGAAAGTCGGATTGTTGTTTGTGGTTGAAAACCAAGCACTTGCGAGCAAAAACACGGTCGTCAGGGTCCGGTTTTTATTTTTAAAAATAAAAAACATGGCAACCACGCCGAGCAAAAGGCCACCCAAAAACATCAGCCAACCGCTCGTGCGCCCATGTTCATCGGGCGGGGTTGCGGCTTCGGCAACCAATTTTTTGCCGACCTCGACCCCTTGCAAACCAATCAAATCTGCGCCGTTCGCGTGGGCGATTTGCACATTTAAAGTATAGTTTTTCGTCTCAGAAAATGTCGTGTGCAATTCGTAAACGCCCGGCGAAAGTGGCTTCACTTCAAAAACCTGCTGCGGATTTTGCGCCGTCGAAATTTTCAAATCTGCTTTTTCGATGGGTCGGTTCGTGTAAAAATCGGCCATAAAAAGGGTCAGGTGCGCCTCCTTACCTGCCATAATTTCGGGAAAATACAGCGTCAATTCATATTTGTCCGACTCACCATAAATGGTGAAATGGTCGGCTCCCGGCTTGGCAGAGGCTGCGGTTTCGTCGCCGTGCGCGGCGTGGGTGGTGCCGTCGGCGTGGGTGTGCTGTTCCTGTGACCACGCTGTGGACGAAAAAAACAGTGCGAAAATTGAAAACAAGAGCGATTTCATATCTTTTTAAATTTGAATTTTAATGAAAAAAAGGGGTTGAATCTGAGTCAGTTTCCAGCCAAAAACCGCAGTCGAATCTGCGCAGTGTTCAGCGTTCGCAGTTGCACAATGTATTCATTTTCAATGGAAAACGCCAAATCCAGCGTCCGCAAAAAATTTAAGAAATCAATCTCCCCAGCATTCCGCAGCCGCACCGCCGTTTCGATAATCGAGCGGCTGCGCGGCAGTGCTTCTTTTTCAAAATACTCGATTTGGGCGCGGGCGGTCGCCGCTTCGTTTTGCTCGGCAGCGGTTTCGACAGCGACATTTTGCGTGGCGGCGACTGCCCGATTTTCGGCGGCGAGACTTGCAATTTCAGCGGTTTGCCGTGCAGCGCGGTTTTGTCCCAACCAAATCGGCACGCCGACCGATGCCCGAAAACGGTAATCAATCGGCGTGTTTTTCGCGCCCTGGTTCAAATATCCGAGCGAAAAATTGGGCAGCGCGGCACTGCGTGCCAGAGCAATTTGCTGCGCGGCGACGGCTGCCGCCTGTTTTTCGTACAAAATGGAAGGATTTTGGGAAAAATCGGCGGCGGCGGCGAGGTCGGGGCGCAGCGTTTCGATTTGTGCCAAATCGGCAATCCCTGTCCAAATTTTGAGTTGCTCGCGCAGGTTTTCGGCGGCTTTTTGGGCAGCCAAAAATTGTTGCCGCGCCGCGCCCGCCTCGTTTTCTGCCAAAGTTTTTTGCAAAAAATCGATTTCGCCTGCGGCAAATTGCCGGGCGGCGGCCGAGGCAATTTGTTGAAAAATGGAGTCGCGGCGGCGTTCAAAAACCAATTGAAAATCAGCCGTCTGCGTTTCCAAAAACAGGTTTCGGACGGCAAAACGGAGTTCGTTTTCGGTCAATTTTTGCCCGGCGGCGGCGAGCGAGGTTTCTGCCTGCGCCGCTTTTCGGCGGTTTTTATAGACCGTCGGCAACTCGAAATTTTGTAAAACACCGACCGTGTAAAACTCTCCGGTGGGGCTTTCGGCATTGATTTCGGGATTGGGCAGGGCGCGGGCAGATTTTTCGGCGGTGCGTTTTGACTGCATGTCGAGGGCTGCGGCGCGGAGTTGTGGGTGGTTTTGAAGGGCGGATTGGATGGCTTGCTCGGAGGTCAAGACCTGCCCGAGACCTTGCAAGGCGAGCATCCAGAACGCCCAGAATATTGATATTTTTTTCATTTTTTCTTTTTCGATTTTTAAATTTTTTTTAGCCGGACACTTTTAGTTTTTGAAAAATTGAAGGTTTTGATATTCCCGAAGGGAATCTATGTTTATAGAAAAATGGCTGATTTTTTCAAAATCCCGAAGGGATTTCATGTTTTGACACGTTCTTCTTACATAAAATCCCTTCGGGATTTCGATTCGTTTTCTTTAAAATTCCTATAAACATGGATTCCCTTCGGGAATATCAAAACCTTCAATTTTTCAAAAACTAAAAGTGTACGGCTGTAAATTAAAAATTTAGAATTCCTGACCCGATTTTTTTGCTTCAAAATATTCCTCCACCGCTTTTTTTCCCCAAGCCCAAAAAACGGTCGGAGTCACAATCATATCCAACAAAGTCGAACTGAGCAAACCGCCCAAAATCACCGTCGCCACCGGGTACAAAATCTCTTTCCCAGCCGCCTGTGCATCCAAAGTCAAAGGAATTAAGGCCAAAGCAGCGACGAGCGCGGTCATCAAAACCGGCACCAGCCGTTCAAGCGAACCCCGGATTATCATTTTTTTGGAAAATTTCTCGCCTTCGTGTTCCATCAAATGCAGGTAATGCGAAATCATCATAATCCCGTTGCGCGAGGCGATGCCCGTCAAAGTGATAAAACCCACCAAAGTCGCCACCGAAAACGTGCCGCCCGTCCACCAAACAGCCACGACCGAGCCGACGAGCGCAAGTGGAATGTTCAACATGATTTGCAGGACGATTCGCCACGACCGAAAATGAGAATACAACACCAAAAAAATGCCCAAAAAAGCGAAAATGCTCAAAATGCCAATCAGCCGCGAGGCATCTTTTTGGGCTTCAAATTGGCCGCCGTATTCCAAAAAATAGCCCTGCGGCATCGGCACTTTTTCGCCCACCGTTTTTTGAATTTCAGAAACGGTGCTGCCCAAATCCCTGCCCTGCACGTTGCACGAAATCACGATTCGCCGTTGCCCGTTTTCGTGGCTTACGGAGTTTATCCCTTTTTCATATTCGATGTGAGCAATGGATTCGAGCGGAATTAAAGTGCCGTCGGGCGTGTGGATTTGTGTTTTTCGGATGTTTTCCAAGTTCTCGCGGTCTTCGGCGACGGCGCGCAGGACGAGGTCAAAAGTTTTTTGTCCGTCCAGAATTTGGCTGATAATTTTTCCTCCAAAAAGCACTTCGAGGTCGCGGGCAACTTCGCCGGTTTGCATCCCGTAACGTTGCAGCGCGGCGCGGTCGAGGCGGATAGTTAGTTGAGGCACAAGGACTTGTCTTTCCACTTGGACATCTACCGCACCGGGAATTGTTTTTACAACTTCCTGAACTTGGCCGGCCAGCCCGCGCAATTCCGTCAAATCTTCTCCAAAAATTTTAATCGCCACCTGCGCCCGAACCCCCGACAAAAGATGGTCGAGCCGGTGCGAAATCGGCTGCCCGATGCTCACCGAAACGCCCGCGAGATTGTCCAATTGTTTGCGAATATCGGCGATGACTTCCGTTCGTGGGCGGGCATTTTCAATCAAATCCACATCAATTTCAGAGTTCGAGACGGGTTCGACGTGTTCGTCGAGTTCGGCGCGACCCGTCCGGCGAGCGGTATATTTTACATCCGGCACGCGCAAAATCAACCGCTCGGCGACCGTCCCGATTTTGTTCGATTCTTCCAACGACGTGCCTGCCGGGGCGAAAAGATTTATCGTAAAACTGCCTTCGTTGAACGGCGGCAAAAACTCCGTGCCGAACCGCGTGACCATAAAAATTGCCCCGATGACTAAGATGCTCGCCGCCGCCATCACTATTTTTGAATGTCCCAAACCAAAATTCAGGAGTTTGACATCTTGCTTTTTCAACCAGCGGACGAGGCCGCTTTCTTGGCCTTCGTTCAATTTTGATTTTGGCAAAAGAAAACTGCAAAGTGCCGGCGTGACCGTCAACGAAACGACCAGCGAAGCCAAAATTGAAGTAATGTAGGCAATGCCGAGCGGCGCGAAAATCCGGCCTTCGATGCCCTGCAATTGGAAAAGTGGGAGAAAAACCAGCACCACGATTATCGTGGCATAAACGATTGAATTTCTGACCTCGCTCGATGCCTCGTAAATTACGCGGAGCGAATTTTTGGGCGAGCCGAGTTCGCGGTTTTCTCGAAGTCTTCGGAACACATTTTCCACATCCACAATGGCATCGTCAACCAATTCGCCGATGGCGATGGCCAAGCCACCGAGCGTCAAAGTATTTATTGAAATATCGAACCACTTGAAAATCAACGCGGTAATCACCAACGACAACGGAATGGCCGTCAAAGTGATAATCGTCGTGCGGAAATTCAACAAAAACAAAAACAGCACAATCACCACCAAAATAAATCCATCGCGGAGTGCCACCTCCACATTTTTCAACGAGTTCACAATGAAATTTTTCTGTTGAAAAACCTTGGCGTTTAGCCGCACGTCGGGCGGCAACGAAGGTTGGAGGTCGGCCAATGCCCGTTCGATTTCGTCGGTCAAAGTCACCGTGTTTGCGCCCGGCTGTTTTTCGACGGTCAAAATGACGGCAGGGCGGGCATTGACCGAGGCATCGCCGCGTTTGATGGCCGCGCCAAATTGCACGTCGGCCACTTGGCTGAGCAAAACGGGCGAGCCTTCCCGATTGGCAACGACCGTTTTTTGGAGGTCTTCCAAATTTTTCGCCCGACCCAAAACCGAAATCAAAACCTCCGAGCCGTAGCGGTTTAAAAAACTTCCGGTGGCGTTCAAATTGGCATTTTCCAAAGCCAAATCAATGTCTTCCAAAGTCAGATTGAACTGTTTCAACTTGACCGACGACACCAAAACCTGATATTGCAAACGGTCGCCGCCAATCGGGATGACCTGCGAAACGCCTTTTATCGCCAGCAATCTTCGGCGGATGGTAAAATCGGCCAGCGTCCGCAAATCTGCCGCCGTGCTGATGGTTTGGCCGGTCGCACTGTCCGGTTCGGCAGTCACGCCGACCAACATGATTTGACCCATCACCGACGAAATCGGGCCCATCACCGGAGTCAGTCCGTCGGGCAGCGGCACGGTCGAGAGTTTTTCGGCCACCAGTTGGCGAGCGCGGAAAACATCCACTTCCCAGCCAAATTCGACAAAAACCAAACCGATGCCCCGCGACGAACTCGACCGCACGCTTTCCACGCCCGGCGAACCATTCAGGGCCGTTTCGATGGGCAAAACGGCCTGCGCCTCGATTTCTTCGGGCGACATGCCGCCCGCTTCCAAAAACACGGTGACCCGCGGGCGATTGAGGTCGGGCAGCACGTCCACCGGAAGTTTGGAAGCCGTCCAGCCGCCCCAAACCAACAGCAGAGCCGCCGATGCGACGACAAATAGCCGGTTTTCGAGGGAAAATTTGATGAGTTGATTCAACATGATTTTCTTTTTTTAATGAGAATGACCCTCGTGTGAATGTTCATCGGCAGGGGTTTCGCCCATGCCATCCACGACATTTAGCACAAAATCAGCGGTTTGGATTTTGCCTTCGTGTTGAAATTGCAGCCAGCCGCGATAAATCCCCGGTTTTCCAAAAGTTGCCGCCAAGTGCAATCTATCTTTTTCCAAGCCGGGATGGACGTGCAAATACCGTTTTTCGCCGTCCGTGCTGATTATCACGCAATGACCTTTCGCAGCGAGGTAGTTTTCGAGACCGGAAGCCATGATTTCCTTGCCATTTTTCGAAATTTTTACCAAAATATGGGTTTCGCCTTCGCTGACAAATTTCCCGATTTCCGATTCGAGGCTGACTGAATAGCCGCCCGGCGTGGTCGTCGAAGTCGTTTTGGCTGCCGCCCATTTTTTGGTCGGAACCGTTTTGCCCGCCACTTCGAGATTGATTTTTTCCAATTGGGCATCCGCGCCGGTCGGTTTGTAATCTGCAAAAAGGGTGTATTTCCCTCCGTTTTGAAAAGTCGTTTTCACCAAATATTTGCCGTCAGGCTGAAATTCGGGGTGGATATGCTGGAACGTGGCCAAGTCATCGCTGACCACAATCAGGTGGATTTTTTTCTCGTGCTGCACATCGAGCGGCACGGAGACCCCTTCTTTTCCTTTGATTCTTGGCATAAAAACGAGCGTGGTTTCCTGACCCGCGACCGCCGAGGCCGGAGCGGCGAAACGCATTTCAAATTCATTGGGCATGGCTTCGGCGTGGCGTTCTTCCAAATCCATTTTGCATTTTGGACAAGTGCCGGGCTGGTCGTTTTTTACCTCCGGGTGCATCGGGCAGACATAAATATGGGCATGATTTCCGTCGGCATGGTCGTGTGCGGCGGCAGTTTCAGCAGGTTTTGGGGCATCGTTTTGACAGGCAGAAAATACGGCCACCAACCCCGCGAGCAAAATGCCCGCGATGCAGATATTTTTCATAAAATATTGATTTTGAAAAGTTTAGGCTCGTCTGACGACTCCAAGTCGTCTGACGAGTTTGCTTAAAATTTGAAAATAAAAATGGAAAAATCGGAGGTTCGGAAGTCAGTCGGGCAGATTTTTAACTTGGCTCAAAACCAAAATGGTTGACCATTCAAAAAAAACGACCAGACTTATTTTTCAACCGAAAAAAATTGGCACACGTCGGGCTGACGCGGCATCAGACCGATAGTTTTGGCGGCTGCCAAATGGGAAGGTGAACGGCTTCGGGCAGGTGGTCGGCAAAATAAAATGCCTGCCGTTTTATCGAAGTCGTAAAAATGGAAGGAGAGAAAACCGCAATTTCGACGGCGGGAAATGCTGCGGGCGCGTGGAAAACAGTGCCGCAGCCAGGGCAATGGCAATGCCCTTTTTTGTCGTCGGAGCAGGGTTCGTCGGGGTGATTTTCTTCGCAATGATTCTGGGCGTGGGCATGATTTTTCGATTCGACATTTTCGTGGTGATGGTTGGTCGAGTCGTGCGAGTGATGAAATTTCGCCGCGTGTTCAGCATCCAAATTGCCACACGCCAGAACCCGATTCGTCGGCGCAGCCACGAATATTTGAATCAAAAAAATCAAAATGCCCAGACGAATTTTCATAAAATCGGCGGCGAAGGTAGATTTTAGAATTTGGCTTTGGCAGTGGCGGGCGATGATTTCGCACCGCCCGACCCGCCAAAATTTTATCCAACGAAAAGAGATTAGGATTTTTTCCGGTCGTACTGGCAACAGCCGTGCAAATTGTTGTAGGCTTCGTCGCTGCCGTGTGCTTGGTCGGTATCGTAACCTACGGCGGCGATGGCTTGGTGGATTTTGCCCACCTCCGTTTTTGCTGCGTCGAACGTGACCGTGAATTGATGTGTATCCACATTCCACACGGCTTTTTCCACGCCGTCCACATTTTTGGCGGCTTTTTCAATCGTTTTTTTACACATTCCGCAGTTGCCCCAAACTTGAAATTGAGCAGTTTGCCGCTCGCCAGAAACCGAGACATTTTTTTTGACCATGCCTTGCGTGCTGGCAAAATTGGTCGCGGCGGGGGCTGCCGCATCAGTTTGCGCCGAAGCGTTTTTTATGCAAGAACTGCCTGTTTTGGCAGCGCAGCAAGATTTTTTGGCCGATTGTTGGGCAAAAACAAATTGACCCAACAACATCGCCAAGCCGAGAACTATGATATTTTTCATCGTTTTAAAATTTAGGAATGAATGGAAATGGGTCTTTGGGGTCGGGTTTTCTAACTGCCCGAAAGTTTTAAGGCAATCGGGCAGGTCGTTTTTTTAAAATCAGTGTCCGCTATGGCCGTCGGTTTTGGCTTCGCTATTGCCCGGCTGACCTTCCGCCACTTTCAAAACAAAATCAGTGGTGTGCAATTTTCCATCGGTCTGAAATTGCAGCCAACCGCGATACGTTCCCGGTTTTGCAAAGGTGGTGTGGATGTCCAATTTGCCATTTGCCACCGCCGGATGGGTGTGGACAAATTCTTTTGAGGCCACTTCGACCATGATGACGTGCGATTTTTCACCCAGATAATTTTCAAAAGTGGCGGGGTCAACGGGTTTGCCGCCTTTCGAAATCGTCACCGGGATGTGCTGTGCGCTGCCCGTCGTGAAACCTGCGTTGCCATGTCCTGCTTCGAGTGCAATGGTGTAGCCATCCACGGTCGAGGTCATTTTTGATTTGTCGAAAACGACAGTTTTGGCAGGCGTGCCGACCACGTTGAGTTCCGTTTTATTCACTTGGTTCAGACCTCCGGTGGGTTTGAAATCGGTGAACGCCCAATATTTTCCACCATTTTCAAACTTCATTTCGTGGTGTCCGCGACCGTTTGTGAAATTTTCACCTTTGCCCAAAACCTTGATTTCGTAATTTCCAGAGGCCGAAAATTCGGGGTGGATGTGGTCGAACCACGACAAATCATCGGACACCAAAATCAGGTGCATCTTTTTTTCGTGCACCAAATCGAGCGGAACGGCGGCAGATTCGTTGCCCCGGATTTTTGGCGAAAATGAAAGCAGTGCTGATTTTCCAACTTCAAGTTGCGCGGGATTAGCCGAAAATTGAGTGAAATACTCGGCTTTGTTGGCTTCGACTTCGGCGCGCATCGGTTCCAAATCCATGTGGCAGACCGGGCAGGAACCGGGTTTGTCATAGGTTTTGCCTTTTTCGCAGTTCATCGGACAGATGAATTTTGTGCCCGACGCGACGGCAGCGGCTTTTTCGGCGTCCGTCATTTTTGGTTGATTTTTGCAGGCAGAAAATGCCAAAACAGACAGGGCGAGCGCAATGCCCGCGATGATGATATTTTTCATAAAATATTGATTTTGAGAAAATTAGCCCTCGTCTGACGACTCAAAGTCGTCAGACGAGTTCGTTTTGGAATATTCATCTGACGACTTGGAGTCGTCAGATGAACTTGAAAAATTTTGGAAAAAAACAGGCACACGTCAGGCTGACGCGGCATCAAACGGCAAGTTGTGGCGGCTGCCAAATTGGAAGGTAAACGGCTTCGGGCAGGTGTTCGGCAAAGTAAAATGCCTGTTTTTTCACCGCATCCGAATCCATAAAAATAGCAGAAAAATAGTGCGGAACATCGGCGGCCACCGGAGCAGTGGAACAAACCAACCCGCAGCCGGGACAGTGACAGCCCCCATTTTCGTGGTCGCAGGGGCAATCTTTTTCGGTTTTCGTTTGGGTGTCGGCGTTTTCATTTCCTGATTTGCCGCAGCACGATTTCTGCCCAGCCGATTCATTTTGATGACATTTCGCAGACGTTTCGGCAGGACTGCACGACCAAACACGGCTCGTCGGCAAGGCAACGAACCACGCAAGTAGAGAAATCAATATGCCAAATCGAATTATCATAAAGTGTCAAAAAGTCAAAGGTGAAACAGCCAAAAGGCAAGTAGGTTTTTGAAGTGAAAAAGTTGCACAGGCTTTCAAAATTTCAATTTTTCTTCCTGCTTGTGAAAAATAGCACAAATCCACTCGCCACCGTCGCCAGACCAAAAATCGAAAAAACACGCAACGTCCAAAGTCCTATCCAGACAAATCTTTTTTCAAAAGTTGAGCATTTATTGCCACGACAATGGTGCTTAAACTCATCAGCACCGCGCCCAATGCCGGACTGAGCACAAACGTCGGGTACAAAACGCCAGCCGCCAAAGGAATGGCAACAATGTTGTAACCTGTTGCCCACCACAGGTTTTGCACCATTTTTCGGTAGGTGGCTTTGCCAAAATTGACGAGACCCAGCACGTCGGACGGTTTGCTGTCGGTTAAAATGATGTCGGCAGTTTCGGCGGCCACGTCCGTTCCCGAACCAACGGCGATGCCCACATCGGCTTGGGCGAGTGCCGGGGCATCGTTCACGCCGTCGCCGGTCATGGCCACAAATTCGCCTTTGGCTTGCAGGTTTTTTACGATTTCTACTTTTTGGTGGGGCAAAACTTCGGCAAAAAAACCGTCCAAACCCAACGTTTCGGACACCGCCTGCCCGACTTTGGCATTGTCGCCGGTGGCCATGAAAACTTTGATGCCCTGATTTTTCAATTGCCGAACGGCTTCGGCGGCATCCGGGCGGATTTTGTCGGAGAGAGCCAGGAAACCCGCCAATTTTTCATTTTCCAATACAAAAACAATCGTTTCGGCAGCAGTTCCGACGGCTTCGGCAGGCAGCGCGATGTTTTTTTCTTTCAAAAAACCGGGACTGACAATGCTGATTTTTTTGCCTCCGACCTCGCCAGTGATGCCTTTTCCAGTGATGGAGGCAAAATTTGAAACCGTCGGCAACGACAATTTTTCGGTTTTTGCGGCAGCCACGATGCCTTGCGCGATAGGATGTTGGCTTTCTTGTTCGAGCGCGGCGGCGAGGGCGAGCAAAGTTTTTTCGTCAAAATTTGTGGCGAGCGGTTGAATGCGCGACACCCCAAATTTGCCTTCGGTCAACGTGCCTGTTTTGTCAAAAACCATCGCCGTGATGCGCCGCGCATTTTCAAAAGCCGTCCGATTTCGGATAAGCAAACCGCGCCGCGCAGCCACGGCCGTCGAAATGGCAACGACCAACGGAATTGCCACGCCCAGCGCGTGCGGACACGACGTAACCATGACTGTGACCATCCGTTCGAGGGCAAAAGAAAAGGTTTGGCCTTTCACAATCCAAAAGGCAAGCGTCCCGAAACCTGCCCCCAAAGCAATGAAAGTCAACCATTTAGCGGCGCGGTCGGCCAAATGTTGGGTCTGCGATTTGGCGGCCTGCGCCTCCTGAACCAGCGCGATGACTTTGTTGAGGTAACTGTCTTTGCCCGATTTTTCGACCCGAATTTTCAGGCTGCCCTCGCCGTTGATGGCTCCGGCGATGACTTTTGCGCCCATCGTTTTTTGAACTGGGACACTTTCGCCAGTCAACATACTTTCATTCACCGTGCTGTTGCCTTCGATGACGAGACCGTCCACTGGGATTTTTTCGCCGGGTTTGACGAGGACGAGGTCGCCGATTTTCAGTTCGTCCACCCGCATTTCGTGCAACATTTCACCGTGATACATGTGTGCTTCGGCGGGCAACATCTTGACAATCAATTTCAAAGCCTTCGATGCCCCGGCGACGGATTTCATTTCCAACCAATGCCCCAACAACATGATAACAATCAGTGTGGCGAGTTCCCAATAAAAATCCATGCCCTCGACCAGCCCAAAAACTACCGCCGTGCTGTAAAAATAGGCCACCGAAATGGCGACCCCAATCAGGGTCATCATGCCGGGCGTGCGTTTTTTTGCTTCTTCCCAAAAGCCTTTTAAAAACGGCCAACCGCCGTAAAAAAAGACGATGCTCGCCAGCGCGAACGACACCCAATCGCGCCCCGGAAAATTGAAAGAATACCCAACCGCGTGCTGAAACATTGGCGAAATAGCAACCACCGGCACGGTCAGCGCGAGGCAAATCCAGAACCGCCGGAGAAAATCGGCAATCATGGCCGAGTGGTCGTGGCCGCCGCCGTGCATCGAACCTTGCATGACCGTTCCGTCGGGCATGATGTGGGTAGTTTTCGGAGTCGAAGTGTCGTGCTGGTGTTGGTTTTCCATAATTTTTATTTCACAAGTATTTTTACAACAAACAAAAATAGCATCTCAATAAGTGATGGTGAGTCCTCCACCCAAGCCCATATCACTATCGTAATGCGAAGACAATGAAATGTACTTGGTAATGATATACCGCCCGCCAACCATGTATTCTTTATCAGAATTGACCATAAAATTGAGCCGCAACCGGCTGGTCAGGGCGATGTCTTCGCGGCTCAGTTCCATTCTTGTCCGCCCGGTGTGGTCTATTCGGGCATCCAAAAGGAGGAACATCGGCAGCGTGTAATGAAAACCGAGCGTGGCGACGCGCCTTTTTTGGACGCGATTGGACTGTCCGAAAATGTCGGTTTCGTCATTTTCGCCCGTTCGGAAGCGATAATCAAAGCCGACGTAAGGCATGAAAAACTGGTTTTTCCCAACAAAACGGCCAATATGACTGACGCTTTCATAGCCTTTTCGGTCGTTCAAGCCCAAATGCCACTTTGTTTCAATCGCCCAACGGGTGTTGCTGATGTTCAATTCGCCGTCGCTGCCGTTGCTTTCCAGCCCGACGGTTGCGGTCGTGTAAAAAGCGCGGTCGCCTTTGTTCAAAATCGCCATCGCCTTTTTATGGTCGGGGATTTCGGGGTTGGGCGGCGAGTTTTCGTAACTGAAAACGCGGCTCATGCCCGCCGCCATGTGGTACAAAATGTGGCAATGAAACATCCAGTCGCCCGATTCGGTGGCTGCAAATTCGATGGTATCGGTTTCCATCGGCATGATGTCGAGGGTGTGTTTGAGCGGTGCGTGGTCGCCTTGCCCGTTCAAAACCCTGAAAAAATGTCCGTGCAAGTGCATCGGGTGGCGCATCATCGAGCCATTGGTCAGGATGATTCGGACGTTTTCGCCCTGTTTTATTAAAATCATGTCGCTTTCGGCCATCGTTTTATTGTCCATTGTCCAGACGTAGCGGTTCATGTTGCCAGTCAGTTCAAACCGTATTTCTTTGGTCGGTGCGTTGGGCAAGGTCGTTTTTTCGGTTGACCGCAGCATCGAATAATGGAGGGTCGTCAAGTCGCCCATTTTCATTTCGGGCATTTCTGCGTGGTTCATGCCGTCCATTTTCGTGTGGTTCATCGGTGGTTGGTCGCCCGTTATTTCGGGGTACATCACGGCGTTCATGTCCATTTTTTGGACGGACATTTTCATGCCCATATCGTCCATGTTTCCGGCCATGTCCATCATGCCGTTCATCATTTTCATGCCCTCGAAATAGCGGAGTTTGGGCATTTCGGGCACCGTCATTTCCATGCCGCTGCCAAAAAAAATGGAGGCAAACTTGGTGCGGTCTTCGGGCGTGGCTTTGAGTTCGTAACTCATCCCGTCGTCGGGAATCGCCAACATGACATCATACGTTTCGCCGTTGCCGATAATCAATCTGTCCACTTCGACGGGTTCCACGTCCATGCCGTCGCTGCCGATGACCGTCATTTTGCCGCCCGCAAACTGCACCCAGAAATAAGAGGACGCGCCGCCGTTTATCAACCGGACGCGGACGTTTTCGCCGTTTTTGTGTGAAGGCTGTTTTTGGGTTGTTTTTCCATTGATTAAAAAGCGGTCGTAGGCAATATCGGACACATCCATTGGCAACATCCTTTTCCATTCGTTGGCCAGTTTTGTTCCAAAATGGCCTTTCAAAAGAGCCTCGCCATAATTTTGGGTAGCCCCTTTTTTGATGGAATACCAATCGGATGCAACGTGCAAACGGCGGTTAATTTGAACCGGGTTTTCGTTCGTCCATTCGCTCAAAAGCACGACGTGTTCAGGCTGTTTGTCCGCCGTTCGGATGGTCGGGTCATTGTCTTTTTTATGGATGACAAACGCGCCGTACAGCCCGATTTGCTCCGTCAAATCGTGCGAATGATACCAATAAGTGCCGTTTTGGACAATCGGAAAAGTGAAAAGGTGGGTCGTGTTTGGCAAAATGGGCGCGGTCGTCAGGTACGAAACGCCGTCAAATCGGTTGGGCAAAATGATGCCGTGCCAGTGCATCGAAGTGGGCGTTTTGAGTTGATTGTGGACATAAATCACCGCCGAATCGCCTTCCGTAAAATGCAGCGTCGGGGCAGGGATTTGGCCGTTTATGGCCATTGCCTTTGCGTTTTTGCCCGTAAAATTGACGGTCGTGTCGCGCACAAAAAGGTCGTATCGGACGGTGCGCGGCGGCCCGGTTTTTTTGGATTTTGGTAAAATTTCAACCTTCGGCGCGGGCGGCGTACCGGCTTTTTTTTCCTCCAAAATCGGCGGCGCGACGGCTTTTGTTTTTTCAAAAACCGCCTTGTCCATTTTCATTTCGGGCATTGGTTTTGGGATTTCCGGCGGCGGGTTTTCGGCAGGTTTTGGTTTTGCCTTCGCCTTTTTCGGCTTGATTTTCACCAAATCCATCCCGCAGATTGGGCAACTTCCCGGCGCGTCGTTGTGGATTTTCGGGTGCATCGGGCAGGAATAATACGAGCCGTCGGGCTGCGATTTGCCGTTGTTTTGGGCAAAAAGGCCAGCGATATTGAGCAAAAACAAGGCTGCGAACAGCGCGGAAGTTTTCATTTTTCGAGAAAGTAGTTTGAAAAAAAACGCCGCCGGATTCGCACGGAAAACGGCGGCGGCTACTGGTTTTCGGGTCCGGTTATTTTTTGACCGGTTTCAAATCCATCTTGCATTTCGGGCATTTGTCGCCCGCTTTGCCCGTGATTTCGGGGTGCATCGGGCAGGCATAAACCTCGGTTGCGGTGTGCGCCGTGCGCGTCAAATCCATCTTGCATTTCGAGCATTTGTCGCCCGCTTTGCCCGTGATTTCGGGGTGCATCGGGCAGGAAAAATGGGTTGCGGCGGTGTGCTCGGTGTGCGTCAAATCCATGTTGCATTTTGGGCATTTGTCGCCCGCTTTGCCCGTGACTTCGGGGTGCATCGGGCAGGAAAAATGGGCGGCGGCGGCGACGGCAGTTGCGCCGGGTGCAGATTGCGACGTGGCAGCGGATGCCGGTTTTTGTTGGGTGCAGGCGGTGCCAAAAGCGGCGAGCGCGATGCCGAAAAGGAGTATTTTCATTGAATTGAAATTTGAATTTTTAAAAAAAAATGGTTGAAAAAAATCAAAAAGGACGGTCATTGACAGCACTTTTTGATAGTTGATAGGTGTGCGTCATTTTCTTTGAAATTTTAAAAAGAGCGGCAATTATGGACAACGGGCTCCATTGAAAAACAAAAAACCGCCAATCCATAAACAGTGCCTCCATGTTTTGCCGGATTACATTTTGCAGGCTTCTGCACATTTTTTGCACGCTGCGGCGCATGACTCACAACAATCCACATTGTGCTTGCCACATTCTGCGGCGCAAGCCTCGCAGCATTGCACGCACAAAGCGCAAATCGCATCCGAAAACTGCGAATCGCGGGCGCACAAACGGGCGCAAAGCGCACAGATGTCGGCGCAATCGCGGCAAACTTTGACACAATTTTCATGTCCGTCCATGGTCAAACACATGGTGGCGCATTTCTCGCACTCGACCAGACAGGCCAAACAAGCGGAAATGCAACTTTCCCGATTTTTCATCTTTTTGAAATTTTAGATTGTGAAAGATTTTTCACAATACAAAGGTGAGCATACAAAATTCTGAAATTGTTACATAATTTCAGATAAAAATTACACATTTCACACGTTATCCGGCATATAACTTTACATTGCAAAAAATAGCAAAACCGTCCAACTGCCAGAGCAGTTAGATTGAAAAAAAACAGCACAAACAATTGTGCCACCAGAACTATGGTTAGAAAAATCTACGCTGCAAAAATTTTCAATTCAAAACAACCTTTTGCGCCTTGCAGCGGTGTCTTTTTTGGGATTTAAGACAGATAAAAACACAGTGCAGTTTTTCGGGCGAAAAGGTTGCATCGGCTTCAAAAAAGCATGGCCGCCAGCATCGCCCCGGACATCGCCACCATCAGCGCGTCTTCAAACAAGGTGATGTTCGACATCGGCAATTTAAAAACCGCACCGAGGCAAGCGCACTGAAAACGCCTCTTTTTCAACAACGACTGCACCACCCCGGCAAGGCTCACACCCATCACCACGAAGGCTACGGCGTTGGCAATCAATGGATTGAAGTTGAGCAAAAACAACACGCCCAATCCCAATTCGACAAACGGATATACATATCCCCAACCCAGCCACCTCCGTGCCACGACATCGTAACTGCTGTACGACATGGCAAACGCAGGCACATCCAGCATTTTAAAAAACGAAAACACCAGAAAAAAACCAGCCATAAAATGCCGCATCCAACGCATCCAATCGAAGCCACCGGCGGCAAATTCGACGAGCAAAGTCGCACCGGTGATGTACCCAAAAATCAGCAAAATCGGAAGGTAAGTTTTGAGCCAACTGGCAGGGGCATCGGTTTCCGAAGTGTGGTGCGGTGCGGCGGCGGGGCTGGCGATTTCCGAAATTTGATATTTTGGGTGTTCGCGCAGCGCAGTCTGCAATTCGCCGATGGGGATGTGGCGGGTCATCTGAATTGCTGCGGTTTGGTAATCATCGGCGATTTTTACAGACTCAACGCCCGCGATTTTGGAAAAAACTCCGGTGACTTTGGCGACACAACTGCCGCAAGTCACGCCATTTAATTGAAATGTATGTGTCATAAAATAATTGATTTTTTATGCCACAAAGTTCAGCGGACGGGCGCGTGCCGGCATTGCAAAATTTTGGGAAAATGGTGCAAAATTTTGGCGGTTTAAATTTCCTCCAAACCCTTCCGCCGCGCCGCGCCCACCGATTTAAAATGCGTCGGAGTGAGGCCGGTGACTTTTTTAAATTGATTGCTCAAATGTGCGGCGGTGCTGTAACCCAATTTCCACGCGATTTCTTGGAGGGTGAGTTCATCATAAACCAGCAGTTCTTTTGCCCGCTCGATGCGTTGGGCGATGTGAAATTTTTCAATCGTAGTGCCTTCGACCAGCGAAAACAAACTGCTCAAATAAGTATATTCTTGATGCAGCCGTCCGGTCAGATAGTCAGACAGATTTTCTTGCCGTTCGCCATCGCTGGCTTGCACCAATTCGACGATGGCAGATTTTATCTGACTCACCAACCTACTTTGTCGGTCTTCGAGCAATTCCAAACCATGTTCATCCAAGGCTTCGGCCAGTTGGCGGATTTGCTCGGGTTTCAGATTTTCATGCGTTTCGACCTCGCCCAATCCCACAGAAATCGGCACGATGCCTTGTTCCTGAAACACTTTTTTGACCACCCATTTGCAACGGGCGCAGACCATGTTTTTGATGAAAAGTAGCATAATCGTTGAGCAATGAAAAGATGAAACATGACCTTATCAAATCCCGCAAATCTTTCAAAAAAGGTCAGACAAGCGGTGGCGATTTGGTGTAAAGCGATTGGTATTTCAGGGCGATTGGCCGACAGAGACAGTTGTTAAAAAGAGCAAGAAAAATAGCATTTTCGCCACTTTTGACCAAAAACCCTTCATATCAGATGAAGATTTGCTTTCATTTTTTCTCGAAGTCACCTCCTCGAATACCTGTCGGTATTCCGGTTGCTCGGTGCCGCACCACTTGTCCCACCAAGTGAAATACAATCCATAATTGCCATCAAAATGCTTGTGGTGCAAGTCGTGGTGGGTGGTCGTAGTGTGCCAGTTGACCCAGCGATTTTTCGAAAAGTTTTTGGGCAGAAACTCAATGCCGAGATGCCCCAGCACATTTCGGACAATCATGTAAATCAAAAATGCCAACAAAGCCAACCCGTGCGCCGGAATGCTGAAAACAATCAGCACAAAAATGCCCGCTTCCACCACCGCCTCGATGGGATGAAAAGCATAAGCCGCCCAAGGCGACGGATTGGTGGAACGATGATGAACCAGATGGATGTGGCGAAAAATTTTCGGATGGTGCATCAGCCGATGTGTCCAGTAAAAATAAGCATCGTGCAGTAGCAACATTAGTACAATACTGACGAAAAACCAGCCACCGCTCCGCTCACCCAAGTCATTGTAAATCAAGGTATAACCCGCATTTTTCAGCGAAACAATGCAGTAGCCGATGCCTGCAAAAATGAATACCGTGGACATCGAATATCTAAACTCGAACCACATCTTTTTTGCCAGTAAAGGCTTTTGTTGAATGATACGGTGCTGCCATTGTTTTTTGAAAATCACCCAAAAAACAAGATAAATCACGCTCGCTGTGAGAAAATATCGCAGGAAATCGGTCAGTAAAATGTGCTGAAAAAGGTCAAATGACGACAGATTTTGCATGGATGAAAAATTTAGAATTTTGATGCAAATCTCTTGACAATAGCCGCTCGCCTGCCAATTGATTTTGAAAAATATAAGTGAAAAATGCCCTGCACAAAATTAGAATTTTTGTTGTCATTTTATGCTTGTCTATCTTGTGCTTCGTTTCCAAAATCAATTGTCAAACAATTTGCGCTCGGATGCAACAATTATCGGCCATTCCGTATTTGGCTAATTTCATTTTCAAAATAGCATTCAGATAAAATGCCTTACTTGGATATTTTTCAAAATACCTTTCGAGGATATGCCGCCTATTTTTGGGAAACAATTTTACACCCGCACTGGGGCAATTTTTTTTATTGGTTGATAGGCATTTCGGCGGTGGTTTACTTGCTCGAATTGGTGTTTCCGTGGCGCAAAAACCAGCCGCGGCTCCGCCAAGACTTCTGGTTGGATGCGTTTTATATGTTTTTCAATGTCTTTTTATTTTCTCTGATTGGTTTTGCAGCCGTGTCGGATGTGTTTGTTCGGGCATTCAACGAGATATTGTCCGCTCTTTTGGGCATCCAAAATCTGGTGGCTCTTGATATTGCTTCGTGGCCGATTTGGGCAAAATTATTGACTTTATTTGTTGTCCGGGATTTTGTGCAGTGGCACATCCACCGAATGTTGCACCACGTTCCTGCCTTGTGGAACTTTCATAAAGTCCATCATTCCGTGCAACAAATGGGTTTTGCTGCCCATCTCCGCTATCATTTTATGGAAAATATCGTGTACCGAACTTTGGAATATCTGCCCTTGGCGATGATTGGTTTTGGGATACAAGATTTTATCCTCGTGCATTTGTTTACTTTGGCCGTCGGTCACTTGAACCATGCCAATATTTATCTGCCGCTCGGCGCGTTGCGCTATGTTTTTAACTCGCCACAAATGCACATTTGGCACCACGCAAAAGAAATACCCGAAGGCAGTTTTGGGGTAAATTATGGTTTGACGCTCAGTATTTGGGATTATTTGTTTGGCACCTTTTGGATGCCGCACGACGGGCGCGACATCCCTTTGGGTTTTCCGGAGGTGGAAAAATACCCGCACAATTTTTTGCAACAAGTGGCAGAGCCGTTCAAATCAAAGGAAGATACCCGTTCTTGATTTTTTTAAATTTTTAAATCCTTGTTTTGGAAAATCATCATCCGACCGCAGACATTCTTGAAAATAAAGATTACCACGAAATTTCTGTTTTTTTGCCGGAAAATTTGTTGCGGGAAGCGAGGAGGCAAAAAAAGATTGCTGATTGCAACGTCCCCGAAATTTGTGTTTTAGACCCCGATGGCGATTTGGCAGAATATCTTTTAGAAAAAGGTTTTTCCCAAAAAAACAATTGCTGGGCTTGCTACCATTCCAATTTGTATTCCTTCAAAATGGATGAAATCGAAATTGGGATTGTTCCTTGCATCGTCGGTGCATCGTATGCTGTTTTGGTCGCCGAACAACTCTTTGTTTCGGGCTGCGAATATTTAATCAGCGTTACATCGGCTGGGATAATCAATCCATCGGCCACCGAAAAACGTTTTGCTTTAATCACCGAAGCCATCCGGGATGAAGGGACGAGTTACCATTATTTGCCAAAAGAAATCAAGGCGGTTTTATCGGAAAAACTCCATCAAAAATTGAATCAGGGCGATGATGAAAAAATGTGGTTCGATGCCAAAAGTTGGACAACCGACGCACCGTACCGAGAAACCGAAACTGCCATTTCAGCCATGAAAATGCAAAATGTTACTTGTGTAGAAATGGAAGCGGCTGCACTTTATGCTTTTGCAAAAGCCAAGCAAAAAAACGTGGTTTGCTTGGCACATTTGACCAACACGATGGCGCAACAGGAGGGCGATTTTGAAAAAGGGGCGCATTTCGGAAGCCTTGACACCCTGCGTTTGATAAAAGAAATCCTCCGATTTAAAGCATGAATTTAGTTTTTCAAAACCCGCTCAAAACCAATCATCGTCCCCTGTTTGCCCCATATTTTCAAAAAATAAACTCCCGCAGGCAAATTTGCCAACGACAAATTGGATTTGTCTGCAAAATCATGGCTTTGCATCAACCTTCCGACAACCGAAAAAACATCCACCCGCGCCATCGTCTGACTACTTTTTATGGTCAAAAAATCGGTTGTCGGATTCGGAAAAATCTGCACGGACGAGTCAATTTTGATAGTTTCTCCCGTGCCGCTCGGCGCAACCACCGTGCCGCGACGATAAATCAAACCTGCCGTCGGGTCGGTGTAAATCAAATGAAAAATGCCATCGCGGTAGGCAATTTGTGGAAATTTCTGGCTGCCCGCCGCCGCACTCACGTTGGACAAATTGCCGGTTTTCAAACCTGCTGCCCCGGTCGTCGAAAACGCACAAATAATGTCCTGACCCGTCCCGACAAACCCCGATTCTTCCCAAACCACCGCCACCGTGTCAAGCCGAGCGGCCACGTCGGGATGGTTTTGATTAAACGAAGTGCCGGTGCTGCTGCCCGAAAAACTAAATTCTTGACCTTTTTCCATGCTTTCAGTGTGCAAAGTGCTGCCAAAAACCCGCAGCCCAGCCGTCGTTTTCGACATCCAAACCGACAGCAAACTATCGCCCGCCAGCCGCGCGAGCCGTGGCCCACTGAACGGGCAAACATTCACCGTCCAATCTTGGGCATCGGCATCGCAGGCCGCGTCGAAATTCGCGCCGCCGTCGGTCGAGCGCGTCACCCACATATCTCGGATGTTCGAGCGGTTGTTGCGAAAAGCCACAAAAACCGTGTCGCCGCCCGTCGGCAAAATATCTTGATAACAACATTCGCAAACAAAATCACCGTCCGCCGGGGTGCTGGCATTGGTCGAAACTGGGAAAGTCAGACCGCCGTCGAGCGAGCGGACAAACTGCACGTTGGCATTGGTTTCGCTGGAAGTTTGGTACAAAAAACTGACCATCGGATTGCCCAACGCATCCACAGAAATAGAAGAAATGGTCGCCCCGCGCCTCGTCGGAACTGTGAAAACCGTTGTCGGCGGTTGCCAAGTTGCCCCGCCGTCGTCCGAGCGGACACAAAAAATGCCTTTTTGAAATTGCTCAAAAACCACAAAAATCCGCTGGCCGCTGGCCGCCACATCCAATCCACCAAATTCATAAATGCCCGGTGTCGTGCCGCCTGTGCCAATTTGAACCGCTGGCGAAAACGCCCCACCCGACCATCGGCTGAACCAAATTTTGGAAGCATTCCCCCAAACCACGCCCAACGAACTGTCGGGCAGCAGAGCAATTCTCGGACTGAAATTTCCCGCCGCACCGGTTGCCACCGCGATGGGCGATGACCAAGAAATCCCATTTTGCGAAAAGCAAAACGTTTGAAAAAACAAGGCAAAAACCAGCGGCAAAAGCCGCCCGGTTTTGAAAAAAGTGGATATAAAATTTTTCATAAAAAATTGATTTTCAAATAATTGACCTGTCTGACGACTTCAAGTCGTCTGACAGGTTGGTGGGTGTTTTTCAGGTCAAACGCATTAAAATCCATTCCCGAAGGGAATCTATGTTTATAGAAATTGAAATGGACATGCACGAGAAATCCCGAAGGGATTTTATGTAAAAACTCGCGCCTGAAAACA
>JANNMS010000055.1:0-3105 GCA_031398055.1 Saprospirales bacterium | reverse complement strand
GACGTTGGTTCCCTTCAGGAAGTCGAACCAGCCCGACTGCGTGGTGGAGATGATGTCACGCAACTGCGCTTTTTTATTTTCGGTCGTTCGGCAATCCCCCGCTCCGCACAAAAGTTCTTTCGTAGGCTTCCCACGGCGTTTTTTTGTGGTTGTCGGTGCCGAAATAATTGATGATAGTTTCAAATTTCGGGGCATCCAAATATGTCGCAAGTGCCTGGATGACTTCCAAATCTTCGTTCAAAAACACGACGGTCGGAAAACTCAACCGGTTGTTCAAAAGTTCGATGGCAAATTCGTTGTAGCCACGATTGCCCATTTTTTTGTAGTGATAAGTTTTATCTTTGAAAACGATGTCCTGTTCCTGTTCCGCGTCCAATTTGACGGCGTAATAATTATCATTTAAATATTTTGCCACGGCCGGGTCGCTGAAAGTCGTTTCGTCCATCCGTTTGCACCAGCCGCACCAACTCGTGTAAACATCAATAAAAATCTTCTTTTTCTCGATTTTGCAGCGTTCGGTGGCTTCTTCGATGGTCAACCATTCTACTTTTATCGGTTTTTCGGGTGCGGCAGTGGCCAGCGTTTTTTGATTTTGAAGTTGTCCGGCAGTGGTTTGATGGGTATTTTGAGTGGTTTTGCCGCTGGTTTGGGATGGATTTGCGCTTGATTTATCGGTCGCGTTTCGATCAGAAGCAGCAGTTTCGGTTTTTTTGCCAGCATCCAAAGGTTGGACAGTCGGAGCAGGATAAACCGTTGCGGAACGTGGTTTTGTGATTTTCTTTTTCGTGTTTTTTCCAGAATTACCGGAATTCTGGTTGTTCCGGTCGGTCGCCGTGGCAGTCGGATTGGGTTGGTCTGGCGAAATCTGTCGAGATGTGCTCGTCGTTTGACTCGGTGCAGCGGTGGTCGGTTGCAATTTGGGTTGCGTGTTTGACCGTTGTGCCGGGAGGGCATGGGCTAAAAAAACGAGCACCAATGGAACAATTAAATTACGCATAGTCATTTGCCAAAAGTTTTTAGTCGGCTGGGCAAAATTGCACCCTTTAAACCCAACTCGCAAAACCTTTCATCCATGCCAAAAGCATTTTATCATAAGTTTAACGGCGGGTCAGGGATGAGGAACGAGGGATGAGTAATGACTCGCACTATCCAGTTTCATTCCTCATTCCTCGTCCCTCATTCCTAATGGATAAGCGGCGTTTCCGACATCACCACATCCGACATATCGAGGCATTCCATGTACAATTCGTCAATTTGTTTGCCCAAAACGGGGTGCATCAGGTCGGGGGCAATTTCCATCATCGGCACGAGGACGAACGCGCGGTTTTCAACTTCGGGATGCGGAATTTCCAAACCTTTGTCCCGGATGACCCTTTTTCCGTAAAAAATAATGTCGATGTCGACGACGCGCGGCCCCCATTTTTCGGTGCGGGTGCGACCCATTTCGCGGTCAAATTCAGTTATTTTTTCCAAAATATCGCGCGGCTGGTAAATCGT
This sequence comes from Saprospirales bacterium, assembly GCA_031398055.1. Taxonomy (GTDB): domain Bacteria; phylum Bacteroidota; class Bacteroidia; order Chitinophagales; family Saprospiraceae; genus M3007. The sequence goes on along the minus strand of JANNMS010000055.1, from coordinate 1,608 downwards.
ATTTGCCATCACGACCATGTTCAAAAACTTGTCTTGGTCAGTTTTTCCCCACGGCGCAGTTTCGTAAACATGGCTGGTGCGTGCGATTTTCCCGATTTTTGAATGGATAAAATCAACGGCCATTTTCAAATTTTCGCGCCGTTTTCCAATATTCGAACCCAACGAAAAATACACGTTGATATATTTTTTCAAATCGGATGGATAAGCCGCGTGCATTGCTTTTTTGTCGGCAGCACCTTTTTTATCGGGTTTCCCTGCGGATTTGGATGTTTTTCCGGTGGTTTTTGAAATTGGTTTTGTGGTTGTTTTTTCGGCAGATTTTGCCGTCGGTCTTTCGGTCGATCTGGTTTCGGATGTTTTTCCAGCAGGTTTTGCCGTCGGTCTTTCGGTCGATCTGGTTTCGGCAGATTTTGCCGTAGGCCTTTCGGTTGACCGGGTTTCCGAAGTTTTCCCGGCAGATTTTGCTGCGGGTCTTTCGGTTGACCGCGATTCCGAAGTTTTCCCGGCAGTTTTTTTGGCTGGTTTTTCAAATGATTTTGCCTCGCCATCCGGTTTTGGCCGGCTGGCAGGTTTGGATTTTTCGGGCGAGCGGGACGTGCCGCCGGTTTTTGGTTTTCCGGCAGGGCTATTTTTTTGCGCCGGTCGAGCCGGTCGGGATGGTTTGTCAGCCATAATAATTTAGATTTGAGATGATTTATCTCGGATTTTTTGCAAAGGTAGAAAAGCATCGTTTCAAACTTTCTATTTTTGCCGCTACCCTTTGAGATATTGGGAAATTGGGATATTGCGATATTCCGAATTGCAGGGCAATATCTCCATTTCTCAATATCCTTTAATATCGTATTTTGATGCTAAATTTAATACTTTTCGGCCCCCCCGGTTCGGGTAAAGGCACTCAGGCCCTCAAACTTGTGGACAAATTCAAATTGGTGCACATCTCGACGGGCGACCTTTTTCGTTTTGAAATGTCGAACGACACGCCGCTCGGACTCGAAGCGAAAGGCTACATGGCAAAAGGCGAACTCGTGCCGGACAGCGTGACGATTGGGATGTTGAAAAATAAAGTCGAAAAACATCCGAAGGCTGGCGGCTTCATTTTTGACGGTTTTCCGCGCACGATTCCGCAGGCCGAGGCACTCGATAATTTGTTGAAAGAAAAAGGCCAAACCATCTCCGGACTGATTGCTTTGACGGTCGACGACGAAGAAATTGTGAAACGCATCATCCTTCGCGGCATCGCAAGCGGCCGTGCCGACGACCAAAACGAGGCCATTGTTCGCAAACGGATCAATGAATACAACGAAAAAACGCGACCCGTTTTTGATTTTTATGCCAAGCAAGGCAAAAGTCATTCGGTGAACGGGATGGGGACTGTTTTGGCGATTTTTAGGAGATTGTGTGGAGCAATTCGTGGTTTTTAGGCAAAAATTCTTGCTACTTTTGAGCCTTGAAAAAATTTCCAATTTTCCATTTTTGGCCACCCAATCGTAAATCAGGTCAAACGCATTAAAATCCATTCCCGAAGGGAATCTATGTTTATAGAAATTGAAATGGACATGCACGAGAAATCCCGAAGGGATTTTATGTAAAAACTCGCGCCTGAAAACA
>JANNMS010000042.1:0-34514 GCA_031398055.1 Saprospirales bacterium | reverse complement strand
ATGCCATGCCTACGGCATTTCCCTGCTTGATTAACCTTGTTTTCTACTAAAATGCCAACCCTACGGGTTTTTGAAATTTTAATGCGTTTGACCTGAAAAAATAGTGGCGCAACGTTTTTTCTAAAAAAAAAACGACCTTTCGCCATTTTCAACCCCTTCCCAATCATTCTACGGCAAACCCATCTATCTGCTTGATTATCATTTGGAATTGCAGGTAAAAATTTTACAAATAAAAAATTATCTTGGGCAGACTGTTGAAAACCATCATAAAACTTAACCTCTACTTAACCGTGATTGGTTACTTTCGCCGTCGAATACTTCACTGTTTTCATTAAATCCAATCACATTTAGTATGAAGAACATTTTCAACATCCAATCAGGCAAATGGATGATGCTGTTTGCCTTTTTCCTCACCAGCATGACGGTTTTTGCGCAAGTGACGACCTCCTCGATTTCGGGCATCGTGACCGACAAAGCGGGCGAGGGGCTGCCCGGCGCGACGGTTGTTGCTGTCCATGTGAATTCCGGTTCGCGGTACGGCACGGTGACCAATGCTTTTGGTCGCTACAATTTGCCGGCTGTTCGGGTCGGCGGGCCGTTCACGGTCACTTGCACGTACACCGGTTTTGACCCGAAAAACCAAGAAGGTATTTTTACCAACCTCGGCGTTTCGGCCACCGTTGATTTCAATTTGGCAGAAACCGCAGACGTTTTGGCCGAAGCAACGGTCGTCGGGGTGCGCGGAGAAATTTTTTCCAGCGACCGGAACGGGGCTTCCACAACTGTAAAACAAGGCGTAATCGACGCACTTCCGACCATCAGCCGGAGCATCGGCGATTTGACGCGTTTGACGCCGCAATCGAACGGCAACAATTTCGCCGGTCGCAACAATTTGTACAACAACATTTCAATCGACGGCGCGTGGTTCAACAACAGTTTTGGCCTCGCCGGAACGGTCGGCGGCCAAACGAATTCGCAGCCGATCAGTTTGGATGCGGTTCAGGAAATCCAAGTGAATCTCTCGCCTTTTGATGTCCGCGAATCTGGTTTCACCGGCGGCGGCGTGAATGCCGTGACGCGTTCGGGCGACAATGAATTTCGCGGTTCGGTCTACGGTTTTACGCGTTCCGAAAACATGATTTCCAAAAAAGTAGACACCACGACTGTAAAAAATCTGGACTTGTCGCAAAAGCAATTTGGCTTTCGCGTCGGTGGCCCGATTTTGAAAAACAAGATTTTCTTTTTTGTAAATACTGAATTTGACCGTCGGACAGACCCAGGTTCTACTTTTTTTGCAAATCGCGGCACGACGGGTTCGAATATTTCCGCAGTTTCGGCGGATTCGTTGACGGCATTGAGCAGTTTTTTGCAAAGCCAATACAATTACTCGACTGGGGCATTTGAAAATTACAATTTCAAAACGGAAAGCGACAAGATTTTGGCAAAATTGGATTTCAATTTGACCCAAAACCACAAACTCGGCGTGCGGTACAATTACTTCAAATCGTTCCGTGAAATCCCGGTTTCCAATTCAGGTGGGGCAGGTGGCCGCCAACCGAGCGCGAGCGCGTTGCCTTTTAAAAATGCATCGTACATTCAAAATAACAATTTGAACTCGTTTGTCGTCGAGTTGAACAGCACGTTTGGCAGTTCGATTTCGAACAATTTTGTGGCCGGGGTGAACAGTTTCCGCGATTTCCGCGAGAGCGGCGGCGGCGTTTTTCCGTTGGTGGATATTTTGAGCGGCAAGCCGAGCGGCTCGACGGTCACGACTTTTGGCTACGAACCCTTCACTCCGAACAACGTGTTGGATCAGGACGTTTTTCAATTGACCGACAATTTGTCCATGTTTATGGGCAAACACACAGTGACGGTGGGCGCAAATTTGGAATATTTCAAATTTTCCAACGGTTTCACGCCGCGTTTTTATGGTGATTTCCGCTTTGCTTCTTTTGCCGATTTTTACAACAGTTCGCCTGCCGGGACGGTCACGCCGATTGGCGAAAGCACCGGAAATGGCAAGCCAGTCCGTTACGAATTGACCTATTCTGCGGTGCGCGACGTGGAAGTTCCGTTGGCAAAATTGCAAGTTGGACAGTTTGGAATTTATGGCCAAGACGAAATCTTGGTCAACAAAAACTTGAAATTGACTGCCGGTTTGCGGATTGACGTGCCATTTTACCCAACAACTTTGGATAAAAACCCGCGCACCGATACTTTGACATTTGCCGGTGGCGAAAAAATTGATGTGTCGAAATTTGCAGATGCAACGCCTTTGTTTTCGCCACGTGTTGGTTTCAATTATGATGTTTTGGGTAACAAAACATTGCAACTTCGCGGTGGAACGGGCATTTTCACCGGTCGTATTCCTTTTGTTTGGTTGTCGAATCAGGCCTCGAACAATGGACTTTTGTTCGGTTCTGTGCTTTCGACCGGCACTGCCAATGCGCCGTACGTCAATTTTCCATTCAGCGGTGACCCGAAAAAATATATCCCGGCAAATGCCAATGTTCCGGCAACGGTTTTGATTAATTCGACGGACAAAAATTTCAAATTTCCACAAGTTTGGAGAACAAGTTTGGCGGTGGATTACAAATTGCCAAAAGGAATTATCGCCACTGTCGAAGGTTTGTTTACCAAAGATTTGAACGCGATTTACCACAAAGACTTGAATTTTAAGCCGAAAAAAGGCCAATTGGATTCGCCTGGCGATCAGCGCAATGTTTATCAAGGCAGTGCGGCGACCAATCGTATCAATTCTGGCGTGACGAACGCGATTCAATTGACGAACACCGACCAAGGTTATTCGTATTTCGGGACGCTTTCGCTTTCAAAAGAATTTGGAAAAGGCTTTTTTGCAACGGCTGCCTACACTTATGGCGAGTCGAAAGATTTGTCTTCCAGTCCGAGCGCGATCGCTGCGACGGCTTGGACGACCAACCAAATTGTGGATGGCCCGAACGACCCGACACTTTCTTGGTCAAACTACGATTTGCGCCACCGATTCCTCGTTTCTTCGACTTATCGGGTTGAATTGTTCAAAACTTTGGGCGTTTCGCTCGGTGCTTTTTGGAATTTCCAACGCGGCGGCAGCATTTTTTCGGATGCAGCAGCAGTTGGTTCGCCGAGCACACGGTACTCGTTTACCTACGGCGGCGACTTGAACGGCGACGGAATCAGCGGAAATGACTTGATTTACATCCCAAAAGATGCCGCCGACATCAGTTTGATCGATCTCAAAAACTCGGCTGGCGTGGTGACTTCCTCGGCTGCCGAGCAATGGACGGCGTTGGATGCGTTTATCAATCAGGACGATTATTTGTCGAAACATCGCGGCGAAGTGATGAAACGCAACGGCGGTTTGTTCCCGTGGTTCAACAAATTGGACGTGCGCGTGGCGGTTGATGTTTTCAATAAATTGGGCTTGAAACAGACCAGCAAATTGCAATTCACTTGCGACATTTTGAATTTTGGAAATATGCTGAGTTCGAATTTTGGTGTTTTGAAAACGCTCCGCACCCAGAATTTGATTCAATTTGCAGGTTATCAAAAAGATGCTGCTGGTGTTGCGACTTTGAAACCAAATTATACGTTCAATAAAGCATTCACCCAGACATTTTTGGTGGATACTGGTTTGACTTCACGCTGGCAGATGCAATTGGGTTTGCGTTATATTTTCAATTGATTTTCTGATTGAGATAAGAATTTTCTTATTGTCGTTAAATGAAAAAAGTGTTGCTGACTGTTCAAGTTAGCGGCACTTTTTTATTTAAAAACACACACCAATTCAAATATTACCACCTTGTCATTCCGTAGGAATCTGACCAAGAATTTTTCACGATTTTAAATAAAAACAGTGGTTGTTTTTGGGCAGATTCCTACGGAATGACAAGGTGGGAAATGGGGAATCTCAACCCTTTTCACCACTTTTGCCCCTCAAAAATTCGCCAAATTCATTTTTATGAAAAAGATATTGACCATTTTTATCCTTTTAAAAGTCATGTCCAGCACCGCCCAATCAAATACAAACCTCCCTCAAACTTTAAAACTTCCCGAAAAATGGGAGTTCCGCCAAGCCCACACCGAAAAGTGGTATCCCACAGAAATTCCCGTTTCCATCCACACGGCTTTGCAAAAAAACGGCTTAATCGAAGACCCGTTTTGGCGCGACAACGAGGCCAAATATCAATGGATTGAAAAAGAAGATTGGCAGTTCCAAACCACGTTCGACGTGCCTCAAAATGTTTTTGAAAAGAAGCATATCGAATTGATTTTCAAAAACTTAGATACTTATGCCCACGTTTTTTTGAACGATTCGCTCGTCCTCGAAACTGACAATATGTTCCGAACTTGGCGCACGGATGTCAAGCATTTTTTGAAACCAACGGGCAACAAAATCCACATTTATTTTGAAAGCCCGATTGCAAAAACTACCCCAGATTGGACGGCTCTCGGTTACGAATTGCCCGGCGGGCAACGCGTAATGACTCGAAAAGCACAGTTTCATTATGGTTGGGATTGGGGGCCGCGATTCGTCGGTTGCGGCATTTTAAAAACGCCGGAATTGCTCGGCTGGGACGATTTTTTATTGGAAGATATTTATGTTGTGCCGCAGGAAGTTTCACAAGAAATAGCGAGCATGGCTATTCGAATTCGTTATCGTTCGGATATTGAAGGTGATGTAGAATTTGTCAATAAATTCAATAAACGCAAGACAATCGAACAAAGAAAATTAGAAATCGGGGTGCGCGAAGATTCAATGTCTTTTCAAATCCCCAATCCTGAATTGTGGTATTGCAACGGCATGGGCGAGCCAAAACTCTATGATTTTACTTTTGAAGTCATTAAAAACTATAAAGTTATCGCCACTAAACAATTAAGAGTAGGGATAAAAAAGATAGAGTTGATTACAGAAAAGGATAAGGATGGTGAGTCTTTTTACTTTAAATTAAATGGTCGGCGGGTGTTTATGAAAGGCGCGAATTATATCCCAATCAATATTTTTCAAGATAAAGTTACAGAAAAAGATTACGCTCGATTGTTGGACGCCAGCCGCGATGCGAATATGAATATGCTGCGAGTTTGGGGCGGCGGCATTTATGAAGACGATATTTTCTATAAAATGTGTGATGAACGTGGCATTTTAGTCTGGCAAGACTTTATGTATGCTTGTGCGATGTATCCCGGTGGTGGTAATTTTTTAAAAAATTGCAGCCGCGAAGCCAATGAACAAATAGAAAGGTTGCGTGGCTATACTTGTATGGCTTTGTTTTGTGGGAATAACGAAAATAACGAGGCGTGGAACCATTGGGGTTGGCAAATGTCATTCAATGAAGACCAACGAAATCGTTTGTGGAAAGATTACACTACATTATACAACGATTTATTGGGCAATTTTGTGGCGAATGACGGTGCGGGAATTCCTTATTGGGAAAGCAGCCCAAAATATGGTCGCGGCAACCCAAAATCATTGAAAGAAGGTGATGCGCATTATTGGGGCGTTTGGCACGATGCCGAGCCGTTTTCTATGTACAATAAGAAAGTGCCGCGTTTTATGTCTGAATATGGTTTTCAAAGTTTCCCGGATTGGCGAACGATTGAATCTTTTACAGAACCTGCCGATAGAGAATTGGAAAGCAAAGTGATGCTGGCACACCAAAAACACCCGCGCGGCAATGCTTTGATTGCAGAATATATGGACAGAGATTATAGAAAACCGAATAACTTTAAAGACTTTGTATACGTCAGTCAATTGTTGCAAGCGGAAGGAATGCGTACCGGAATTGAAGCACACCGCAGAAACAAACCGTATTGCATGGGCACTTTGTATTGGCAATTGAACGATGTTTGGCCGGTGGCGTCGTGGGCTGGGATTGATAATTTTGGGCGTTGGAAAGCCTTGCATTATTTTGCAAAAGAGTCATTTAAGCCAGTTGCAGCATTGCCAATTATTGAAGACGATATCATAAAAGTCTATGGCGTCAACGATAAAATACCTTTTATAAAAGCCAAATTGCAGGTGCGTTTATTGGATTTTGACGGCACTGTTATTTCACAAGAAATTTTGCCGGAAATAAAACTGCACCCCGATTCGTCGCGGGTGATTTGGCAAGCAACTGTAAAAACGTTTTTGAAAAATAGAAAACCGCAGGACGTGGTTTTGGAAACTGTGTTGACTTCTATTGATAATAGTGAAATTTATAGTCGCCGATTGCTTTACTTGTTGCCGCCGCGAGATTTGAAATTGCCGAAACCGCACGTTAAAATTTCAGTCAATCAAGTGAACGACGGTTATGCTATTTCGTTGGAAACAAATAAGTTGGCTAAGAATATTTATTTAACGACAGCCCAAGACGGCTTCTTTTCGGATAACTTTTTTGATATGCCGCCGGGGGAAAAACGGACTGTTTTATTTAAGACAGAAACCATTTTGGATAATCTGGCAGGCGCATTTCAGGTTAGAACTTTGACAGATACTTTTTAGACACATAGAAAACATAGGGGTTTTCACATAGACCACATAGTTTTTGTAGATTAAAAATTTTGTGGTCTATGTGAAAACTCCTATGTTTTCTATGTGTCTAAAAAACCAATTGTTCGCTCTGCAAAAACTGCTTTTCATACAAATCCCGATAACTACCGTTTTCTATTTTCACTAAATTTTCGTGCGATCCAAACTCCACCACTTCGCCTTTATTTAATACTAAAATATTATCCGCGTGTCTTATCGTTGATAAGCGATGGGCAATGATAATTCCGGTGCGCCGGGCAATCAATTTTTCAATCGCATTTTGTATAACTGATTCTGTTTCAGGGTCAATAGAGGATGTGGCTTCATCCAAAATCAAGATATCCGGGTTAAAAACCAGTGCCCGGACAAACGAAATCAATTGCCTTTGACCCATTGATAAAGTTGCGCCGCGTTCCATTACTTGATAATAATAACCGCCGGGCAATCTTTCTATAAATTCGTGCGCGCCAATCATTTTAGCCGCAGCAATCACTTCTTTTTCAGTGATAGAACTATCGCGCAAAGTGATGTTTTCCATTACTGTTCCGGAAAACAAAAAGACATCCTGCAAGACTACCGCGACCCGCCGCCGCAAGTTAAAAACATCATATTCCCTTATGTCTTTGTTATCAATTGTTATCTGTCCGCCGGAAATTTCATAAAAACGGCCCAATAAATTTATGATGGTTGATTTGCCGCTACCCGTGCTTCCAACGATGGCCAAAGTCTCTCCGGCAGGAATATCAAAAGACACCTTTTTCAATATCGGATTGTCTGGAAGATAAGAAAATTCAACGTTTTTAAACGAAACATTGCCTTCCAATTTTATGGGAGATAACGAACCTGAATTTTGCACACGGCTTTTGTTTTCCAATAAATCAAAGACCCGCGCAGCCGCAATCATGCCCATTTGCAGGGTATTGAATTTATCGGCCAACATACGAATTGGTCTATAAAGCATAGAAATATACAATGGAAATGCCACAAAAACCCCCGGTTTTATCTCTTCGTGCAGCACCCCCCGCGAACCATACCAAACCATCAAACCAAGCGATAAAGCAGATATAATTTCAACAACCGGAAAGAAAATAGCATAAGCCGTAATACTGTTTAAGTTAGCCTGCGTGTAATCCCTGTTAATTTGCCTAAACTTATCGGCCTCGCGTTTTTCGGCATTAAAAATCTGCACGATTCGCATCCCAGAAATCCGTTCTTGCAAAAATGAATTCATCGTGGCGACGTGCGTCCGCACTTTTTCATAACTTATCCGGACGCTTTCTTTGAACGCATAACTGCCCCAAATCAGCAGTGGAAAAACGGCCAAAACCACCAAAGTCAATTTCCAAGAAGTCCAAAGCATCATGCTGACGACGGCCACAATCGAAACCAAATCCGCCAAAATCGTGATGCTCCCTTCCGCAAAAATCGTGTTGATGCTTTCCACATCGTTGATGGTCCGGGTGGTGCTTTGACCAATCGGCGTTCTATCGAAGTAACTGAGATTCAACGAGTTAATGTGGTTAAACACCCGCACCCGCAGGTCGCGGATGACTGCCTGACCCAACCAGTTGGCATGAAAAAGAAAGAAATATCGGAGGATAACTTCGATAATCAAAATGCCAAAAACGAGGCACGCCAACAAAGTCATTCCGTGCACATCGTTTGTGAAAACATAATCGTTCACCATGTTTTCGAGGAGTTTTGGACGGGCGACGGCCAGCGGTGCCAAAACCAAAGTGAGCAAAGCCGTGATATAAAATGTAACTTTATAAGGTTTTACCATCGCCATCACCCGGCGGAAAAGGCTGTAATCGAACTTTTTTTCGGTTGGTGCAGACATCTTTTTAAACTCTATTTCTATGAAAAGTAAAGGCTAAACCTTTTTTTAATGACAAAGTTCTGATTTTTTTCTTTGGCTGAAATTTTTAGTTCACTTTTGTTTCAAACTAAAATCAATTTAAAATTTATGGAAAATTTAGACTCAACTTTCAACACTCCCAATCCCAAAAACGTCAAATACAGCCACCTCGCTATGCGAACCGCGCTGATTTTGACAGGCATTTCAATTGCACTCAATTTGGTTTTTTACATCGCCGGATTATCAGAAGAAATGATGAAAAATCCGACTTTAAAATGGGGCAATATGTTGTTTTCATTTGCTCTGACCTTCTATTTTGTATTCACGGCATTAAAAAACCATCAAAAAAATGACCTCGGAGGCTTTATGTCCATTGGCCGAGGCATTGGTTTTGGTTCGTTGACTGGCCTGATTGCCGGGCTGTTGACTGCGGTTTGGACACTTATTTTTATGACCTGGATTGCGCCAGAAACGTCTGACCAAATCATGGAAATTACCATGCAAGATATGGCCAAACAAGGTTTGAGCGAGGAACAAATCGAGCAGCAAATGCCATACGTAAAACCTTTTTTGACACCTACGGCAATGGGCATTATGCTCACCATATTTTCTGTATTTTTTGGCTTTTTATGCGGGTGGATTTCTGGGGCGATTTTGAAAAAAGAACGGTGAGACAATTTACGATTTTGGATTTACGAGTTACGATTTGGCGCGTTCCCAAAAACCGTAATTCGTAAATCCAAAATCGTAAATCTTGAATTATGTTTGCCCAATGAATCCGCATCCTTCCAACAAATTCATCTGCATTCACGGGCATTTTTACCAGCCGCCGCGCGAAAACGCATGGCTCGAAACGGTCGAGCAACAGCAAACTGCCGCGCCGTTTCACGACTGGAATCAACGAATCAACTTCGAATGTTACGCCCCGAACGCCTCGGCTCGAATCTTGAACGAGCAGCGCGTGATTTTTAAAATCAGGAATAATTACAACCGTATTTCTTTCAATTTTGGCCCGACGCTGCTGTCGTGGTTGCAAGAAAATGACGCCGATACTTATAAAATGTTGGCTCGGGCAGACGTCCGAAGTCAGGAAAAATTTGGCGGACACGGCAATGCTTTGGCACAGGCCCACAGTCATTTGATCATGCCGCTCGCCAATTTGCGGGACAAAATCACGCAAGTTTTTTGGGGATTGAAAGATTTCGAGCACCGTTTTGGCCGCCCGGCGGAGGGAATGTGGCTAGCCGAAACGGCGGTTGACACCCAAACTTTGGAAGTTTTGGCTTCGCACGGCGTGAAATTTACCATCCTTTCGCCGCGACAGGCAAAAGCCGTGCGGAAAACCCGTCCGAACGGTCAGCCGGGCGAGGTTGGAACAGAAAATTGGCAAACGGTCAATGCTGAAACCATTGATTTTCGGCGGCCATACCTTGTTAATTTGCCGAGCGGCGCGAAAATTTCACTTTATTTTTATCAAGGTGAAATCGCGAACGAGGTCGCTTTCAAAGGTTTATTGAATTCTGGGAAAGGTTTTGCCAACCGTTTGACTTCGTTTTTTTCGGGAAATGACGAGCCGCAATTGGTCAATATTGCCACCGACGGCGAAAGTTATGGGCACCACCACCGCTTCGGCGAAATGGCTTTGGCGCATGCCTTGAATTTTATTGAAGAAGAAAAAAAGGCCAATCTCACCAATTACGGCCAGTTTTTGGAACTGTTTCCGCCGACGTGGGAAGTGCAAATCCATGAAAATTCGTCGTGGAGTTGTGTGCACGGCGTCGAAAGATGGCGAAATGATTGCGGTTGCAATGCTGGAAAAGCGGGTTGGCACCAGCGTTGGCGGAAGCCGCTGCGCGAAACTTTGGATTGGCTGCGTGATGCGCTCGTGCCCGTTTTTGAACAATATGGACAGCGGTTTTTGAAAGACCCGTGGGCTGCGCGAAACGAATACATCCATCTTTTGCTCGAAAGGACGGCGGAAAACGAGCGCAAATTTTTGGAAAAACACGCCCGCCGCCCGCTCGCTGCCAACGAAATCATCACGGTTTGGCGGTTGATGGAAATGCAGCGGCACGCGATTTATATGTTTACAAGTTGCGGTTGGTTTTTTGATGAAATTTCGGGCATCGAAACCAACCAGATTTTGCAGTACGCCCTGCGCGCGATGGGTTACGCGGTCGACATTTCTGGCAAAGATTTTCAACCTGAATTTTTAAAACGCCTCGCCGAAGCACCCTCGAATGTTTATAAAAATGGCGCGGAAAGTTTTCAAAAAAATGTCCTGCCATCGAAAGTAAACCTCGAACGGGTGGCCATGCATTTTGCCGTCGCGTCGCTTTTTGAGGAAGACCCGGAGTCGCTCAATTTTTTTAATTACTCGGTTTCGAAAGAATTTTTTGAAAAAATAGAGGCCGGGACGCCCCGCCTCGCGGTCGGCCGGTTGATGACCCGTTCGCAATTGACGCACGCCGAGCGGTCGTTTTCGTTCGCGGTTTTGTACCTCGGCCAACAGCATATTATCGGCAATATTTCAGATAAAATGGACTTGGTTTCTTTTGAAAAAATGCAAACCCGCACGGCAAAAGCATTCCGGGCGGCCAATATTGGCGAGGTGATCGGGATTTTTCAGGAATATTTTGGCCCGGAAAAATTCACGTTGTCGAGCCTTTTTCACGATGAACGGATTAAAATTATCAGCAAGATTACCGAGAGCAGTTTGGAGCTGGCGGATGCCAATTTTCGGAACGTTTTCAACGACAATTACCAGTTGATGACCGCGCTGCTCGACGAAGGTTTGCCGACGCCAGATGCTTGGAAAAGTATTGCTGGCTATACTTTGAATGCGAATTTGCGCCGATTTTTCAACAATGGGACGACCGGGAGCATCCGTCAATTGGATGCGACCAGCGAAGATTTGCGCCGCTGGAAAATCCCCGTGGCCGACCGCGATGCCGTGCGGTTGGCTGCGAGCGAGCGGATTTTTAGGGAAATTGAAAAAATTTCTATCGAAGAATCTGCCTTGCACCGCGTCATTTGGTTGTGCGATTTGTTGGATGCGTTGAAAAAACTTGACCTCGATTTGGACATCTGGCGCAGCCAAAATATTTTTTACCATTTGACAAGAGGCTACCGAAAAGGGCAGTGGGTTTTTGTGAACGAGAATTGGAAAAAAGCAATTTTGCGGCTCGGAAACCTGCTGAATGTGCAGGTTGAACAACCTTGAAATGGTGGTAAAAAAATCAGCGTGACAGTTTTGATTTTGAAAAACAGCGGAACCTGACCAACCTTGCATCTTAGTTTTGCGTAATTACAAAACCTCTTTAAATTTTCAAAACCTCCCACCAAACCTTTATCCAAAAGCCCATTGCCTCCCGGTTTATTTTCTAATTTTTAATTCTAACCAATCACTCTGCATGAAAAATTTTTTCCTTTCTGGACTACTGATTTTCGTTGCTTCCCTGAATGCGCTTGTTGCCCAACCTCCGATTATCCCACCAAATTTGTGTCAAGGGCCTCCGCCTTCTGGAGCATTTGATTGTTTGGCGGCTTGTGTGAATTGCAATTTGGATGGCTACACCGAATTGAGTTTGGATCCCAATCCACGCCATGTAATTACAGATTGTTATGGCACGCCGATGGACGTGACTTTTGCCCACTGGTATGCTTTTATCGCGGGTTCGACGACGATTGCATTTGACCTTTCGCCCATAAAATGTGTGGGTTCCGATGGAATTCAAGCCTTGATTACCGAAGGTTGCAATACCAATAAAGTGCTTGGTTGCACAGTTTTTACACCCGGAAACAAAGGAAATCCAATACAAGTGAGTGGTTTTGGATTAATTCCCGGCAATGTCTATCAATTGTGCGTGGGTGGTGCGGATACCTCAACTTGCCAATTTCAAATTTCAGTGGCTGCCGGTGCTGCATCCCCTTTGCCAATGCCAAATATCACTTCGATGGACGGCCCCGGCGCGTTTTGCGTGGGCGGAAATCCGGGCGATTATTCTATCCAACCTGTACAAAATGCGATTGTTTATACATGGACTGCGCCGCCGGGCTCGATGATTGACGGCGGTGGAAATGTGAAATCTTTCCGTGCACCGATGGGCACTTCTATTCATGTTGATTATGGCCAAGCTGGGGGTGTGGTTTGTGTAACGGCTAAAAATTACTGTACACCAAATAGGTCTTTCTGTAAAACAGTAACGAAAGAGGTTGTTTTACCATCATTTAAAGCACCTATTACCTTGTGTTGGGAAGAAACGCCGTTTGTTTGGGATGAACCGCCATTTACTTCTATTGAAGTTCCGGGTACTTTTATATTGACCTCCGAGCCTTTTGAATCTTATTTAGGTTGCGATAGTGTGGTGCGCCAGACCATTACAGTTCGCCCACAAAAAGTGGTTAATTACCCATTGTTTTATTTGTGTGAAAATGAATGTTTTAAAGTCGGTGGACAAGACTATTGTAATGCAGGTGCTTATACGGTTTCATTGACAGCAACCAACGGCTGTGATAGCATTATTAATTTTTCTTTGGCAAAATTGCCCGCTGCCGCTGCATCTCAATATTCAAATACAATAACTTGTGCACAACCGGGCGCTTTATTGACTTCAAATGGCTCAACGACTGGCCAAAACGTTTCTTATCAATGGTACAATGGTTCATTAGTTCCGATAAGCAATCAACAAACAGTTACAGTAAATTCTACTGGAAATTACTATTTAATTGTATCAAATAGTGTGGGCGCGAAAGTTTGTAAAGATACGGCGGCTTTATTTTTACCTGCCTCTTTGCAAGTGCCGCAAGTCAATGCTGGGCCACCAAAATTGATTAATTGTTTTCAACCGACGACACAACTTTCCGGCACGGCATCTTCTGGAAATCAATACACTTATCAATGGACAGCAAGCAACGGCGGCAACATCGTTTCTGATGGAAATACTTTAACGCCGACAGTAAATGCGATAGGAACTTATACACTTTTGGTTACAAATACTGCTAATGGTTGTTCCTCTTCTGCGATAACAACTGTAAATGGTAGTTTCGGATTTCCAGCAATCTCTGCAACTGGCGGATTGATAAACTGTGCGATTCCTAACATCAATTTGCAATCTACATCAAGTGCGCCCAATTCAACTTATTTGTGGACTGGCCCAAATGGTTTTTTATCCACCCAATCCAATCCAAATGTAAACGCGGCAGGCTTTTATAATTTAGTCGTGACCGACCCTTCAAATGGTTGTAAATCAACGGCTACGGCTAACGTGAATGCTGATTTTGCACAACCCGGCTCGGCAGTTTCCGCTGCTGGAAATATAAACTGCATCAATTCATCAGTCAATTTAACAGCGACTGCGACTGGTGGAAATGCTTATTCATTTATTTGGAAAAAACCGGATGGCACGACGGTTCCGACAGGCGGCTCGCCTAATTTTACTGCAACCACACCGGGACAATACGTTGTAACTGTAACCAATACTGGAAATGGCTGCACATCTTCTGCAACAACATCGGTAAATACAGATTTTGCAACGCCAAATTCAACGGTTGCTGTTTCCGGTAATTTAAATTGTAATAACGCTGCTGTTAATTTAACAGCAAATACAACTGGCGGAACAACGTACAATTACGTTTGGACAAAACCGGACGGCTCAACAGTCAATACCGGAAACTCGCCAAATCTATCTGCAAATGCACCGGGACAATACATTTTAACAACAACAAACAATGGAAACGGCTGCACATCCAGCACTTCTTCTATTGTTAATTTAACACCCACAGTCAATGCAGCGGCAAGTGTCAATCAAAATGTTTCTTGTTTTCAACTAAGCAATGGAACGGCAACAGCAATTGGCAGCGGCGGCAATGGAAGTTATTCTTATTCCTGGAATAATGGTGCCACAACTGCAAGCATTTCAAATTTATCCGCTGGAAATTATTCCGTTGTAATTACAGACGGCGAAGGTTGCACCGCAACTGCTGCCGTAACAATTTCACAACCAACTGCATTGTTATTAAATGTTTCGGCCACCGCAGAATCCATATTTATGGGAAATAATGGTGCGGCTTCTGCAACAGTTTCTGGCGGCACGGCGGGTTATTCTTATTTGTGGAACAACAATGCAACAACTGCCGATATCAGCGGCCTCGCACCCGGAACTTATACAGTTATTGTTACCGATGCAAACGGCTGCACAACCTCGCAATCTGTTATTGTAAATCAATACAATTGTGCTTTGGCTGCAAATATTCAAACTACCAATGTTTCTTGTTTTGGTGGAAATAACGGCACTGCTTTAATTAATTTAACGGGCGGAACTGCACCGATAAATTATAATTGGAGTAATGGCGCGTCTGGAAATCCAATAAACAATTTAGCACCCGGAACATACACCGTTGATATTATTGACGCTGCGGAATGTCCTGCTGAATTGAGTTTTACGATTACAGAGCCAACGTTATTAGAGATTACAGCCACCGCAACAAATGCAAGCGGCGGCAATCAAAACAACGGCACCGCAACTGCGACGGCTTCTGGTGGCACATCTGGCTATACTTATCTTTGGAGCAATGGCGCAACAACTTTTTCTATCCAAAACTTATCGCCAGGGTTTTATTCAGTTACAACAACAGATATTAATGGCTGCACGGCTGAAACAACCGTTGAAGTTGGTTTAGATGATTGTGGAATTGCTGCGACTTTTAACGGTGTTCAACCAACTTGTTTTGAGCTTGCAAATGGTCAAATTACTGTGGATATCGTTGGCGGCTCTGCCCCTTTTACTTATATTTGGACAGACGGAACAAACCCAGCTGACCCAACTGCTTTGCCTGCCGGAAATTATTTTGTATCCATAACTGATGTGAATGGTTGCGAATTGGCTTTAACAACTTCACTATCGCAACCAGATGTTTTGACTATAAATATTGAGTCTACCACATCCACAATTTGCCCAACCGACCCAGCAGGCTCAGCGACTATTTCAACAAGCGGCGGCACTGGAAATATAAATATAATGTGGACAAATGGACAGACCGGACCAACTGCAACGGGGTTGATGGCCG
Organism: Saprospirales bacterium; assembly: GCA_031398055.1. Lineage (GTDB taxonomy): Bacteria > Bacteroidota > Bacteroidia > Chitinophagales > Saprospiraceae > M3007. Next base: position 19,077 of record JANNMS010000042.1, on the reverse strand, counting down.
GCCCTATTTTTGTATCCGCAATTGATATAAATGGTTGTGAAACGACAACAGTTGTAACGATTGAATCAACCGATAATTTAGCACCGGTAATTGAAGCTGTTAATTCAGTCTTGCAACTCGGACCTGCTGGTTCTATTGTTTTGACTGAACAAAATACGGGTTCGACTATCACTGATAATTGTTTGGTTGCAAATGTTGTCTTTTCGCCAGCCTCTTTTAATTGCACACAACAAGGTCAACATGTAATTACGGTTACCGCCACCGATGGCGTTGGCAATACTTCCACCGTTCAGTTTTCTGTGCTAGTTATAGATAGTTTGGCACCTGTTATGGATTGCCCGGATAACATTATCCGTTGTTTTGGCGATGATATTGTATCGTATAATGCACCGAGTGTGGAAGATAACTGCCAAACGGCGGGCGGCACGTTTTCTATTGATGCTGGTTTGTCAAGCGGCTCGCAATTTCCTGCCGGAGAAACTGTCAATACTTATTCATTTACAGATGTGGCGGGCAATAAAGGCGAGTGTTCATTTACAGTAACTATCTTAGATATTTTGGCGGTTGTTAACCCAATTGTTGTCAATGATATTGATATGAAAATGGTGGGCAGCATCAATATTACAGTTGCCGGGGGATTGCCGCCATACACTTTTGATTGGAAAAAGAACGGCCAACCATTTGCCACAACCGAAGATATCATCAATATCGGGATGGGCGTTTACACCGTTAAAATTGTGGATTCAAATGGATGCACCGTTGCAATACAATCTTATGAAGTTCAAAGTATTGTGGATGCAAACGAGCCGATTTGGGCAAGTCAATTTCAATTGGTTCCGAACCCGACGAGTGGCTTATTGACAGCAGTTTTTCCACAAAATTTGACGGGCGAGGCGGCTGCAAAAGTGTATGATGCCACCGGGCGTTTGGTTTTTTCTAAATCATTTCAATTGGAAAATAAAGTCCAGTTTGATTTGACTGGATTATCAGATGGTTTGTTTGTAATTTCTATTCAATTGAATAAAGAAGTTATTTACAGAAAGATTGTGGTTGATAGAGATTAAGAAATTGAGATAACATGATATTATTGAGGCGGTGACTGTCAGTCACCGCCTCAATTTTTTTTCGACCACTTTCATTTTAAATTGGTTTGCTATTTCGTGAAAAACCACACATTTTCCATTCCTGGCAAACCCTTTTTTACTAAAATTTCAATACCACGGTTACCTTCGCAGTCGTTTTTTCGCCAAAACTATCTAATAAAAATTACTGAGAAAAATGTCCGAACCGCAAAATCTACTCCAAGTCAAGGCTTCGTTGCAAGAAAAACGCTTGCCATTTTACCACTCCCTGCTGCGTTGGATGTGGCGTTTTCTGGTTTTAGGATTGGTGTCGCTCCTCGTGCTTTTTTTGTTTATCAATTTCACGGCCATCCCCTCGTTCCGAGATTTGGAAGACCCGCATTCCGCGCTCGCCAGTGAAGTTTTGGCCATCAATGGAGAGGTTTTGGGCAGGTATTTTATCGAAAACCGCGTCCCGGTGGACTATGACCAACTCAGCCCGCACCTCGTGAATGCATTGATTTCCACCGAAGACAAACGATTTTACGATCACTGCGGCATTGACGAACAGGCCGTCGCGCGGGTCATGGTGCGCACGATTTTGATGTCCGACCAATCGGGCGGCGGCGGCTCGACCATCACCCAACAATTGGCGAAAATGCTTTATTCCGACCGCAATTTTGGCGACATGGGCAAGGTGCAAAAGACTTTGGCTTTGATTTATCGAAAACTCCGGGAGTGGATTACCGCTGTGAAATTGGAAAAAAGTTATACAAAAGAGGAAATCATCGCCATGTACCTCAACCAATTTAACTACATCAACAATGCTTACGGCATCCGGGCGGCGGCGGAAATTTATTTTGGAAAAACCCAAGACAGTTTGAATATCGAGGAAGCGGCGATGTTGGTCGGGATGTTGCAAAATCCGTCGCTTTACAATCCCGTCCGTTTTCCCGAAAAATGTATCAAACGCCGCGCACTCGTTTTATATCGAATGCACAAAATGGGGCATATCACGGAAGAAGAATATGACAAATTAAAAGTCCGTCCGCTCGACATGTCGCGCTTCAAAAAAGTGACTTTTGTGGACGACAAAGCACCTTATTTGTGTGCCGAGTTGAAAAAAGATTTATCCAAAATCCTCGATGCGCCGGAGTGCCGGAAACCGGACGGCACGAAATACGATATTTACAAAGACGGCCTGCGGATCACGACCACGATTGACCCGATTTACCAAAAATACGCCGAGGAAGCCGTCCAGGAGCATTTGAAAAAAGAGCAAAAACGCTTTTTTGAAGTTTGGAAAGGCCGCGATCCGTGGACGTACAAAATCAAGGACCGCGACGGCGAAACTTCCGACCAAGAAATTCAGGGACGGAAAGATGGTTTGCAGCGCGTCATCCGCGAGGGCGACCGATATCAGGCCTTGCGGCCAAAATTTTTGGGCGAACTCAGCGACAAAATCCAAGATGAATACAAAATCGAACTCCGCGACGTGGACATCGAAAGGATGTTGAGCGAAGACCGAAAGGAAGGTTCGATTGCAAAAATGGTCAAAAAAGGCATCGCAACCGCTGCCCAACAAACGGCTTACCGCAAAATCCGGGAGTCGAAAGATTGGGTGCAAATCAAAAATCAATACCGGAATTTGAGCGCGGCCGTCAAAAAACAATACGATACCAAAGTGCGGATGAAGGTTTTTACTTTCAACAACAACAAGTTGGAAAAGGACACTTTCATGTCGCCCTACGATAGTTTGAAATACCACCGGATGTTTTTGCAGACCGGTTTGCTGGCAGTTGACCCGTCGTCGAGCCAAATCCGGGCGTGGGTCGGCGGCGCGAATTTTCGATATTTTCAATACGACCACACCCGCACGTCGCGGCAAGTTGGCTCCACTTTCAAGCCATTTGTGTACGCCACGGCGATTTCGCAGCAGGGAATCAGCCCTTGTTTTTCGGTTTACGACATGGCGGTGACCATTCCGAAAGGCTATCAAAATTTTACAAACAATGAAGATTGGACGCCAAAAGACGCGCAAGGCTGGTACTCCGGGCGGTTGATGACTTTGAAAGAAGGCTTGAAAAACTCGGTCAACAGTATTTCTGCGTATCTGATGAAACAAATGGGCGACACCGAACCCGTCCGCGGACTCGCCCACAACATGGGCATTGACAGCACTTTGAAACGCCCCGACGGCGAGTACCGCGTGCCAAAACAACCTTCTATTTGCCTCGGCGCGGCGGATTTGTCGGTTTTTGAAATGACGGGCGCGTACGCCACTTTTGCCAACAACGGCGTCTGGTCGTTGCCGTATGTCATTTTAAAAATCGAGGATAAAAACGGCAAAGTCATTTACCGCGCCCACAACGAAGAAAAAGTGGCACTTCCGCCGAACGCCAATTATATCATGGTTGAAATGTTGAAATACAATGTAAAAGGCGCGCCGGGCATCAATACTTTAAAATCGGAAGTGGGCGGAAAAACGGGCACGACCAACGATTTTTCGGACGGCTGGTTCATGGGAATCACCCCAAAACTGGTGGTCGGAACCTGGGTCGGCGGCGAAGATCGCTGGGTGCGTTTTTTGAGTCTCGACGATGGGCAAGGTGCGAAAATGGCACGACCCATTTTTGCAATTTTTATGGGAAAATTGGAAAAAGACAAGGCAAGTGGATATGATTCGAATGCAAAATTTCAAAAACCGCCCGGCGACCTCGGCATCGAAATGAACTGCACATCGTACCGCGACACGACCGCAAACCAAGACGAAGAATTTTACGAAGATATATACAACGACCAACTGCCGCCCGGCCAACAACTCCCCGGCGCGGCCACCGACCCGGCCAATCCAAATGCAAAACCAAAACCTCCGGCCAAAAAACCGGAAGAAACTTTTGGGGACGAAGTTTTGGAGCGCGGGAATCGATAAATTTTACCACTCAATCATTTTACCACAAAGTCACATCAGAAAACATAAGTTTTTATAGAACTCCTTATGTTTTCTGATGTGACTTTGTGGTAAAATGATTGAGTGGTATTTAGGTACAATTTTTAATTTAAAAATGGACAAAAAAATCAACAGTCAAAATCAAACTATGCCAACCGCTAAAAAAATGTTGGCAGGTGCCATCGCTTTTTCAATTTTTATAAATTTCACGGCTTGCATCAACGACAAACCGACCCAAAAACTGCCAAATACACCCGAAACAGTGGCTGCTTTTTGGCAGGAATGCATCGATAAAAACCAATATGACCTGGCGCGGCAGCTCAGCACAGAAAGCGCGTTGAGTTATCTTTCCGGTTTCGATACGAGCGACACGTCTGATTTTGGGGAAATAAACGAGATGCTGAACCTCCAATGCAAGATCATCGGTGACTCCGCACACTGCAATTATCATTTCAAAGACGAACTCGGCGAACTCGAACCGGAGCAAATGGCTTTAAAAAAAATCAAAGGACAATGGAAAGTTTGCCGCGTCGAATTTGATTCGGACTTGCAGATGGATTCAATTCAAGATGGTAGCGAGTTGCTTTTTCCGGGCGACACGATGGGATTGGAATGAGGTGCAAATTGATATTTTTAAAAAATCCAAAATTGTAAATCAAAAATCGCAAATCAGAAAATGTTAAATATCGCCATTTTGACAGGCGGCAACGATGCCGAAAAAGTAGTTTCGTACAAAAGTGCCGAGGTCGTGCGCCAATTTTTGCCCGCCGAAAAATACGCAACCTACAAAATTGACATCCAAGGCAAACGCTGGCGGCACATGGATTCCGGAAAAAATATCAACAAAAACGACTTTTCGCTTTCGCTCGACGGACGGAAAATCAAGTTCGATTGCGCGTTCGCCGCGCTGCACGGCAGTCCGTTGGAAGATGGAAAATTGCAGGGCTATTTTGAAATTTTGGGCATTCCGTACACCTGCTGCGATGGTTTTGTTTCCGGTCTGACGATGAACAAACACCTGACAAAAACACTGCTCGCCCCGCAAGGCATCCCGATGGCGAAATCCATTTATTTAAAAAAAGGGGAAAAACCCGTCCGACCGGGTCATCCGGGCGGGATCAAGGTCGAAAAACTGCTCGAACTCGGTCTGCCGATGTTTGTAAAACCAAACACACAGGGCTCAAGTTTTGGGGTGACAAAAGTCAAAGCCCGCGAAGAAATTTTGCCAGCGGTGAAAAATGCATTCAAATTTGACAAAGAAGTTTTGGTGGAAGGCTTCATGCCGGGCCGCGAATTTTCGAACGGCGCAATGCGAAAAAATGGCGAAATCATCGTTTTTCCAATCACCGAAATCATTTCGGAGACTGAATTTTTTGATTTTGCCGCAAAATATGAAGGCAAATCACGCGAAGTGACGCCCGCAGAAATCAGCCCGGAACTCACCCAACAATGCCAAGAGCGAACTCGATTTTTGTACGAAATCCTCGGTTGCCGGGGCGCGTGCCGCATGGATTACATCCTCGTCGGCGATGTTTTTTACTTTTTGGAAGCCAACACAATTCCCGGTTTGACGGAAGCGAGCCTCCTGCCGCAGCAAGCCCGGGCACACGGCTGGACGACGGGACAACTTTTTGAAGAGATGATTGTGGAGGCGATGCGGAAGTAAAATCGTTGTAACAAATGCTTTTTTACCACAAAGACACATTAGAAAACAGAAAAAATTGTTTTAAACTTATGTTTTCTAATGTGTCTTTTTGGTAAAAAAACATTTGTGGTGGTGATTGCAAATCCCTTTTCTTCGTTTAAAATCTCAATGTTTGAGAAAATAAATTTCCAAAATAATTCATTGCCTTTTTTACTTTTGTCATGCCCGAAAGGCAACAAACTTACATTTTTTAACTAAACTCACCTTGTTCACCATGAGAAAATCAATCGTTCTTCTCATTTTTTTTCTTGCTTTAAATCCCCTTTTTTCACAGTGTCCACCGTCGGCAACTAAAAATGTCCACGTCGTGCAGCGCGGCGAAACGCTTTCGTCGCTGTCCAGAAAATACAAAATTTCGGTCGAAAATTTATTGGCCTGGAACAACCGACGCAGCACCGACGTCCTCGAAACTTGCACCCAACTTTGGGTCGCAAAACCCAAAACGGCGGCTGCCGTTCCAGTCCAAAAACAAGTTGAAAAACAGGCTGAGCTGCCTGCCGAAAAACCTGTCGAACATTCGGCTGACCCGCAATCCGAGAGCAAGCCTTTCCAATTTTATGTCAAACAAAGTGGCGGCCAGCACATCGTTCAGTACGGTGAAACGGTGGAAAATTTAGCGCGACTTTATGGCTACACGTCCGAGCGTTTTCGGGAATTTAATGGCCTCTCGGCAAATGTTGGGGTGCGCCCGGGCATGGTTTTACGCTCGACGGATTGTGAATATGCGCCTGCGTTTTCACAAAATTCTACACCCGTGAAAACGCCAACTCCCGTTCCCGCCACCTCCGACCCGAAACCGACGGAATATCAAAACCCAATTTCAAATTCGACGCAACCCCCTGCATATCAACAACCTACGCCACAGGCAGCTGTTCCAAGCGGCTCAACTGGAATGACTTCCGAGGAAATGCAAATGGTCAACGAAATCAATTTGTTGCGCTCAAATCCCGTCGGATACATTCCATATGTTGAAGAATACATTCAATATATGCGGACGGAAGGCGAGTTTGGTGGTTCGATTGCCACGGCGCAAGAATTGATAGATGTGCTGCGCGGCACGCCATCGCTTTCCATTTTGCAACCCGCAGAATGTGTTTATCAAGCCGCCAAAAAACATGGCCAAGACCAACTCCGCGCCGGCACAACCAACCACCAAGGCTCGGACGGCTCGTGGCCCTGGGACAGGATTTTGAAAGAATGCAAGGATTTTCAGGATGGCAACGAAAACCTCGTCGGCGGCCCTTCGGATGTTCGCCGGGCGGTGATTTTGCTCGTCGTCGACGATGGGATTCCGAACCGCGGCCACCGTGAAACTTTGCTCAACCCGCACTGGAAATATGTGGCTTGTTACAAAATCGGCGAGGTCGGCGGGATGCCGAATTGCTGGATTCAGAATTTTGCAATGTGATTTGGATTTGCGATTTTGAATTACGATTTACGATTTTTGAGGCTGAGCCAAATCGTAAATCGCAATTCAAAATCGTAAATCCCACCATGTTCACCCACTATCACGACTCACCGCTTGGCATTTTGGAAATTGCCGCCGACGACGCGGCGGTTTTGGAAATAAAATTTGCGAAAGCAAAACACAAACCTGCTGCCGGGCGTGCCGAATCGGAAAAATTGCCGGGCGTGATTGAAAAATGTGTGGCCGAGTTGGACGAGTATTTTTTGGGAAAAAGAAAAGATTTTACATTCCCATATCGGCTCGAAGGCACTGATTTTCAATTGGTTGTGTGGTATGAATTGGAAAAAATACCATTCGGCACGACGATTAGTTACGGCGAACAGGCCGACCGAATTGGCGATAAAAAAGCAGCACGAGCCGTCGGGATGTGCAATGGGAACAACCCGATTTCGATTGTCGTGCCGTGCCACCGAGTCATCGGAGCGGACGGAAAATTGACAGGATACGGCGGAGATTTGTGGCGAAAAGAATGGCTTTTGAACCACGAAGCCAAGTTCAGCGGGAAGCCGCTACAACTTTCGCTTTTTTGAAACAAAGCCAGTTTTTTCAAACTTTTCATTTTCCAAAAATCTAAAAAAGGTGCGCCATGCAACATGGCGCACCTTTTTTTTCGGACATTTGCCGCACAAAAAAGTAAATCTGAGCATGAATTACATCGACATCGAGGCACTCAACCAACAGATTTTTATCGAAAGTGCTTTTATCGAACACCTCAATACCGAGACTTCCAAAGTCATCGTCGGGCAAAACCAAATGCTCGAACGGCTGCTCATCGGGCTGCTGACAAAAGGCCATATTTTGTTGGAAGGCATGCCCGGGCTGGCAAAAACGCTGGCGATAAAAACGCTGGCCGACGCGCTGGACGCAAAATTTTCGCGCATCCAATTCACACCCGACCTGCTGCCCGCCGACATCATCGGCACGATGATTTACAACCCTTCGAAAAATGAATTTTCGGTCCGAAAAGGGCCGATTTTCGCCAATTTCATTCTCGCCGACGAAATCAACCGCGCGCCCGCGAAAGTTCAAAGTGCCCTGCTCGAAGCCATGCAAGAACGCCAAGTGACCATCGGCAACGAGACTTTTCCGTTGACCGAACCATTTTTGGTGCTCGCAACGCAAAATCCAATCGAACAGGAAGGCACTTATCCGTTGCCCGAAGCGCAGATTGACCGCTTTCTTTTGAAAGTAAAAATTTCGTACCCGACCCACGACGAGGAGCGCGAAATCATCCGCCGCAATCTTTCCGGCGAAACAGCAGATGTGAAAAAAGTGGTTTCGATCGAGACTTTGCTGCGCGCCCGGAAGGTTTTGCACAAAATTTATATGGATGAAAAAATCGAGCGGTACATCCTCGACATTGTTTTTGCGACCCGAAAACCCGCCGAATTTGGGCTGAAAAGCCTCGAACCACTCATCAATTTTGGCGCGTCGCCCCGGGCGAGCATTGCTTTGGCGCAGGCCGCGCGGGCGATGGCTTTTTTGCGGCGGCGCGGATATATTGTTCCGGAAGATGTGCGCTCGATTTGCCCCGACGTTTTGCGGCATCGAATCGGCCTGACATACGAAGCGGAGGCAGAAAACATCACGCAGGAAGATATTATTTCTAAAATTTTGAATTCGGTGGAGGTGCCATGAATTCATTGATTGTTATTTGCGATTGTTTGAAATCTAAACATTTTTAATTGGTCAAAATTTCTCTTTTTAAATTCCTAATTCAAAAAAAGTGAGTGGAATAAAAGTTTTCGCGCCTGCGTCGATGGGCAATGTTGGCGTTGGATTTGATACTTTGGGCTTGTGTTTGGAAAATCCAGGCGACGAAGTGATTGCGAAAAAAAGCAATACGCCGGGGCTGCGGATCACCCAAATCACGCAGTCCGGCGCGGCAAAATTGGGTGGCAAAATCAAAAAACTGCCCACCGACCCATTGAAAAACACAGCCAGCGTGGCCGCACAAAAATTGCTCGACCACCTCGGCCGCCCCGACGAGGGCATCGAATTGGAAATCCACAAAAAAATGCCGTTCGGAAGTGGCCTCGGAAGCAGCGCGGCAAGCGCGGTCGGAGGTGTTTTTGCAGTCGCAGAACTGCTCCGGTTGGGCATGAACAAACGCGAACTTTTGCCTTTTGCCTGCCTCGGCGAACAGGTCGCGTCGGGCGGTTTTCATGCCGACAATGTTGCGCCGAGTTTGTTGGGGGGCATCGTTTTGGTGCGCGACAATGCAACTTTGGACATTCACCGCTTGCATTTGCCACGTGGTTTATATGTTACAGTGGTTTATCCGCACATTGAAATTTTGACAAAAGCAGCCCGTGAAATATTAAAACCCAATATTTCATTAAAATCTCACATCGAGCAAAGTGCCAATCTCGCCGGTTTTGTCGTGGGACTTTTCAATTCAGATATTGAATTGATTCGCCGCAGCCTCCGCGACGATATCATCGAACCGCAGCGGGCGCATTTGATCCCTGGATTTTACGATGTGAAAGAATCTGCGTTGGCCGAAGGTGCGCTGGGATGCAGTATTTCGGGAGCCGGGCCCTCGGTTTTTGCGTTGTGCGCGAGCAGTTTGGCAGCTGAAAATGCGGGCGAGGCGATGCAAAAAGCATTTTCAAAACACAAAATCGAAAGCACGATTTTTCTTTCCGGCATCAATCAAGAAGGTGCTGTCGTGCAGTAATTTTACCACAAAGGCACAAAGGAAACATAAGTTTTAAGTCAAAATCCTTATGTTTCCTTACCCCCTGCCAAAAAAGTTCGTCCCGTTTTTGGCTGTACTTTCTGAATTGTTCGGGCGACAAAACGGCTTTGAGTTCAGCGTCTTTTCGATTTTGGATGGCCATGATCCGGCGGCATTTTGTCCAATCCGAAATTTTGGCCTGCGCCACTTTTTGCTCCGATTCTTGGGCGTACCGCAGGTTGATTTCCTGCACTTTCGGGATTTGCTCCGGCGTGAGTTTCAAGCCCAAATTCATTAAACTGTCTTGCTGGCGGGCGCGGGTTTCAGGTGTGCCGTACTGTCCGTTTTTGATGGATTCGATGCTCGTTTGGCCGAGTGTTTTTTCTAAATTTTGGAAAAAAAACAAGGCCACGAGGCAAGCCAAAAGCAGTTTGAAATTTTGGTTTTTCATTTTCAAAAAAGTTTTAAAAGATTGGTTTTCAATTAATTACCTGCCGTTTGCCGTCCGGCGTCAACCGCCTGCCGGGTTTTAATTTCTTCAAAAAAATGGTCGTAATTTGGATGGTTCGTTTCCATCAATCTGTCCCAAAAATTGAAGTACAAACTGTAATTCGAATCCGATTTTTGGTGGTGCAAATTGTAGTGCGTCGGCGTGTTCAGCCATTTGAAAAACGGGTAGCGGGTGAATCCGCAGATTTTGAATTAGTTTTCGATTGAAAAACACCGTGTTTTATTTGATGAAACAAATGTGCGGGCGTCGCCGGGCGGTGCGCAAAACCGTTCAATCAACGGTCAAAAAAATCCAACGACCGGGATTTTTAAATTTTCAAATTGGAAAAATGGGCGGGCGGCGGGTCGGTTTCCTTTTGATTGAAAAAAGATAACCGTTCGTGCGATGGGCGTGTCTTTTGGTTGCGGTCAGAAAATCGAGTGGCGAGCCGCCAATTTGTAAAAATTTGAATTTTGAAAATGGCCAGAAAATTTTTCAAAGCTCAAAACACAACCCATTTTCCGCCGTTTTTAGAAATATATTTTGAAAAAAATACGACGACACCCGGCAAATCATACCTTTGTCACTCTTTCAATCACCAATAAAATTGGATATTTTAGCATGAAAAAAATGATTCTTGGCATTTTCACAGTGCTTTCGATGGCTTCTTGCGGCGAAAAATTGCTCACACCAGAGCAAGTCAATGCAAAAGTTGAAGAAGGTTTCACTGCCCAAAAAGCAACCATCGAAGCCGAAGAAAGTGCAAAATGCGATGCGGAATTCCAGACCCGCGTCTCCGCCGAAGTTGACAGACTGAAAGCGGATTACGAGGCGGCCAAAGCAACCGTTACTCAGTAATCTTTTTGAAAAAATTTGCTTGACAATAAAAAAGCGGTCTCGTCAATTGACGAGATCGCTTTTTTTGTTTTGAATCTGCCGGTTTTGAAAACTACTTTTTACGATTTTTCAACCTCCGAAAAAACCAAAAAAGCAGGGTCGCCAACCCCGCAACGCCAGCCGCCCACCACCAAAATCGGCTCGGTGGCGGCATCGGACAAGCATCGCCGTTGGCCGTGATGCCCGCCCAAAAATAGGGTTGGGTAAATGGGTACATTTCTTTGGTTTCCAAAAATTGGATTTTTGCCAACCGCAGGGCTTCGTCTTTTGGCAAACCTTCGGCGAGGTGGCGGTAAAAATTTTCCATAATCACCGGCGCAGTGTTGTCGGGCAACCGCCAGAGGCTCATCACGGTCGCCGGAACGCCCGCCGCGGTGAATGCCCGCGCCAAACTGTAAACGCCCTCGCCGCGATTAATTTTTCCGAAACCGGTGTGGCAAGCACTCAAAACAGCCAACCCGGCTTGCAGCCGCATCATTTGTAACTCGTTGGCATAGAGGATGTTATCGTTTGCAGAGTCTGTTTTTATTTTATCACCGAAAAGCAGGCGCGACAATTCGGGCGAGGTTTCGTTTGCCACTGCGTGCATCGCAAAATGGAGGATTTGATATTGGTTGGCGATGTTTTTAAAATGTAGTTCGGTGGCATCCGCGTTTTCAAAAATGTCGGCTGCGGAGAAAATTTCATTGATTTTTTTGACCTCGATGTGCGTGCCTAGCAAATCATATTCACCGCCGCGTGCCCGAAAAGCGAGGGCTTTTTTCACCGCCGTGTCTTGTTGAAAATTGTACTTCGGCGCAAAACCAGCCAAGTATTTTGGCGCCCGTTTTCGCTCGGCGGTGATGGATTGTTGCATTGCCAGCAAAGTGGCCGAGTACGCGTAATTGACTGAAAATCTTTTGATTAGATAATTAAAAGCACGCCACTGCGGCTTCGCGGGCAGTTCGTTTTCCAAAATCAAAACTTCAAAAGGCAGGAAAACCAGCACGTCGTCGGGCACGATGACCAATGATTTTTCATCCGTCAATTTTTGAATTTCGGGGGCGAGCAGCAAGCGGGCGAGTTCGGTGGAAGTGTTTTTAAAATTTTCCATGCCCGCATTTTCGGCATCGGCGCGGGTCAAATATTCACAAAAATCGCGGGTGCGGTTTCGGAAATCAGCGGGCAGGTTTTCGCGGCGCCAATCCAATTGCCCGTTTTTTTGAAGGCAAAAAATGTGGACAAAATTTTCGGTCAAAAAATAAGAAAACATGGCTTGGCCGGGTCGCAGCAAGTTTTTCACTTTTTCGGCCTCGACAAATTCAATCCGGTTTTGCGATGCTGCCCAGCCGGGGAAGTCTTTTTTGAGTTGCGTTTCAAAAACAGACTGGTCTTGTTTGAGTTTAAAAAGTTCATTTTCAAGGTTTTGGATAAGTTTCGGTTCGGAATTTGCCTCGTTTTCTTCGGCGATGCGGAGTTCGAGCCACGATGATTTTGCACGGATTTCGCGGAGTTTTTGGCGTTCGGAGGATGGCAAAGTATTTTCCAAATCTGCCCGCGCCCGCGCCAAACTTTGCAAAAGCAGCGCGCCGCGAGCTTGTTCGGTGAGGTAAAATGCGCGTTTTGCAAAACTCAAATTGCCGCCCGATTGCTCGAAAAGTTGCCACGCCAAATCCACCGCCCGCTCAAAACGCCCCCGCGACTCGCGCAGCGAAAGCAGCGAGGAACTTTCGTAGGAATGGGTGAATCGCAATTTTTCCTCGACGATCGGGATGAGTTCGAAACAGGCGAGGGCTTTTTCGAGTTGGTTGGTTTTTTCGAAGACGGTGGCTTTGCCTTCGAGGGCTTGGAGAAAAACTTTATCCCCAAAAAGATTTTCGGGGGTGGGGTTTTCAGACGAGTTTTCGGAAATTGAGGGCTGCAAGGTTTTCATGGCAGTTTGGAAGGTTTGCAATGCCACTGGGAGTTTTCCCCATTTTAAATAATTATCAGCCAAATCGAGTTGAAAAAAGGCTTGGCGGCGTCGTTGTTTGTTTCCATGATAATTTTGGGCAGTTTTGATGGCTTTCTGAAACCAATTGTCGGCGAGTTTAAAATTTTTTAAACCTGAAAAAGCCAAACCGTAATTTCCGAAAAGGCCAGATTGGAAAAAACCAAGTGCGGGGTGATCGGTCGGCAGTTTTGCAATCAGTTTTTTAGCAATTTTATTTGCGGCGATTGCTTCCTGAAATTTTTCCAATCTGACCAAACATTCGGCCTCACTGAGGCGCAGGGCGATTGAATCTGTGGACGAAATACCTTTAAAAAGTAGCCCCTCCCGATAAATTTCAAGTGCCTTCGAATACTCGCCAGTCGTGATAAACAGGTCTCCAAAGTCGCTAAATTTGGCAACTTGCGGGGCATTATTTTGTCGTGCATATTCAATTCCTTCCTGAAAAATACGTTTTGCGGCTTCATATTCGCTGAGCCGGACGTAGGCATTTCCAAGTTGGAAAAAAAGGAATTTGGCGATCCTGTCCTGTTTTCCGCTCAATTTTTCATGAAAAACACGGTAGGCAGTCAAAAGATATTCTTTCATCCGCACAAAATCGTTGGCAAATTCCTTTGCCATAAAAGCGGCATCCAAAACATGAAAACAATAATTATCCGCTGCGGCAGAATCGAGTACCGGGCAATTCAATTCCAAAACACCCTTGTCCATTGAATCTAATGCAGCAAATGGCTGTTTTTTTTCGTTGGCCTCAATCATTGCCAAACGAGAGGCGGCAAAAAGCGCACGCCAGCAAAAATTGTTTTTTTTGAAAATTTCTCTCGCCTGCCGGAGGCGCGCCGAGGCTTCCTCCGGCTTGTCGTTTTTACGAAGAGAAGTGGCTTCGGCCACCAGGTTTTCAGCAAAAACAGAATCCTGTTTTTGAGCCGTGGCGGAATGAAAAATCAGGGTGAAAACAAGGAGAACTAACGATTCTCGCATATGTTTTTAATTGAAAATCTTTTTTCTGAACCAGAAGATAAGTGCTAAAAGCAAAGCAAGAAGGATGGATAAAATACACCAAAAACCACAGCAAAAACCGGGATCATCGACATTTTTCCCACATTGAAAACCAGTGTTTTGGTTTAGTTCGGTCGAATCAATTGCATCGTTGAAATGACAGAGTGCAGGTTCGCCGTTTGAATTGTTGAACGTGACGCAAACTTCAATTTGATTGCCCAAAGCCAATTTTTCAATGCCCACCCAATCCGTTTCCATAGAAAAAAACACTTCCTGACATTGCGGCCCATAAACTGCACCGTTTGCAATTTCAACTGGGTCGGGCAGTTCGTCCCAGACTTTGTTCCAGATAAAATCTTGTTGATTTGCTAATTGCGGGCTCAAAGTGATCGGACTGCCAGATTTAAATGTCAAATTTTGTAGTAGACCCAACCCACTGTGGTCTTTTATGCTCACCGGGACATTTTCTTCTACCAAATAGCCCTGATTGCAAACTTCCAAACGGAAATCTATCTTGTATTTGCCGTTTTGAGTCGGGCAAATTTTCAGGATTTCAAAAATATTCGGATCGTGACTGGCTACCATAGCCGCCGTTGTTTTTGAAATGCCCCGGATAAAAAGCGAATCCCCAATCCTTAAATTACTGCCCAAATCTGGAAAAAACTCCCTTGCCGAAACAATGGTTATCGAATCCGCAGGCGTAAGTCCGTCGTAAGGTTTGTCCGGGTTTTTTACCAAAGATTCTCTGCCGACCGTAATGGCCAAAAAATATGGAGGCGTATTTGTTAACCCAGGGCCAGGGAAAGTTGTCAAAAAGTAGGGAAAAACGCGCATTTCAGTGATCCTGGGAGTCAATGCGGCACGCACTTTTGGGTCAATATTGTATCGAATGCACTTATGAAAGGTGTATTTTATCACATCCATAAACTGAGGGTAATAAGGTTCCTGACCGGGCAAAAAACCATCATTAAGCCTCAAAACAACTCCGGTGTCCGTTGGCAAACCACCATTATTCAAAAAATAATCGGGGATGCCTTTATCAATATCCCGCAAAGCCAACAATGTTGGCGCTGGTTTATATGCCATCGCAGTACTATCAAACCGGCCATTGTAAAAAAAGTAAAGCCCAGTAATTGATTGGTCATTGGAAGGGAAAGACACCGCAAAAGCAGTTTTGTATTTTGGCCGGATGGGGTGGTTGTATAAAATATCGAGCGAAGTGGTGCTGTTCACGCGGGTGGTAAATGGTGTGGTCGTCCCACCTGTGGCTCCGGTTACTTTTATTTGACGGGTAGCATCTCGTGGAGGCTCGGTATTGCTTTTCCATTCTGTGCCTTCGACCCTTGCGGTGTAAGTTCCCGGTCTTTCGTAGGTATACGTTTTGGTTCTGGAGGCTTTGATTTTTGCGACCGTGTTGGAAGGTTCGTAGGTGAAATTGCCATCTCCCCAATTCCAGAAGGCTTTGTATTGTGCCTGTGCATGGCTGCCAACCGATTTGGGCGTATCGGTCAATACCATTTTGATTTTGCGGGAGGCGAAAGTTTTTTCAGTATTATCCAGGATTGGGTCGGGGCAATTGCCCGTTTCGGTGGCAAGCAGGATGCAAGGGCATTTTTGGGGAATGGCCAGCGGAGGTGGAGCCACTTGGGCATTGCCAAAATTTGCCACAAAAAGCATGAAAAAAAAGAACGCGGAGGAAAGAAGATTGGTCATAACAGTTTGATTGGTTTAATTGATTTTCGAATCTGAAATGTTTGACGGCGGCTTTGCCGCTGTCGCTATTTTTTTAATGTATGAATAACCCATTCGCGTTAACAATCATTGCCAGAAAAATTCAAACGAATTGAAAATGGATTGTTCTTGCCACCAAAGGAAATTATTTTTTCAAAAAAAAACTACCAACTGTTCACATATTTTTTCCGCGAACCATAAATCTCCAAACCCCAACAAATTTCAAAACCATAATCCAGCCATACTTTTACGGCCAATTACCACCTTCTTTATCCAAGTTTGACAAGTTTTATTTTTTTAAAATTTAGGTATGGCCGACAGATCAATCAACCCAAAAAACGAAAACATCATCCAGGATTTTCTCCTCAAACCGGAGGAAACGATGCGCAGCATTTACCGCGAAAATCGGGAAGTGTTTTTTAGTTGGGCGCGGAACCGCTCCCGGCTCGGCGACGACGACCTCGCTGACCTGTTTCAGGAATGCGTCATCATTTTTTGCCAAAATATTCGAAAAGGGAAACTCCTCGAACTGACCAGTTCTGTGCGAACCTATCTTTTCGGCATCGGCAAAAATTTGATCCAATCAAAGTTCCGGTCGAACGAACGGATGACGTTTCCGGGCGAGGAAAATCTGGTTTTTCCACCCGATTTCGACGCCGGGATCGAACAAAAGTTGATGGAAAACGAGGAGACCAGCCGCCTCGAAAACGCGCTGGCAAAACTCACCGAGGCTTGCCAGAACATTTTGAAATTGACATTTTACGAAAATAAAAAAAGTGCCGAAATCGCCGATTCGCTGGGCTACGCTTCGGAAGAAGTGGTGCGCGTCCAACGAAAAAGGTGCCTCGATCGGCTGCGTACAATTTTTAAATAATCCAAAATTTCAAAGGAAAAAAACGCCAAAAAATAAAAATGCAATCTTTAACCTTCCATTTAACTTTAAACTGATGTTTTTAAAAATTGCTTTTTGCAACAACTTATTGATGAAATGAACCAGAATAATGAAACATTGCTCGACCGTTTTTTCGACCGTTCTATCGGAAAGGAAGAAAAATCACTGCTCGACAACCAAATTACTACCGATACCGAACTGGCCGAAGAACTTCTTTTTCGGAAAAAAGTTGGCGAAGCCTTCCAATCGGCCGAGGCCAAAAAGATGAAAAATATCTTGCAGGAGGAAGAATCTCGATTTCAAAAAACGATGAAAGTGAGTTGGGCAAATCCGCAGCGGTTGATGGCAATGGCCGCGATTTTTGTGGGCTTGGCGGCGGCGGTTTGGTTTTTCCAAACCACAAAACAGCCTGATGGCGCGGCCATTTTTGCCAAAAATTTTGAAGTGGAAAATCTCAACAATGACCTGTTTTTGAAAAATGCAGGATTCCGGGGTGCCGAAGATTCGGGTGATGCACGAGGTGAAAAAACTTCTCCGGCAGACAGTGTTTTTGTCCAAAACATCCGTCCCGCGCTCGAAAAATACGAGGCAAAAAACTACCCGGCAGCCATTTCAGAATTGGAAAAACTGCAACCGACCGAGCCAAAACACCTTTCTGTCGTTCAATTTTATCTGGGAGTTTGTTTCAACAAACAAAATCAATTTGACGATGCGATTGAAAATTTGACGAAAGTCGCTGCCCGAAAAGATAAATATGAATCGCCCGCACTTTGGCATTTGGCGATGGCGCAATTTGGGAAAGGAAAAATTGAGGATGGAAAAACGACGCTTCAAAAATATCTTGACTCCCCCGATGGTGGTTTCTACGAAGACCAAGCGAAAGCCATTTTGGGGAAAAATTGATTGGTCGACTGGTTTAAGTTTTCAACCCCAAAAGCCAGTCAACCAATTGAAAATCAACTATTTAACCATGATTGTCCCGCAATTTTTGCAAGTTCTTTTCGATTCATCGCTAAAAAATTCTTCAATTGCGGCGCGGATTTGAGTGCCGATGTCTTTGAGTTCGAAACTGGCTTCGTAAAGTGGGGCATCGCATTTTTCGCAAAACCACAGCAATTTGTCCACTTCGCCGGGTCGGCGATGGCGTTCGAGCACGAGGCCGACGGTTCCGGCAGGCCGCTGCGGCGAGTGCGGAACGCGGGGCGGCAACAAAAACATTTCGCCTTCCCGGATATCAATCGTTTCCGGTTTGCCCGCTTCGTTGATGATTTTCACTTGAACATCACCTTCCAATTGGTAAAAAAGTTCTTCACCTTCTTCCCAATGATAGTCTTTCCGTCCGTTCGGGCCACCGACAACCATGACTATAAAATCATCATTTTCAATATAAATTTGTTTGTTGCCGACGGGCGGTTTTAGCAAGTGGCGGTTATTTTCTATCCATTTTTGGAGGTGGAATGGTTTGGCGATGGACATAGCAAAACAATATTTTTGGTTGTTATTTTTTTAATTTTTTGTATAAATCTTCTGGGTTTCTTTTGATGTGAAAGATTGAAACGATATAAATCATTTTAGACCTTTCGTTTATTGAAAAAACAAGGTAAAAAGGGAATCTTTTCAATTTTACTTTTCGATATTTTGGGTAGCCACGAACAACAGTATTGGCAGTTGGAGTTTTTGTGATTATATCCAATTTGTCTTTAATTGCCTGTTTAAATCGTTCATTCAATAGTTCTGAAATATTGAAATAATAAACAGCGGCTTCGCCAAACTCATCGAGCGATTCTCCAACAAATCTATAATTGTAAACCATATTTTTCTCTTGTTTTTGCCACCAACTCTTCAAAGGTTAATGTGGTTTCTGGATGTGCTTCGGCGTTTGCAAGTCGGTTATCAAACTCTGCAATTTCCCCTTTTGAAAATTCAAAATCATCCTCCGATTCATCTGCCTCGTTTTCCAACGGAAAAGGATGGCCGACATATTTTTCCAATAAAAAAGTTAAATAATCAGCAAATTGTTGCTGGATTGGCGGTGGCAGTAATTCTGCCCGACGAATTAAAACATCTGTATTCATCACTAATTTTTTTACAAAGTTAACAGGTCAAACGCATTAAAATCCATTCCCGAAGGGAATCTATGTTTATAGAAATTGAAATGGACATGCACGAGAAATCCCGAAGGGATTTTATGTAAAAACTCGCGCCTGAAAACATAAAATCCCTTCGGGATTTGAG
>JANNMS010000031.1:0-16601 GCA_031398055.1 Saprospirales bacterium | reverse complement strand
CTCAATTTATTTTGCAGCATGAAACTGCAAATTTTCCTTTCCATTTTTTGCTTCGCCGCCTGCCAAAACAACTCCGGCACGCCCGATTTTTCATCAAAAACCGATGAAAAATATTCTTCCACAAAATTTGAACTCCTCTCGTCGCAGCAAACAGGCCTGACTTTTTCCCCAAAAATCGAGGAAAATTATACCTACAATTTTTCCCACGACCCGAATATTTACAACGGTGGCGGCGTGGCGGTCATTGATTTTGACAACGACGGTTTGCAAGATTTGCTGTTCACGGCGAGGTTGCAGGGCTGCCGGTTGTACCGGAATTTGGGCGGTTTGAAATTTGAAGATGTGTCGGAAAAATCAGGAATTTCGCAGCACGGCGGATTGAAAACCGGGGTGACCGTTGTTGACATAAATTCCGACGGATGGCAAGATTTGTACATCTGCCGGACGTGGCGCGAACCGCTGCCAGAACGACGTAACTTGCTGTTAATCAACAATAAAAACGGTACGTTTTCTGAACACTCGAAGGATTTTGGCTTGGATGATTTGTCGGCGTCGCAGCACGCAAACTTCTTTGATTACGACCTCGACGGCGACCTCGACGTTTATTTGATGAACAATTTGTCGGAATTTAAAAGCATCAACAACCTTGATTTTACGCCTTCCAAAAACATAAAAACTGCCTCGGCGCAGCCGCCGCGCGATGAATTTGAAAGTGATAAATTGTTCAAAAACGAGGGAAATGGCAAGTTCACCGATGTTTCAAAAATTGCTGGAATCCAAAACCGGGCGCACGGTTTGAGTTGTCTCACGGCAGATTTCAATGACGATGGCTGGCCGGACATTTTTGTGGGAAATGATTTCGTGATGCCTGATTTTTTGTATTTGAACAATCGAAACGGCACGTTTTCGGAACGGTCGGCGGAGTCGTTTCGGCACATTTCCAACCATTCGATGGGTTCGGATTTTGGCGATTTGAACCGCGACGGGCTGGCGGATTTGGTGGTTTTAGATATGCTGGCCGAAAATTGGGAGCGTCGCCAACAATTGATGTCCACGATGCAACTCGAACGCGACCGAAAAATGCAGCAACTTGGCTACGGTCGGCAGGCGATGCGCAACGTTTTGCAGATCAACAATGGCCTGCACGACGGCCTGCCAGATTTTTCAGAGATCGGCTGTCTCGCGGGCGTTTTTGCTACCGATTGGTCATGGTCGCCGCTGCTCGCCGATTTTGACAACGATGGCTGGCAAGACCTTTTTATTTCAAATGGCATAAAAAGGGATATGAACGACCTTGATTTTGTGCTTTTTACGGCTGACAGCATCAACCGGACGGGCGGAATCAACGAGCGGCGTTTCAAAAATTTCGAGGAATTTTCGAGTTTGATGCCCAGCCATCCGGTGCATAATTATATGTACCAAAACCGGTCGGGAGAGTTTCCGCTCCGCGATGTTTCCAAAAATTGGGGTTTTACAAAAACAGGTTTGTCGAACGGCGCGGCCTATTCTGACCTCGACAACGACGGCGACCTCGACCTCGTGACCAACAATTTGGAAGCCCCGCCGAGCATTTTTGAAAACAAGGCGAACGAAATTTCCAGCAACAATTTTTTGCAAATCAAACTCGCCGGGCAGCCCAAAAACCTGTCCGGAATCGGTGCAAAAATCAGGGTGACGGCTGGCGGCGTGCCGATTTTTTTTGGTGAAATGGCAACGGTTCACGGTTTTTATTCGTCGGTCGAACCGATTTTTCAAGTGGGTTTGGGCAGTGAAAAATTGGTGGAAAAAGTGGAAATCGAATGGCCGACCGGGCAATCCCAGGTTTTGGAAAATGTGGCGGCCAACCAACGCATCACCTTGAAAATCAATGATTCACGCCCCGGACGTTTGCCAAAACCGGTGGCAAAAACCAACCAATTTTTTGAGGAAAAAACTTTTCCTGGCCTGCATTTTCGGCACACCGAAAATGCTTTTGAAGATTTTGACCGGGAGCGTTTGTTGCCGTACCGTTTGTCAAAACCGGGGCCTGCATTGGCTGTCGGCGATGTCAATTCTGATGGTTTGGAAGATGTTTTTGTGGGCGGGGCGAGTGGGCAGGCGGGACAGGTTTTTTTGCAAAAAACGGATGGAAGTTTCCAGAATTTGCCGCAGCCGGATTTTGAAAAAGACAAAAATGCGGACGACGCCTGCGCCCTCTTTTTTGATTTTGAAAAGGATGGCGACCTCGATTTGTTGGTTTGCGGCGGCGGAAATGAATGGCCTGCCGGGCATGAAAATTACCGTCCGCGACTTTATTTGAACGATGGGAAAGGGCATTTTTCAAAAAAAATTAATGCTTTTTCGGAAGGCTTTTCTGGCTGTTTTTCTGCTGCTGTTGCTTATGATTTTTCCGGGGATGGAAAAATTGATTTGGTTTTGGGCAGCCGTGGCGAGCCGGGGCGTTTCCCAGAATCAAACAGGAGTTGCTTTTTGGAAAATGATGGGCAAACGTTTTCAAATGTCACCTCCGAATTTTGCCAAAAATTTGAGTTTTCGGGAATGGTCACCGACCTGAAATTTGCCGATTTTGATGGCGATGGAAAAGCAGAATTGTTGGTCGCCGGAGATTGGATGGACTTGAAAATTTATAAATTTTCGGATGGAAGTTTTGACGATGCGACCCAAAAATTTGGCCTCGAAAATTCGTCTGGCTGGTGGAATTGTTTGACTGTCAAAGATTTAGATGGCGACGGCGACTTGGATTTTGTGGCCGGAAACGAAGGTTTGAACCATCGCCTCGGCCAATCGAAAAACTGGCCGCTGCGCATTTTCGCCTCCGATTTTGATGGAAATGGCTCGATTGACCCGGTGCTTTGTGTGGCTGAAAATGGGAAATTTCGGCCTGCCGCGACTTGCACGCAGTTTGCTTTGCAGATGCCGAGTTTGATTAAAAAACGGATTCATCGCTACAAAAACTACGCAACGCTGGGCATCGAAGATATTTTTTCAAAAGATGAATTGGCGAAAGCCAATGTTTGGGAAGCGGAAAATTTAGCGACCGGGTGGTTTGAAAATACGGGCGGTAAATTTGTCCGACATGATTTGCCGACGGGCGCGCAAATCGCTCCGGCGCAGGCAATTTTGGCCGAAGATTTTTCGGGCGATGGGAAAATTGACTTGCTGATTTTGGGAAATGATTACGAATCGGACATCGAAACTTATCGGCAGGATGCCTCGAACGGGTGTTTTTTGGTGGGGCAAGGTGGGGGGATTTTTAAAGAAATTCCGGCGCGGCAGTCGGGTTTGTGGGCAAAAAAAGCGGCGCGCCGGGCGGCGGTTTTGCATTTTAAAAATGGGAAACGGACGGTTTTGGTCGGGAATAATGATGATGAAATGGGGGTTTTTATTTTGAAATAAAAACTGGTTTGAGACGGATTCCTTCTGAATGACAAAAAATAAAAAAGGGGAAGAATAATTGATTTGTCCAATCAATTTTCTTCCCCTTCGCAAATTGGGAGGGCGAAATTTATTTCGCCTTATTATTTTCAAAGTCCTGAAAACCAGGGTTTTATGGAAAGATTAGTCGAAATAAATTTCGACCTCCAACTAATTTTCAACCACCAATTTGCGCATCGTTTGGCTGTGCCCACCGACGTTGACACGCACGAAATACAAGCCATTCGGCAAATTTTCGAGGTCAATTTGGAAAGCACCGGTTTGGAAAGTGGCTTCTTGTCGGGAAATTTCGCGGCCATAAAAATCAAACATCTGCATTTCAACGGATTCTTCTTCCGGCAAATCCAACGAAAGCACGGTCAACGAACTCGCCGGGTTTGGTGAAAGCAGCATCAATTTTTCCAAATTCAAAGTTTTTACTTCGTTCCGGTTGGTCGCGCTGCCCGGTTTATTGGCTGGCGTTTCGACTTGCCCAAAAACGTAACTTCCAAAAACTGTCCCGCATTTTGCGCGAACTCGCACATCATAAATTGAACCAGCCAACAAACCAGTAACATTGAAAGACGTAACTGTCGTGTTTGCAGGTGTTCCCCAAACGGTTGCAGAACTCAATTTTTTCGAAACTTCGTACAAAGTTGCGCCGGTAACGCCCGTCCAAGTTGCAATTGCTGAGTTTGCAGAAATTGCATCCACTGTCAAATTGGTCACCGCTCCGCAGCCCGCGGCGGCTTGCGTCGTGAAATTTGCTTGTGCATAACTTGAAAAACCGCTGGTGCAAGATGCTCTGACTCGAATATTGTAGGCCGATGCTGCGGTCAAACCTGTGATGTTGCGCGAAGTTGTGGTGACGGTTACTTCTGCGCTCCAAGTTGAGGCGGACGCCAATTTCCACGAAACCCGATAATTGGACGCGCCCGAAACTGCCGACCAGGTTGCGGTGGCGGAAGTGGTCGTAATTGAGCCGACTGTCAAATTTGTCGGTGTGCCGCAATTGCTCGGCGTGACGACCGTGACTTGCGAATAACCTGAATTTCCGCTGCTGCAAGTTGCCCGCACCCGGACGTCATAACTTGTCGCGGCGGTCAAACCAGTGATGGTAAATGAGGTTCCGGCGATGTTGGAAGCCGCGCCCCAAGTTGTGGACGAGGTCAATTTCCAAGAAATTTGGTAACTCGTTGCGCCCGTCACCGCGCTCCAAGTTGCGACGACGGTGGTCGAATTGCTTGCTGTTGCGGCCAAACCGTTCGGCGCATTGCACGCGGAAGCAGCGGAAGTTGTGAAATTCGTGGTGGAGTAGGCCGATTGATTTGCACCGCAAATTGCCCGGACGCGCACATTGTATAATGAATTTGCCACCAAACCCGTGATATTGTGGGTGGCTGCGGTCACGGTGACTGCTGCGCCCCAAGTCGTTGCGGAGTTCAATTTCCAACTGATTTCGTAAGATGTTGCGCCGGTCACGGCTGTCCACGCTGCGGTTGCGCCCGAAGATGTGATGTTGGACATCGTCAAATTGGTCGGCGTGCCGCAGGAACTTGCCGCACCGGTTTTGAAAATCACACCGTTTCGATAACCGGAATTTGCCGCGCCGCAATTTGAGCGGACGGTCACTTCGATTTCATCGTTCGAGGGCAGACCGGAAATCGTGGTTGGGCTGGTGGCGTTGTTGATGGTTGTCCAAGCCCCATTTCCAACTGCTCGATAAGTCAAAGTGTACGAGGTCGAACCGGTGATTAATGCCCAAGCAATTTGCGCACTGCTGCCAGTGATATTTGAAACGGTGTAGGCAATCGGCGGTGCACAAGTCGGAAATGGCGTACAAGTTGCTGCCAAACAAGTTCGAGTCGAGACAAAATTGCGGATAGCAGCACCCGGAAGCGGGCCAAAACCATTTGCCAAATTGATTCCACCGGGCGTTTGGTGGCAATAACTCATAATCGTACCGCCATTTACCGGAGCCGGGCCGGGGTTGCAACTGCCTTCCGGCGTGGCGCAATTGTCAATCGCGCCGCCTGCCCAACCGCACCAATGGGTGTGCCGACTGCTCATATTATGCCCCGTTTCGTGGGTCAAAACCATGACCGTCCACGAATAAGTAGGCACATTGCTAAAAGAAGTGTTGATATCGGAGTAGGCATATTTGCTTCCGCTGGTGCAAATTCCGCTCAAATACGCCACGCCACCCGTCGAAGCACCGCCGATGACCACCAAATGCGCCAAATCTGCATTGAAACTTGTGCGAAAAGCCACAAATTGGTTCAGTGCCGTGCCGCTGTTCGTGGTGTTGTAGGCGTCCTGCGTTGTCCAGCAAAAAACCTGCGAAAGTTGTACGCTGATGGTTTCGGTGTTGTACAAAATCGCCATTTGATTGAACGCGCCGGTCACGTAATTGATGACATTTTGCACCGAGCCTTTGTTGGTGAAAAGGGCAAAATCGGTTTCAAAAAATATCCGAACGCAACCGTTCACTTCCGGGACATTTTGACTTCCGGGTAAAAACTCTGCTTTTTCGTTGTCGTCCACGCCGCATTTGAACGGAACGTGTTCGGCCAATTGGCTGTCATCGTAAAAGATGTACTTCGATCGGTTGTTCGGAATGTCCAATTTTCCCAAAACCAAATTGCCGCCGCGACGCGGGTCGGCGATCAAACCCATGATTTCTTCATCAAAAAAACTGATGGCTGCCAACGATTTTTCGTCGCCGCGAATCGTACCGCGATAATGCAAACCTTCTTTAAAAGCCACAGGTTTGCCTTGGCTTTCGCTGGTTTCGAGTTTAAAATCGGGGGTCAAAACATCCGCCGCGACGAGGTCGAGGATGATGGTTTCCGAATTAAAAGGCAATGAAACCGAAAAACTCATCGGTCGCTCGGCCATAACGGCGGCCAAAGTTTTTTCATTCAACAACAAAAACTGGGAATTTCTGGCAAATCGCGCCGCCGGTTTGTCCAAAACTTCCGAGGTCGCGGTAAATGGTTTGCAGGTTAATTCTTCGAAATCCACGCCTGCTTCTTTTTGGAATTTTATCTTTTCCGCAGGATTTAGATTTGATTGGGAGTTTAGAATAAATGCCGAAAAAAACATCGACAAAAAAGTCAACAGCAAGTAAAAAGCCGTTTTTTTCATAAAATTTCAAAAAAGTATGGTGAAAAAATTGCGCGGGGAGACTGCGCTTTCAATTATTCAAAGACAAACCAAATACATTTCTCGAATTTAAAATTTGCTAAATTGTCTGATGGCTAAAAACTGACTTTTTGGGTTGAGGATTTTGGGGTGCAGAATTTACTGGGAAAATTGCCACAATCGCTTGTTTTTCTTTTTTTGATTTTGAAAATAATAGGTTTTTTTATTGGGCAAAGCCACCAAAAAAAGCCCCAGCCCGAACCCGCCCCAAACAATTTTATCGCTGCCTTTCCTTAAATTTTTGGGAAGAAGTGGCCCAACCACAAGGCTTTGAAAACCAGCCAGCATCATCAGCGTCCCACCCAAATTGTCCAGATTTTTTCGGGATTTAAAATGTTTGGAAATGGACAAAACATCTTTGGCAAAAATGGGAGAGTCAATCAAATTGCCTTCCTTCCCAAATTGAGTAACCACACTTTTTCCAATCGAGGTGTCCACAAAATATCGGCGTTCCTGCTCTAAAATTTTCATTGAAATGGTGTCAGAATGATAGTTTTTAAGAATTCCCCGCACCATTTGGAAGCATTCACAAGTCGTTTTTGCTGTTTCGGTCGGCATTTTGATGGAGATTTCTGTGCCACTGGGAATTGTTATTTTCCTTTTTCCATTCACGGTTTGTAATTTTAACTGCCCAGAAACAAGGTTTTGGAAAATACAACCAAACAAAATGGCGAGTAAAAATTTGAGTTTCATTTTTATAGATTGATGATTTGAAGTCGAAATTTAGGTCAATTTTTTTGGCAAAAGTTGCATCCGTTCTTCCACCATTTGAAAAACAACGAGCGGGCGGTGCGGCTGCCAATTGAGGTCATTAAAATTTTCGCCGACGTGCAAATAATGGTGCAGCCGCGCATCATCAAATTCTTCCTCGACGTGTTTTCGGGTGTTCAAAATAGCCACCCAACCGCCCTCGTCACGGAGTTCTTCTGCCCATTCCGAATAATAATCGTCTTCCAAAGCGGCATGAAAATTCAGGACATTTTCACAAAAAAAGACAAATTTGGTGATGCCTTTGTCCATCATCGGTTCAACGACACGACGTTTTAACAACATAATATCGTTGTGCAAAACATCATTCCACTCGCCGATCATTTCAATCAAAGCAAAATTATCGTCGTAATCGACAAACAAAACTTTCAAATACAAAGTGCTCGACCCAAAACTGTCCCACTGCGGATGCAGGTAAAAATTGTACAAAAGATGGGTGAATTCAAATTCAGAATATTGCCGCCGAAAAAACGGCGACTTTTTATCTTCGGACGCGATGTAAAGTTCGCGCCAGCGGAAATATGGTTCGATTTTGTGCATTTTTTGAACGGCAGGCTGCGGACGATTGACGGCAAACGGCAATGCGAACGCGGCTGATTTTTTTATTTTAAAATGAAAAACAAAAGGATTTTACCTTTGGACTTCAAATGAGCGATTTTTTTTCACAAAAGTAAAAAGCATGGCAACTGCAACGGTTGAATTTTTTGAGGATTTGCCCCAACCTGTCGGGCAAAAAATCCCAGATTATTTAGTTCGGGAAAGATTTTCCGGGATGGAATTTTACTATCCGGGGTTTCGTGAAATTATGAACAAAACTAAAAAAATAGAAGATACTATGGCAGACAGTTCCCTCCAATGGATTTTAAAAGGGTTAATCGCTGATTTTTTAAAATCAAAATTAGATCAAAACTTGTATTTTATTGGCCAGGGTGAAATTGGATTGCACCTTGCCAAATATGAAAATGTAGGTCTTGATGTGGCAGTTTTTGACCATGAAAAATTATTTGCTTCGAAAATCAGTGGCAAATACACCCAAGTTCCGCCCATTTTGGTCATCGAAATTGATATCAACATTGAAATGTTGGACAAAACCTCGAACCCATTTGATGAATATGCCATGGCCAAAATTGATAGATTGTTGAATTTCGGAGTGGAGCGTTTTTTGTGGATTTTTTCAAAAAGCAAAACGGTTTTTGTGGCCGAAAAAAATCAAAATTGGTATTTTACATCTTGGGATAAAAAAGTAGAAATGATGAATGGTATAGAATTATCGGTATCTGAACTTTTGAAAAGTAAAGGTATAATTTTGGATAAATAACTAATTTCAATTTCCTGCCCACACCAGATTTATCCAAATTCCACTTTTTTCCTTAAATTTTTAACGGCAATTAAAATGATTTTAGAAAACGGAAAATACCTGCTTTCGGGCGGTATTGACCCCCTCGAACTGTGCAAAGAACACGGCACACCACTTTATATTTACGACGCGGCCATCATGGAACGGCAGTTCAAAAGGATGACTTCCGCTTTTTCGTGGCCAAAAACCCGGTTCAATTTTGCCTGCAAAGCCTTAACAAATTTGGCGGTTTTGCGCTTGATGAAAAAATGGGGCGCGGGTCTCGATTGTGTTTCGATTCAAGAAGTCCAACTCGGTTTGATGGCAGGTTTTGATGCCAAAAACATTTTGTACACCCCCAATTTTGCTTCGATTGATGAAATCGGCGAGGCCGAAAAATTGGGTGTCCGCATCAATTTGGACGCCATTCCGATGCTCGAAAATTGGGGTTTGCACCACCCAAAAGTGCCGATTGGAATTCGGATAAATCCACATTTGATGGCCGGCGGCAGCGAAAAAATCTCGGTCGGGCACATTGATTCAAAGTTTGGAATTTCAATCCACCAACTGCCCCACGCGATACGAGTCATTGAAAATCAAGGACTTAAAATCGAAGGGCTGCACATGCACACCGGTTCCGACATTTTGGATGTAGACATTTTCCTGCGCGGCGCAGAGATTATTTTCGAGGCCGCCGAGAAATTTCCGAACCTCAAATACATCGACCTCGGCAGCGGTTTCAAAGTGCCGTACAAACCGGACGACATCGAAACGGACATCGAAGAATTGGGCGAAAAACTGAGCGAACGCTTCGCAGAATTTTGCAAAAAATATGGCCGCGACCTCGACCTGATTTTTGAACCGGGGAAATTTTTGGTGTCTGAGGCGGGCTACTTTTTTGCCAGTTGCACCCTAGTCAAACAGACGACTTCGACCACTTTTGTAGGGCTGAACACCGGTTTAAATCACTTGATTCGTCCGATGATGTACGGCTCGTACCACAAAATCGTGAACGTCACTGAGCCGTCGTTCAAACCCCGGATTTACAATGTGGTTGGAAATATTTGCGAAACCGACACTTTTGGCGTTGACCGGCGCATTTCAGAAGTCGTGGAAGGCGATGTTTTGGGTTTTTACAACGCGGGAGCATACGGTTGGATGATGTCGAGCAATTACAATTCGCGTTTTCGCCCCGCCGAGGTGTTGATTTTGGATGGAAAAGCGCACCTGATTCGAAAACGAGAAACGATGGAAGATTTGATAAAAAACCAAATTGAAGTTGGTTGATTGGTTATTGGGAAATTGGGTAATTGGTTATTGGGAAATTGGTTACTGGGAAATTGGTCATTGGATTTTGTGCAGCCCAATTTTCCCAGTAACCAATTTCCCAGTAACCAATTCTCCAATAACCAATCAACTAATCATTCATATCCATCGTGTGAAAAATATTTAAAACGTCGTCGTCGTCCTCCAAACGATCGATGGTTTTGATGACTGCTTCGACCTCGGCATCGCTCAATTTTTTGGTCATCGTCGGCACCCATTCCAAAACACTGCTTTCCGGTTCGATTTTCAATTTTTCCAAAACCGCGTGCATCGTGCCAAAATCGGTATAATTGGCCACCAAAGTCACCTCTTTTTCGCCTTCGTTTTCGCCGTCTTCGATGCGCAATTCTTCGAGGCCGCCGTCAATCAAATCCAGTTCGAGCGACTCCCAATCTTGCCCGGCATCTTTGATTTTGAAGATACTTTTCCGGTCAAACAAAAAACTCACGCTGCCTTGCGTGCCGAGTGCGCCGCCCGTCCGGTCAAAATACATCCGAACATTTGCCACTGTTCGAATCGGGTTGTTGGTTGCCGTTTCCACCAAAATCGCAATGCCGTGCGGCGCGTAGCCTTCGTAAAGCACCTCGGTGTAATTTTCCGCTTCTTTTTGCGAGGCATTTTTGATGGCATTTTCGACATTGGCCTTGGGCATATTTGCCGATTTTGCATTTTGGATGGCTGCTCGGAGTCGTGGATTGTAATCTGGGCTGGGGCCGCCCGATTTTACCGCGATTGCAATTTCACGTCCGATTCGGGTAAAAGTTTTGGCCATGCCCGCCCAACGTTTCATTTTTCTGCCTTTTCTAAATTCAAACGCGCGTCCCATTTTTTTTAAATTTTGAGTTGATTGATAAGTTTTGGAGCGCGAAATTTATTCCGCGCTCCATTTTACAGGCCGCAAAAGTAGAATTTTCATTTTTAAGAAAAGAAATGCCGTGAGAAACTTTCCAAATTTCGCAGGTCGGATGGGCGTATTTTTTGAATGAAAAACGCACCTTTGCAGCCCAAAAATTAAAATTAATCGTCCACAAATTCTTTTTTTAAGATGAAAAATTCATTGTCTTTCTTATTTTTTGTACTGTTTTTGAGCATTTCGCTGACGCCAAGTTGCCAAAGCAACAAAGTCAGTGCGCCCGGTGGCAAGTCGGTTTTCATTTCGCAAGACGTTTTGAAAACGGCGAAATGGGCAGAATTTGACTACAAAACCAAACTTGACCAATCGCTTCGCGGCAATGTAACTGCGATGCAAGAGTTTTTTGAGTTCATGACTTATGTGGATGACAAACAGCGCATTGAACACGCGGTGACTTGCCTCGAAATAATTCCGGTGGTCGGCGACCAAGTTTTTTCAACGGCGGTGCAAAATTTGAAACCCAAATTCCGTGACGTTTTTCGCGCTCAAATTCAAATTGCAATGGGAAAAACCGAAAACCCGGAAATCAAAGGCAAGCAAATCACCGAACTTTATCCATATACTTGGGGTGCTTTGAACCACGCGCCAATCACCGATCAGTCCCAAAAAGGTGTGATACCAGTTGATTCCACACAAAAATCAGGGGCTTTCGATACGACTGCGCCGGGTCTGGTTCCGCCGACCGGAAAAGGTTCGCCTGCTCAAAACAGACCGGAAAATCCAAAACCGAACGAGCGGACGGCTCCGGAATCGAAGGAAAAAGGTGGTAAAAATTGAGGTGAGGTTTCGTATCGAGTAAAAAATAACTACGCAAAACTGGATAACAATTGGAACGCGGAACAAACGGATTAAACAGGCTTTCAGAAATTACGCAATCGTTCTCTAAAAGTCTGTTTAATCCGTTTGTTCCGCGTTCCAATGATATTCAAAATGGATTGAGTTTGGGGCAAAAATCATTTTTGGGGCGGGAAAATTGCTGTGTTTTTACAATAAGCGAACGGCATTTTTTTTAAAAACAAAGCCCAATCCTAATTCCACCCCAACGATGAAACAAGCCTGTTTTGAATTCTTTTGTAATAAAGGATTGCGAATATTCTAAATACACTTTCTTGAAATTAACCACAATGCCAAAATCGCCTTGCAATGTTAACCGGGTTATATCTTTTGTTGCAATAGTATAAGGACTATTGTGATTAAATAAACCGCCTTGCAAAGTGGCATCATAAATTGTAAAACCCGTTTGCAATTGACCAAATAAATGATAGCGCAACTTATTTTTAACAGTATTGGATTGATAAGGATTGTTTAAACGGCCCAACATGAAATTAAAGCCCGATTTAACTTTATCAGTGTGCGTTCCAAGCCTTATTTCAGCAGATGAATTGATTAAAAACAACTGCCGGTAATGCCACAATTGTTTTTCATAATTAACTTGATAATTCACAATAACGTCATTGGCAATTTGGTTTTCCCAACCGAGTGGGATAAAATTTTTAAGCCATTCATGTATTTTTACTTGTATTTCTTTTCCACCTGCATTGCTACCGATAACACCAATTGTAAATGCAGAAGAAAGGCGGATGTTTTTTATTGAATCTATTGCAATAATAAAGGTGCTAAAAGTGAGATTTGCACAAAAAGGTCTATCGCCATAAAGAATGTTGCTCGAACCAATACTTGTTGGTGTATAGCCAAATTGGTCAAAACGAATGCCGTATTTCAGTGCATTGTTTTTAGGTTTCAACAGTATTTTATTGATGGGATTGAATTTGAGTGCAGGAAACACG
Source organism: Saprospirales bacterium (assembly GCA_031398055.1). Classification (GTDB taxonomy): domain Bacteria; phylum Bacteroidota; class Bacteroidia; order Chitinophagales; family Saprospiraceae; genus M3007. Next base: position 3,853 of record JANNMS010000031.1, on the reverse strand, counting down.
GTTTCCAAAGTAACTCCCTGTGTGTAATATCTATCAGTTGCAGTGAAAAAATCATTGTCATAATGAAAGCGTAAATATTTATCGCTGTTCATATTTTTAACAGTCGTTACATTGTCAATAACTTGGGCTGGACAACAAGTGGAAATCAATAAAAAGATAAAAACAGGGTACTTTATCATCGAAAATTTTTTTCATAAATTACGTTGAAAAAGCAGGATCGGTTTTTTGATTGAGGCGGTGAGTTCAGCCCACCGCCTCAATTTTTTTTTTGAAAATCACAACCGCTCAAAATCTTTGAACAAAGAAAACCTCACCGCTTCCACTTTTTCCCGGTACGTTTTCCATTGATTATCAAAGAGTTGATTGATTTTTGAAATGGTTTCGTCCGCCATTTTTTCCGTCTGACGAATTGTGATTTGCGTGTTTTCACCCGGTGCGCCGCGCTCGCTTTCGATGTAGCCGCGCGTTTTCCAAAACTGCGAATTCAAACCTTCCCGGTCGCGGTCGATCCCTTTCGTTTCTTTTTGCTGGAAAAATTTTTCCTTCAAATTTGAAATCGAATCGCGCAAAGTTTTTCCCAAATCCACCACTTCTTTTTTCAGAGAATCGGGCACGTTTGCCAATTGGTCGTCCACCAATTTCATTGTTTTTTCGGCATCTTTCAATCTTTCGTAAGCCTTCGCGGCGCGTTCGATGGTTTTATTTAATTTTTTCAAAGCATCCGCGTTTGCTTGCATTTCGGCCATCGAATGATCGAGACGCGGGTCGGCCAGCACATTCAAAATCGTCGAATCCTCAAAATCGGCATATTTCACTTTGATTTTGTATCGCCCGGGCAAAACTTTTGGCCCGCCGTGCGGGTCACTGTCCTCGTTTTGCGGTTTTTCATTGGCCGGCATCCGAACGCCGCGTGTCGAAAGCCCCCAACCAATCACGTTAAAACACGAATCCACCGCCACTTTTGTCCGCCACAAAGTATCGCCCGACATGCTCAAAACAACCATCGCAGCCTTGTCGCCCGGTTTTTTCGCAGGTTTTTTATCTTTTTCATCTTTCAACTTTTCATCTTTTCCCTCCTTCAACTTTTCACCTTTTTTCTTTTCATCTTTCTTGTCTTCTTCCTTCTTTTTCTCTTTTTGTTTTCTCAAAAAATCAGGATTTATCCAAAATGGAATCCGTGCGCCACTGCCTTTATTTTCCGCAGAATAAATCGCGTCGCCCGCAAATCGCGTCCCATCGTAACTTCTCCAAGCCGCCAAATAAGCATTTTGCGGCGCAAAAACAGCAAAATCGCGCGCAAAAACTTTTCCCTCTGACCTTGCCATTTCCCGCAACGGATTGATATTGTCCAAAATCCAAATCGCACGGCCAAACGTCGCGATGACCAAATCCGACTCCCGCGTTTGGATTTTCATGTCCTGAACGGGGCAATTTGGGAACGACTCGCCCGGCCAGTGCGTCCACGATTTTCCATAATCTATTGAAAAATACAAACCCTGATCGGTGCCCAAAAAAATCAAATTCGGCTCGACGACATCTTGGACAACCGACAAACAAAAACCTTCGACATTTTTTGGGTCGGCCAGCCGCTGCCATTTTTTTCCAAAATCGGAGGTGTGAAAAAGGTAGGGCTGCCAATCATTTTGCCGGTAATTATTGACGACGACAAACACCTCGCCCGCGTTTTTTTCCGAAACTTCAATTTGTGGAATCCAGCCGTTCGCCGGAAAATCCTTTATTTTTTTGGAAAAATTTTCCCAAGTTTTGCCGCCGTCGGTCGTGAGTTGCAGGTTTCCGTCGTCGGTTCCAACCCAAATCACGCCTTTTTGAACCGGACTTGGGGCAATCGCCAAAATGGTGCAATGGTTTTCCGCGCTCGTGATGTCGGGGGTCAAACCGCCGGAACGTTGGCCTTCATTGATTTTCAAGGTGTCGTTCGAGGTCAAATCAGGGGAAATAATTTGCCAGCCCGTGCCCAAATTTTCGGATTGATGGACAAATTGACTGCCCAAAAACACGCCTTTTGGATTGAAAGGATCGGCAGCGAGGGCAGAATTCCAATGAAAACGCAGTTTCGTACCCTCCGGATGGATCGGTTTGATGTACCGGTCGTCGCCCGTTTTTCGGTCGGTCAAACTCAGTTCGCCGCCCTGCGACATCGCATAAATAAAGCGATTGTTGTCTGCCAACGGCAATGCGTCGAAGCCGTCGCCGAAATAAATTTCCTGCCAATCGGGGTTGCGGATGCCGCCCGCTTTCCAAACCGACGACGGTCCGACCCAAGTCCCGTTGTCCTGCAAACCGCCGTAAATATTGTAGGGTGTGCCGTTGTCGAGGCGGACGTGGTAAAATTGTCCGGCGGGGATATTTTCCAAAAATTGCCACGTTTCGCCGCCGTCGCGGGTGATGTTCAGGCCACCGTCGTTGCCGTCGATCATCATTTTTGGGTTTTCGGGGTCAATCCAAAAAGCATGGTGGTCGAGGTGGATTTCCCAGCCGACGAGTTGTTCGAACGATTTTCCGCCGTCAATCGAACGGTTGATGACTGTGAAAATGGTGTAAATCGTGTTCTCGTCCTTCGGATCCACATAAATTTCTGAGTAGTAAAATGGCCGGTCGCCCTGACCTTTCGTCGCCATTTTTTTCCAATTTTTACCGCCGTCGGTGCTTTTGAAAAGTGCATTTTCCTTCGCTTCGACGAGTGCGTAAACCGTTTGCGGGTTCGATGTGGCGATTGCTAGGCCGACGCGCCCGGTTTCACCTTCCGGCAAACCGTCTTTTTCCGTCCGTTTTTCCCAATTTTCGCCGCCGTCGTGGCTGACATAAATGCCGCTGCCCGCGCCGCCGGACTTGAATTTCCACGGCCAACGGCGGTATTCCCACATCGCGGCAATCAATTTATTTGGGTTTTGCGGGTCAACGACGAGGTCGGCACAGCCACTTAAATCGTTGGTAAACAAAACTTTGCGCCACGTTTTTCCACCGTCGGTGGTTTTGAAAACACCGCGTTCGGGGTTCGCGCCGTTCGTCGAACCCATCGCCGCAGCCCAGGCGATTTCAGGATTGTCGCGGTGTAAAATGATGCGGTGGATGGCTTTGGTATTTTCCAAACCCATTTTCAGCCAGTTTTTTCCGCCGTCGAGACTTTTGAAAATACCAACGCCAAAATTTTGGGAATTTCGAGGATTGCCCTCGCCCGTGCCGACCCAAATTTCATCGGGATTGTCCTGCCGCACGGCGATGCTGCCGATGCTTTGCGTGGGTGCTTTGTCAAAAATGGGTTTCCACGAAATGCCTTCGTTCGTGCTTTGCCAAACGCCGCCGGACGCTGCCCCGGCGTAAATCGTTCGCGGTTTTTTGTTGTCGCAAGCAATCGCGGTTATCCGACCGGACATCGCGGCGGGACCGATGGAACGCGGTTTTATCCTTTTTAAAAATTCAGGGTTGATGGTTTGGGCATTGGCTTGAAAAAATGCGGTTAAGCCGATGAAAATCAATAAGTTGGGTAGAAATTTTTTCACTGAAAAGAGATTGGATGTTTGAAAAACAAAGGCACAAGGACTACAAAAAATGAAAAATCCACCGCGTTTTTCGATAAGTCTTTTTTCAAAAACAGCCAACCACAAGATTTACAATTCTGATACATTTTTTTACAGACGTTTGGGGTGGCGTTTTAGTAAAAACGGTAGTTTTGCTTTATTTCCAGGTCAACCGCATTAAAATCCATTCCCGAAGGGAATCTATGTTTATAGCTCAGAGCAAGGGCATTTTCCTCAAATCCCGAAGGGATTTTATGTTTTCAGGCGCGAGTTTTTACATAAAATCCCTTCGTGATTTCTCGTGCATGTCCATT
>JANNMS010000012.1:0-28700 GCA_031398055.1 Saprospirales bacterium | reverse complement strand
TTTGCCGTTGTTGGCGTCCTCGCCAACAACCATATTTCTCAAAAAAAATCATCAAAAAAGTTGTTGGCGAGGACGCCAACAACGGCAAAAACCAATCAACCAATCACAAATCAACCAGTAACTAATTTTAATGGAATCTTTAATAAAAATAGGACAACTCATTCTCAGCCTCTCCATTTTGGTGATTTTACACGAAATGGGGCATTTTTTGCCGGCAAAATGGTTCAAAACCAAAGTCGAGAAATTTTACTTGTTTTTTGATTTTTTACCGTTTGGCTCACTTTTTAAAAAGCAAATCGGCGAAACTGAATACGGAATCGGCTGGCTGCCGCTCGGCGGATACGTCAAAATCGCGGGCATGGTGGACGAAAGCATGGACACCGAAGCCCTGAAACAGCCGCCGCAACCCTGGGAATTTCGCTCGAAAAAAGCATGGCAACGCCTGATCATCATGCTCGGCGGGGTGACCGTCAATTTCATTTTGGGCATTTTTCTTTTTGGGATGATTTTGTGGAATTATGGCCGCGAATATTTGCCAAATACCGAATTGAAAAATGGCGTGGCCGTGGATTCCATCCTAATCCGCAACGGTTTTCGGAACGGCGACGTGGTGGTGAAAGTTGGAGACGCCACTTTTGACCGGCTCGACCCGGGCGGTTTTGTAAAAGAAGTGGCTTTGAGAAATGCTTCGTCGGCCACCGTTTTGAGAAATGGAGAGATGGTAAATCTCCCGCTGCCAGCAGATTTTGCAGGACAAATTACGGGGATGCGGAAAAAATCATTGATGGTTCCGCGCATGACTTTTACGATTGATTCCGTGCCGCCGCCGCCGAAACCGAGTTTTTGGTCAAGGATTTCTGGGAAAAAAGAAACGCCGCCGCCGCCTGCAATTTTGGTAAAAAAAGGCGACCGCGTCATTTCTGTAAATGGCAAACCGACCGTTTGGTACGAAGAATATCAGCACGAGGCCAATCAAAACAAAAGCCAAGAAGTTGACCTCGGCGTGGTTCGCGGCGGCGATACGATTTCGTTGAAAGGCAAATTGGATGAAAATGCAAAACTTGGGGTTTACACCGCTTTGCCGTTGAAAACGTACACTTTTTCGACCCAAAATTTCTCGCTCGCCCAAGCCGTTCCCGAAGGATATCGCGATGCAATTGATTTTTTGAAAGACCAATTATCGGCGTTCGGCCAGATGTTCAAAGGAAAAATCAAAGTGCAGGACAATCTCGGCAGCCTGATTTCCATCGGTTCGATGTTTTCTCCGACCTGGGACTGGGAAAGTTTTTGGCATTTGACGGCCTCGCTGTCGCTGATTTTGGCTTTCATGAACCTCTTGCCGATTCCGGCTTTGGATGGCGGCTACGTCGTGTTTTTGATTTGGGAAGTCGTCACCGGAAAACGGGTCAGCGATAGTTTTATGGAAAAAGCCGTGACCGTCGGCTTCTTTTTGCTGCTCGGTTTAATGGTTTTTGCCTTTGGACTGGATATTTGGCGGAATTTTATTCGATAAAAAATGGCGGGCTGGTGAATTTTGTTCATTTGAAAATTGACCAGCCCAGCTTTTTTATTCATTTGGAAGCCTTATTTTTGTCAAAAAAATTTAGAAAATGACCGCTCCGGCAGAAAAAAAATTTCAGGCAACAGCCAATTTCAAAAGGTATTCAATTTCAGAATACCTCGAAACCGAGCGCAAAACAGGGCAGAAACACTACTTTTTAAACGGAAAAATCATCCCAATGGCTGGCGGCACTATCCCTCACACCCGAATTGGTGGCAATATTTTTTACGAACTACGCAAAGCATTGGCAGACAATCCGGATTTTGAGGTTTTCAACTGCGACCAAAAAATTTATCTGCCAAAATATAGCTTTTACAATTATGCCGATGCGCTCTGTGTCACCGGCGAACCGGAAATCGCGGAACAAGAAACGACTGCAATCACCAATCCCATTTTGATTGTCGAGGTGCTTTCATCGTCGACCGAAGGCTACGACCGGGGGCAAAAATTCACGGAATACAAAAGTTTGCCCTCGCTTTTGGAGTATGTTTTGATTCGACAAGACCGACCAGAAATCCATGTTTTTTATCGGGAAAGAGAAGATTTGTGGCATACTTCGGAATTTTCGGGCATCCACAACGAGGTCTATTTCAAATCCATCAATGTAAAAATTCCGCTTGCAGCAATTTATGCACGGATAAAATTTTCAGCCGAGGCTGTTTAATTGTAAAAACAGCCCACGCAAATGAATTATTTCCAATTTTTCAACCTCCCAGTCGCATTCAAAATTGACGAAGCCGCACTCCGCCGCGCCTTTTTGTTGAACTCAAAAAAGTACCACCCCGATTTTTTTACCCTCGAAAATGACGCGGTTCAAAACGAGGTTTTGGAAAAATCAACCCTGAACAACGAGGCATGGAAAACGCTCTCCGATTTCGACCGCCGGGTGGAGTACATTTTGAAATTGAAAGGAAAATTGGAAGCCGAAGGCCAAAACAAACTGCCCCAGGATTTTTTGATGGAAATGATGGACATCAACGAAAACCTGATGGAACTCGAATTTGACTTCGATGCTGACCGGTACAAAAACAGTCTGCAAGAAGTGCAAAATATTGAAAATCAACTCTTTGAATCCGTCAGACCAGTTTTTGAAAACTGGTCGGACGCGACAGGCGAGGCAGGTAATTTGGATGCGGTGAAAGATTTTTTTCTGAAAAAAAAGTATTTGTTGCGCATCAAAGAAAACTTTTCTAAGTTTGCACCCGCTTTGAGCGACTGAGCAAATTTGATGTTTTTCAAATTGAAAATTTGCTCGAATTCACAGTGAAGATATTTTGCGGGAGTGGCGGAATGGTAGACGCGCTGGTCTCAAACACCAGTAACCACAAATTGTGCGGGTTCGAGTCCCGCCTCCCGCACTCGTTTTTTTTTTGCCGTTTTGGGAATCTTCCCAAAGCGGTTTTTTTTTGGAAGGTTTAGAGAGGTTTAGAAATTTTAGGGAGGTTAAAACCTTTTAAACCTCCCTAAAATTTCTAAACCTCAATCCAAAAACAGTTTGCCGTTCCACCAATTCGTCTCGATGATGGCTTCATTTTTCCGGTAAAATTTCAGCGCAGGCTCGTTCCAATCCAAAACCTGCCATTTCACCAAACGACAACCCGCCCGCCGCGCATCTTCCAAAAAAGCATCGAACAACATCTGCCCGATGCCAAACTGTCGGTAATTTTCATTCACCACAAAATCGTCGAGGTACAACATCTTGCCTTTCCACGACGAGTACATCATAAAATGCAAGGTCATGCCGACGATTTTGCCGTCCTCCAACTCGGCCACGTTCGATTGAAAAAGCCCATTTCTGAAATCTTCGAGATATTCCGCAGGCGAAGTGGCGACGGCTTCTGGTTCTTTTTCAAACTCCGCGAGTTCGTAAACCAATCCGTGAATTGCTGGCAAATCGGCCTCGGTGGCGGGGCGAATCGTAATTTTCATTTTAAAAAAGGTAGTTTTGTAAATCAATCGCGGTCAGCCCGCAAATTCAAAAAGGTTTTGAACCCAAAATTTGCCGAAATCACCTTTGCGTTGACGTGATAATTTCCTTGTAAAAACAGTTCGAAATTTTTGAAAACATCGCGGATATAAAAATATCCGAACTCCGCGCCCACCGTGTAATCAATGCCATAACCATCGGTTTCGCCCGCCGGTTTTGTTTTTCGCGTGTCAAAATTGTAGCGCACGCCACCTTTTGCCATCGCAGTGAACGCGTTCGATTTGGTTTGGGCGCAGCGGTTGCCGTTCGTTCTGTATTTTCCGACGCCGACTTCAAAAAGTCCGTACGGCGTGGTCAAAAACGAATCGCCGACGTCCGTCGAACTCGCATCCACCGAAAAAAGCGCACCTGCACCGAGCCGAACCGTGCTCCAATGTGTGCCCAAATTCATGGCAGTCCCCAAATCCACACCCGCCCGGCGGTCAATATTTTCAACATCGGGGGAGGCGATCGACAATTGTGGAATGTCCAAGAACAAACGCGGCAGCACAGATTGGCCAAAAACAGCCGCCGAAAAAAGCAGATTGATCAAGAAAAGAAAAGTTTTTTTCATCTTTGAAGCAGTTTTTAAAAATTTGAGTGAAAGTGATTTTTCGGCGGAAAGATACTTTTGCTGCGTCGTTTGCTGTTTTTTTAGAAACCTTTGCCCATCTTTTTTTTCAAATGTTGACCTTGCAACTCAAAGGAAAAATACTTTTCGGAATGCTCGGAGCGGCCATCGGCGGTTTCATTTTTGCCAGTTTTGGCGGGCTTGCGGTTTGCGGTTTTTTGGCTTTGGTGCTGGGGCATTACCTTTTTGACAAACCGCGCGAAAAAACTTTTGAAAAAGAATATTCAGCCTACCTCGACCGAAAAAAGCAGTTTGTTTTTCATGTTTTTGCGCTTTGTGCAAAAATCGCAAAAGCCGACGGCAACGTTTCCGCCGCCGAAATCAAGGTGATGAAACGTTTGCTCCGCGACCAATTCAAACTCCCGGAAAAACAACACGAAGCACTTTTTGACATTTGGCGAAAATCAAAAGACGCCTCGAAAACTTTTGAAGAAATGGCGAACACCTTTTTTCACGAATTTTCGCAAGACCGAAACCGGGTGCTTGACATGATGCATTTGCTTTTTGAAGTTGCCGCCGCCGACGGTGGTTTGCACCCCCGCGAAGAACAAATGTTGCTCCGGGCGGCGGGCATTTTTCACATCGGACGGATGCAATTCGAACGGATAAAAAGCCGCTTTTTCCAAATGCCTGCCGAGGAAAAATGGCAGCCGAGCGACCCGCTTTTTGCCATTTTGGGCGCGCAAGCCTCTGATTCTCTGGAAATTATAAAAAAGAAGTACCGAGAACTTGCCAAAAAATGGCACCCCGATAGGGTCACTGCGTCGGGTGGTTCGCCGGAAGTTGTGAAGCACGCGAAAGAAAAATTTCAGCAAATCAACGAGGCGTACGAAAAAATTTTGATCCTCAAAAAAGGGTGAAATCAAGCCCTGATTTTAGAAAAACCAATCAATTTTCCATTTTTAAAAATGTCTAATTTTCAATTTATGAAACTGCCCATCGCTGGCCGACTGCCGTTTGGCATCTGCCTTTTTTTTATTTCCCAAAACCTTTTTTCCCAAATCACCGACCCGAAAGCTACCGAAGTTTGGCAGCCCGAGCCACGCATCGTCACGCCGGGGCAAGGCACGCGGCCACCGTCCGATGCCATTGTTTTGTTCGATGGAAAAAATTTGGGAGAGTGGATTTCCGAAAAAGATTCGACCGCTGCAAAATGGAAAATCAACCCGGACAGTAGCATGACTGTCGTGAAAGATGCGGGTGGAATTATGACGCGCCGCAGTTTTGGCGATTGCCAATTGCACGTCGAATGGCGGTCGCCGGCCATCGTTTCCGAAAATTTGACCGGACAGCAGCGCGGAAACTCCGGTATTTTTCTCCAAAATCGCTACGAAGTGCAGGTTTTGGACTCGTATTCTTCGAAAACTTACTCGAACGGGCAGGCCGGGGCGATTTACAAACAGTCCATTCCGTTGGTCAATGCTTGCCGTCCGCCGCAGGTTTGGCAGAGTTACGACATCATTTTTACCGCTCCGAAATTTAACAGCGACGGAATTTTGGTCGCGCCCGGCCGGATTACCGTTTTGCAAAATGGCGTTTTGGTTGAAAATAATGTGGAAATAAAAGGCACGACGGAATACATCGGCCTGCCGAAAAACGTGGCGCACGGCCGCGCGCCGATCAAATTGCAAGACCATGGCGACATGGTTTCGTACCGGAATATTTGGATTCGAGAACTTTGAAATTGGATTCAGGCTTGCCGTGTTTTTGTCATTCAGGAGGAATCCGCCCCAACCCAGTTTTGCCGTGGGTTTGGACAGATTCCTCCTGAATGACAAAAACACGGCAACTTGAAAACATAATTTTTATAGAAAAGCCACGAATTGGAAATTGACCTAAATTTTTATTCAATAAAAGCCGCTAAAATGATCTCAGAAATCATCCATCGTCGCCGCGCGATTTACCCAAAAACGTACCTGCCCGACCGCCCAATCGAACATGAAATCCTCGAACAACTTTTGGAAAATGCCAATTGGGCACCCACGCACCGACGCACCGAGCCGTGGCGTTTTCAGGTTTTTCACAGCGAAGAAAGCCGCCGAAATTTGGGAAATTACATGGCCGATTTTTACAAAAAAAACACGCCAGAAGAATTGTTTTCCATCGAAAAAATGCAAAAATCGGGGGAAAGCCCCGTGCGTTCGGGTGCGGTGATTGCGATAATTATGCAGCGTGATTTGCAAAACCGGGTGCCGGAATTTGAAGAAATCGCAGCCGTCTCGATGGCCGTGCAAAATATGTGGCTGACCTGCACAGAACTTGGTTTGGGATGTTATTGGAGCACGCCACGTGCGGCTCTCGAAGCCGATGAATTTCTAAATTTGGCGGAAGGCCAACGTTGTCTCGGCCTGTTTTATCTCGGTTGGCACGCGATGCCGGAGATTGCTGGGGTGCGCGGGGCGGTTTCGGAAAAGGTGATTTGGCGTTGATTTTTCAAAAAAAATCGAGACAAAAAAAGGGAGATGTGTGAATACATCTCCCTTTTTTAATTATTAGAAATTAAAAAATCACTGATTCCCAATCGGCGGACAACGGATCGACCCAAAATAATAAGTCAATCCGACTCCGATGAAAGTAAAAGCATCGTTGCTTTTTCCATTGCCACGTTGCCGTCCGGGCTGCCCGATTTTTGGGTCGCCGGAGCGGTCAGAAAGTGCAACGGCCACGTCTCCGCGTTGGGCTTCGAGGTCGCTCATGTCTGGGTAGGCACCGCTGACATCATCCAAATAATCGGTGAAAAGTTTGTGGTTATTCAAATGCACATCCACGCTCCACCGATAATTGAAGTCAATTTTAAACCCAATTCCGTAGGAAAGTGCGGCCTGCGAGGTGTTGTATTCCTCGCCTTTGAACTGGCCTTCCGTGCCATATTCGGGCAGCGAGTACCATTTTCCATCCATTTTTGTTTTCGGATTGAAATGATAAAAAGCAGGCCCGGCAAAAACGTAGGGCGTGTAATAAAACTCGCGGTGGCCATGTTCGTAGGGCAAAAAATTGAACTCAAACACGCCCGAACCGGTAAAAATGGTGCTTTTAAAAGACAAATTCCGGCGGTTTTGATACACATTTCTGGCGTCCTCGTCCGTCCCGGCGATGTTTCCGTACGACGCGCCAAATTTGAAAGCGAGGCGTTCATTAAAATTGTACCTGCCGATCAAACCCGCCGCGATGCCTATTTTATTGAGCCGCCAATCGGTGTTCAAATCGCCAAAATAATTGGAGCCACCGACCCAGCCGCCGACTTCCCAGCCACGCATTTGCGCCTCCGATTTTTGGGAAAAAAGAAAAAGTGAAAAGAAAACTAATACTTGAATTTGTTTCATCATCCTGAAAATTAGCCCGCAAAAGTAGGATTGGATTTACGATTTTTGATTATAACTATTAACCATACAATCTTTTTACCACAAAGACACATCAGAAAACATCAGTTTTTATAGAACTTCTTATGTTTCCTGATGTGTCTTTGTGGTAAAATGATTGGTTGGAATTTGGGGAAATTGAATGCAAAAACGTCTGTTTTTCGTGCTTGTTTTGTTTCAAAAAAAGTTAAGGTCGTTTGTTTGACACATAGTTCAAATAGGCGTTTTCACATAGAAAACATAGGGGTTTACTTTCGAAAAACTATGTTTTCTATGTGAAAACGCCTATTTGAACTATGTGTCAAAAGCAAAAATCAAAAGCGGTTGAGAAAGCAAAACCTTCTCAACCGCTCTTTTCTGAACTATGAACTATGAACTGTAAACCACGCAAATGTTCATAGTTTATAGTTTATAGTTCATCGTTCATCGTTCATAGTTCATCGTTCATAGTTCATCGTTCAAAAAATTATTCTTCGTCTTCTCCCTCGAAAGCCGAAAAATCAAACAAAAGCGAGAACCGCAACGTGTTGTCCAGCGGATTCCGTTGGTTGGTCGTCGGCACGAGGTACGAGAAATTCAGGCCGAAGATGTTGTATTTCACACCCAAACCGACCGTGAAATATTTCCGGTTGCCTTTTGAATAATGCTCAAAAAAGTACCCGGCGCGCACCGCAAATTGGTCATCGTACCAATATTCAACGCCAGTGCCGATAGTGAGTTCTTTCAATTCTTCACTGAAACCGCCCGGCGCATCGCCAAAAGACGAGAAAATGCCGCGCACGCCTGACTGTTGTTTGTAATCTGGGATTTGGTCGCCGTCTTCGTCGCAGACTGCGGCTTCGTCGCGGCACGGGGTCGGCACGAGCAATTTGTTGAAATCGTTCGTGATCGTCAAAGTATTGTACTCGTCGAGGTTGAAACGCCAAGCCCAGCCGATTCCCAAGTTTGTGGGGATGAATTCTTTGTTGATCGAACGGGTGTAACTGATTTTCGAACCGATGTTCGAAATCGCCATGCCGACGGTCAAATCACTTTTCCGGTTGTCAAAATTGATGGGCGTTTTGTAGGTCAAAGACAAATCCGCCGCTCCGGCGAGGCCTGCTTTGATTTCCGTGCCTTCGACGCGCTGGCCGCTGGCGAGGTTGGAATAAATGAATTTGGTGCCGACGGAAGCCGAAAATTTCTCGGTCAATTTGCGCGAATATGCCACCGCAACTTCAAATTCGTTCGGGCGGCCTTGTCCCAGCGACATGCCGTTGTCGTCCGTAAATTCAATGTCGCCGAGCGAAAAGTAGCGCAAACTGAAGCCGATTGCCTGAAATTTATCCACTTTCGCATAGCCAGAAAGGTAAGCGAGGTAAACATCCTGCAAGCCCAACGCCCGCATCCACGGGGTGTAAGTGGCCGAAATCGCTACATTTTTATCAGCAAAAGCCAATTTCGAGGGGTTGTAGTGCATCCCGTTCGGGTCGGCGGAGGTCGCAATGCCCACATCGCCCATCGCACCGCCGCGAGCATCGGGCACAATCCGCAAAAAAGGAACGGAACTCGTCACGGCATTTGCACATTTTTCACCGGTCGGGGTGTAACCGTCTTTGCAAAAAGTTTGTGCCGAAATAGTATTCGAGAAAAAAATAGCCGCCAAAACAAGGGTCAGCGAGGCAAAAATGTTTTTCATAAAAAATTCAAAAACGTTGATTTGTTAGTTGGAAGAAGGCTGAAAACTGCCTTTTTGTTTAAAATTGAACAGTCGTTGGGGAAAACAGCCCGCAAAAGTAGTTGTTTGAGTTTGGTACAAAATCAGAAAAACGGGTTGCCTGCTATTTCTTTTTGAAATCCATGATATTCAAAAATTGCGGGCAAAACGCAACGTCTTCCGGGTCGTTCGAGGCGATGACCACGATTCGGTCGGTCGGGGAAAATTTTTCAACCATCATTTTGTACCATTCGACGGCGGCCAAATCGAGGTTCGTCGTCGGTTCGTCGAGCAGCAAAACAGGCGTTTTTGAACAAACGGCGAGGCCGATTTTCACCCGTTGTTTCATCCCGGAGGAAAAAAAACGGATCTGCTTTTGGCGGGCGTGGCCAAGTTCGAGCAGCGTGGGAAAGCTTTTTGGGTCGATTTCCGGGAAAAAAGGTTTGAGTCGGGCGTGAAATTGAACGGCTTCGTCGAGCGTCATTTCTTCAATCAAATCAATGTACGGCGCTGCGTAACTCACTTGTCGGAACACATTTTCGTCGGCTACTTTTTTTTCATTTAAAAAAAAATCAATCGCACCTTTCGACGGCGTCAAATGGCCGGACAAAACTTTCATCAAAGTGGATTTGCCGGAGCCGTTCGGACCCAAAATGGCGGTGCGTTCGCCTGCCCGAAAAGTGTGGTTGAGATTTCGAAAAACCCAGTCGAAGCGGAAGCGTTTGGCGAGGTTGGAGAGTTGGATTTTAGTCATCAAGAATTATCTTTCGTTGCGTTCTTCTCTCGATGGTATGATGATTTTATCCACGACAGGGAAGTTGTTTCGATTTTCTAAAAAATCTACAAAATCGAGCATCCTTTTTTGCCTATCAATTTCTTTTTCATCTATTTTAACTGCCCGTTTTTTCTGTGTTTTTGGGACAGAAGTTGCATTATTCTTTCTGATTCGTACTGGTTTGCCAACTTGAACGGACTGCGGTTTTTTACCAGTTTTTTTAAAATTGGTAATAATTGAACTGATAAATTCACGGTCGCGCTCGGTGTAAATCACTGGCAGAACGACCAAATCAATGCCTTTCGGCTCTTTTATGTGTCCCATTTTCATTAATTTTTAAAGTATTGATGAATCAATTTTTGGGCAGCATCGGGGAAGAGTATCATTTTATGACCTCCCACATGAATTGCGCCGAGCATATTTTCGTAGTGCTCAATCAATTTAGTTTTGGAATGGAAGGCCACAAACCCTTCGTATCCTTTTTCCATCGAAAGTTTGCAGGTAAATGCAAAAAGATTGCCCGGCACACCTCCATAAATTTTTTGCTTTCCAAAATTGAACGGCGCATTCTCTATCAAATGGAGATAAAAATGGTCATTTTTATCACTGATACTTACCAAACCTTGTACGATATTCGGATTTTCCAGAATCGTTAATTTGTAGGTTTTCCGGTCGGGTTGGTGAAATTCAAATCTCCAATCAAATTTCCAGCCGTTTGCCTTTGTCAAATTTATCAAATCAGATTTTGACAATTCGAGGACTTCCGTTTCAAAACTGTCCCCAGAAATTATGTTTTGGATACTGTTTGTAAGTTGGTCAACTAAGGCAGGTCAAACGCATTAAAATCCATTCCCGAAGGGAATTCATGTTTATAGAAAAAAAACGAGGAATATACCGGAAATCCCGAAGGGATTTTATGTGAAAAACTGTGCCAGTAAACATAAAATCCCTTCAGGATTTGACCAAAATATTCCCTCCGCGTTCTATAAACATGAATTCCCTTCGGGAATAGATTTTAATGCGTTTGACCTGTCAACGAAGGCATCTATTTGGTGAAATGTCTTTTTTGTCATAGTTGTTCAACTAATTTGGTCGCAAATTTAGCGAAAAAAGCCTCACCCCATCTTCGACAAAATCATCTCCGACAAATCAAAAACCATCACCCGTTCATTTTCTTCCTTCGCTTTCAGGCCGTCTTGCAACATCGTGATACAAAACGGGCAGTTCGCCGCCACGATTTCCGCGCCCGTCGCGAGTGCTTCTTCGATGCGTTCTGTGCTGACCCGTTTGTTGCCCGGTTCGTCTTCTTTGAACATTTGGCCACCGCCCGCGCCGCAGCACAGACCATTTTTTTTCGAACGTTTCATTTCGACCAAATCGGCGTCGAGCGCGGCAAGCAAATCGCGTGGCACTTCATAAATATCGTTCGCCCGACCGAGATAACAAGAATCGTGGTACGTGATTTTTTTGCCCAAAAAATGGCCATCGCCCGTCAATTTCAATTTGCCGGAGGCCAAAAGTTCGTTCAAAAACTGGGTGTGGTGCACCACTTCATAATTGCCGCCGAGTTCCGGGTATTCATTTTTTAAAATATTGAAACAGTGCGGACACGCGGCCACGATTTTTTTCACACCATATAAATTGAGCGTTTCGATGTTCATCATCGCCGTCATTTGGAACAAAAACTCGTTGCCCGCCCGCCGCGCCGGGTCGCCGGTGCAGCGTTCTTCGTTGCCGAGAATGGCAAATTCGATGCCCACTCGGTTCAAAATTTCGCAAAAAGCACGGGTCACTTTTTGCGCCCGCGAATCGTAACTGCCCGCGCAGCCGACCCAAAAAAGGACTTCGGGCGTTTTTCCTTCGGCGGCCATTTCGGCCATTGTTTTTGCAATCATCATTTTTTGAACTATGAACTATGAACTATGAACAATTGGAGGTTCATAGTTCATTGTTAAAAAAAATTAGTCTTCGATGCCATAAACTACCTGAAAAATGGTCGCAGCCCCGGCCGCCCCCAAAAAACTTGCCAACCAATAAATCCATAAATCTTTCCAAAAAAACGTCCCGGCCAGCAAATTTCCGACCGCGACCGCCGGGTTGAAAATTCCGCCGCTGACATTTTTCAAACCAAAATTCAAAGCCAAAATGGTAAAACCAATCGCGAGCCCAGCAAACGAATTCCCGGCGGTCGAGCGAGCAGTGGCCACGTTTAAAAAAACCCAAACCAAAGCAAAAGTGCCCAAAAACTCAGCCACCAGCGCGCAAATTATCTCGTTGCTGCGCGGCGTGATTTCCGTTTTCGCACTGCATTGCAATAAAAAAACAGCAATCAAAGCCGAAAAAGCCGCGCCTGCAATTTGGGAAGCGATGTAAAATAAAAAATCTGTCCGGTCAATTTTTCCACGGATCAAAACCGCCAGCGACACCGCCGGGTTGAAATGCCCGCCCGAAATATGGCTTCCGGCATAAAACATGGCCATAAAAATAGACCCGATGGTCAGCGGCGCAAAATTGCCAAGGCCGTTATTTTCGGTCAAAACGACCGTCAAAACGAGGAAAAAAGTGCCAATAAATTCGACGATATATTTTTTCAAACCGAGGTGGTTTTGATTTTCGTGAAATGAACAGGAGCAAAAAAAGATTGATTATTTGCCCCAAAATTCGTGGCCAAAAGTAGCAAGCCGGTAGGTTTTGCGTCTTTTTGGGGAAAATATTTTTCCAAAATCCAATCCGCCAACGGTTCGCGGCAAAGTCATCCGACGTTCATTTTTTAATTTTAGTAGAATTTCCAAAAACCAGTATCCCGGTTTTGTGGTTTTTGGCGTTTACCCCGCAACTTTGCTGCACGACACGCATTTTTCAACAATTAAAAACAATTTTGCAACGTGAAATTATCAAATCTCCAACCAATTTCTCTTGACATAGAAAAAATCTTGAGCATGAAACTCAAAGCAACTTGGCTTTTTTCGTTCATCGGCATCGCGGGGATCGTGTTTGCTGTGAACCAATTCGGACTTTTTTCCGACCCCAAACCAAATCCTGAAAAGGAATCGGTGCTCATCCACTCTGTTTTGGAGGGTTTAAATCGGATGCATTACGAACCCAAAAAAGTGGACGACAAATTTTCGAGCGAGGTCTTCAATCTTTATTTGAAAGATATTGATGGCGCAAAACGGTTTTTTTCAAAACAAGACTTTGAAAAAATGAAACCGTTCGAAACCAAACTTGATGACGAGGCAACCGATGGCACGTTCGAGTTTTTCAATTTGTCGGTGGAGTTGCTCAATACATCGCTGCCAAAAACTGAAAACTGGTTCAAAGAAATTTTGTCCAAACCGATGGATTTTTCAAAAAACAACACCATCCAAACCGACGGTGAAAAATTGGATTGGGCAAAAAACGATGCCGAACTCCGCGACCGCTGGGAAAATTGGATGCGCTACGAAGTGATTTCTCGCACGACCAACGAATTGGACAAGCAGGAAAAGCCGGATTTCAAAGGCGAGAAAAAATCTTTCGAAACGATGGAAAAAGAGCAGCGCGCCAAAGTTTTGGATGTTTACGAAAAGTATTACAAACGGCTCCACAAACTCGACCGTTCGAAACGCCTCGAGATGTATTTGAATGCCGTGACCAATGTTTTTGACCCGCACACGGGTTATTTTTCGCCGGTTGACAAGGAAAATTTTGACATTCAAATGTCCGGAAAACTGGAAGGAATCGGTGCGCGATTGTCCAGCGACGGTGAAAAAACCAGCGTGACCGAAATCGTTGCGGGCAGCCCATCGTGGAAAGAAGGCTCGTTGCAAGCCAAAGATATCATCTCAAAAGTGGGGCAGGGCGACGACGAACCAGTGGACATCATGGGTTGGGATATTGATGATGTGGTTTCGAAAATTCGCGGACCAAAAGGCACAAAAGTTGTTTTGTACGTCCAAAAACCAGATGGTTCCGAGAAAATCATAACCCTGATCCGCGACGTGGTCATCATGGAAGAAGGGTTTGCAAAGTCCTTGATTCTCCAAAATGGCACGTCCGAGGACAAAATCGGCTTCATTTTTCTCCCGAAATTTTACGCCGATTTCACGCCGCAAGGCACAACTTCTTGCGCAACCGACGTGGCAAAAGAGGTGGAGAAATTGAAACGCGAACACGTCAAAGGCATCATTCTCGACCTTCGGAACAACGGCGGCGGCTCGCTCCGCGACGTGGTTCAGATGTCTGGTTTGTTTATCGAAAGCGGCCCGATTGTGCAGGTGAAAAGCCGCAACCGCCAGCCCGAAATTTTGGAAGACCGCGATTCGAAGGTGCAATACACTGGGCCGCTCGTCGTCATGGTGAATGGTTACAGCGCGAGTGCTTCCGAAATCTTGGCCGCAGCGATGCAAGATTATGGCCGTGCGGTGATTGTTGGATCCACTACAACTTACGGAAAAGGCACGGTGCAACGCTTTTTTGACCTCGACAATTCGGTCAACGACGATAGCGTAAAACCGCTGGGCAACATGAAATTGACGGTACAAAAATTTTACCGCATTACCGGAAAAACCACCCAATTCAATGGTGTAGTTCCAGACATCGTGCTCCCAGATGTTTATAATTACATTGAAATCGGCGAACGCGACAATGATTTTCCGCTCGCGGCAAATACGATTCAGTCGGTTGAGTTCAAGCAAAGTACCTATCATTTTCCAAAAATGACGGAACTCCGCTCGGCGAGTGCCGCTCGCGTTGAGGTTGACCCGATTTTTCAAAAAATCAATGAAAATGCCCTGCGTTTTAAAAAGCAAAAAGACGAAACGGAATATCCGTTGCAACGCGAGAAATACACGACTTGGAATCACCAACTCGACGAGGAGGCAGAGAAATTTGAAAATATGTTCCAGCCCATCGAAAATTTGAAACTCGCCAACCTCACCGAAGATTTGCCGACAATTCAAAGCGATACTTCCCGCTCAGCCAGAAATGATGCTTGGTTGAAAGACAAGAAAAAAGACATTCAACTTTACGAAGCCGTCCAAATTATCACGGACATGTTTCGGATGGATGCTTTGGCAGGCAAACGCTAATCTCTAGAATCCAATCTCTATTTCAACTACTTAGAAATTTTTCACCAGCCACAAAAAAAAGGTCAGCGCGGAAAATACCCGTACTGACCTTTTTTATAAAAAAACAAGCCACCAAAAATTTACTTTTTTACAAATTTAGAAACCAACCGTTCCCCCGCAACTGATTGAATTTCAATGAAATAAATCCCCGCAGCCAAGTTGCGGACGTCCAATTTTTCAACCGAACGGCTGGCGTTTTTTCCAGCAAAAACAATTTGCCCGGCGGCGGTCGAAACTTGGTATTTCCAGTTTTCACCCTGAAATTTTACGGTCAAAAAATCAGCAGTTGGGTTTGGCCAAAGTGAAATTTCCGATTTTTCAATCGGCTCAACAGATGGGATGGAAGCATCCGGCATTTGCAAAACGAACAGCCCATTTTGCATGTCCGAAGCCAAAATATTGCCCGACGGCAGCCAGGGATAATTGCCCCAGCATCCAAAATATCCGTTGTATTTCGTGTTTTCAGGGTGCGTGTCGTACACATTTAACAAAACCGGGTCGGTCGGCTCGGAAATGTTGTAAACCAACAAACCATCTTCGTACTGCGAAACAAAAAGGAAACTGTCGCGGATGTAAACATTGTGCGGGATGGCAAGCGGCCCGGCGGGATCGGCAAGTTGGGCATCCAAAAAACTACCGGCAGAAGTGATTTCTCCATCTGCAAGGTTCTGTAAATCAACGATTTGGATCGGTCGGCCAGCGGGGATTTCTTCTGAATAATAGGAATATCTCCCGTCTGTGGTCAGCCAAGAATTGTGGTTGTAGCCGCCGGTATTCATGCTCGCCAGAAATTTTGGGGCGTTCGGGTCGGTTTTGCAATCATAAATATAATAACCACCGTAGCCGTGGGAGGCATACAACGTATCCCCGCGAACGTAGGAATCGTGGATGTAACCGCCTGGCAATGAAGCCTTTCCGTGGATTTTTGGCTGGTCAGGATTTTGGCTGACATCCAAAACCAATAAATTGGCCACGTTATTTCCATTCAAATAAATATGCCCGGACACGGTATCGAGCATGATAGAATGCGAAGAACCAAAAAATTCGTTGCTGTAATAAGTCCGTTTGATGGTGGTCGGAGCATTTGACAGGTCAAAAATCATCAAGCCTTCGCTCGATCCGTCCGAAACGGCATAAACTCGATTTTTGTAGGATTTGAATTCACGCCAAATCGTAACGTTCGCACCCGCAAATTTTTCCAACAAAACCGGGTTGGTCGGGTCGGTCACA
Source organism: Saprospirales bacterium (assembly GCA_031398055.1). Taxonomy (GTDB): domain Bacteria; phylum Bacteroidota; class Bacteroidia; order Chitinophagales; family Saprospiraceae; genus M3007. The sequence goes on along the minus strand of JANNMS010000012.1, from coordinate 12,374 downwards.
TCGAAAAAAAGGACAAACCCAGCGTTGCCCAAAACCGCAATTTCGTGGCCGTTGATGGCCATGCCCCACACTGAATTGTATTGCAAATTCAAATTTCCCGGCGAGGCGATGGGCAGCGAATTGTCGTCCCACGAAGATTTTAGGATAAAACTTTTGGGTTGTGAAAAAAGGGAAATGCTCAAAAAGAGCGCGGGCAGGATGTTTAAAATTTTAGTCATTTTGAAAATATTGATTTTCAGCAAAGGTAATCGGCCAGAAATTGGATGGGTGAAAACCAGTTTTGAATGATGAATATTTGCAAAAAATTGGTTGAAAAAAGATGACAGACAAAAAATCCATGGCCTACCTGCAAATCCATTTTTGCGTTTTTTTGTGGGGTTTCACCGCGATTTTGGGCAAATTAATTTCATTAAATACCATTCCGCTGGTTTTTTGGCGGGTGCTTTTGGCCTGTTTGCTATTGCTGTTTTTGTTTTCGTGGCAACAATTTCGCGCAGTTCCGCGCCGGGTTTTGTGGCAAATGTTTGGCATCGGTTGTCTTGTTGGGCTGCACTGGATGTGTTTTTACGGTTCGATAAAATTGGCAAATGCCTCGGTTGCGCTCGCCACGATGTCCACGACTTCCTTTTTTGCGGCTTTCGTGGAGCCCGTTTTTTTCAAAAAAAAGATAAAATGGTACGAAGTTGGGCTGGGGGCACTCGTTTTGCCGGGGATGGTTTTGGTGGGCGGCAGCCTCGATTTTAGTTTGTATTTGGGTTTTTTTGTCGGCATTTTGAGCGGGTTTTTGTGTTCCATTTTTGCGACTTTTAATAAAAAAATAGTGATGGAAAATCACCCACCACCGATGTTGATGAGTTTTGTAGAGCTTTTTGGAGTGACGTTTTTGACTGGGATTTTGCTTCCTTTTTTGCTGTTTTTTTCGCCGGGAGAAAATTTTTTACCGCAAAATTGGGATTGGGGATGGCTGATTTTGCTGGCGTGGGTGTGCACGGTTTTGCCATTTTCTTTGAGTTTGAAAACCATGAAACACCTTTCGGCATTCAGTATCAATTTATCTTTGAACCTCGAACCGGTTTATGGCATTTTTATGGCCGGCGCGATTTTGCACGAACACAAAGAATTGAGCCTCAATTTTTACCTCGGCGTGGGCATTATTTTGCTGGCCGTTCTCAGCCATCCGTTTTTGACAAAATTTTTTGAAAAAGAGCGATAAACCTTGAAAATGTCCATGCCGAAAATCGTAAATCTAAAATCGTAAATCTGCTGATGCTTTTAAAATGGCTTTTCAATTTGCTGCTTTTTTTGTGGATTTATCACACGTTTATTCGTCCGTGGTTGGTTCGGCATTTTTCGCCGCCGCCGCCAAATTTTCCCCCGCCACAGCAACAGTCGCCAGCCCAACCGAATTCAAAAAAGAAAGATGACGATGGGGAATACATTGATTATGAAGAAGTTAAGTGAACTATGAACTATGAACTATGAACTATGAACTATGAACTATGAACGGTGAATTGTGCACCGTTCATAGTTCATAGTTAGTTTAAATGGAACATGACTGGCAGCGTAAACCGCACCTTCACGGCATGCCCGCCCTGCTCGCCCGGATTCCAATTTGGCATGGATTGCACGACGCGAACTGCCTCTTTTCCGCAGCCGCCGCCGGGGTCTTTTATAATTTTTACATCCTCTATTTTGCCGGATTTTCCAACCAAAAAGGTCAAAACCACCCGGCCTTGAATGTTGGATTCTTTGGCCAACGACGGATATTTGATGTGTGCATTCAAATATTTTAGCATTTCAGCGTAGCCGCCAGGAAATGAGGCGGCTTTGTCCACAACCGTAAAAATTTCTTCGGGTTCTTCGATTTTTGATTGATGGTCTTCGACTTTTACCTTGCCAAAATCGGAGTACAAATCAATCAGTAAATTGGGGTCGACAGGCTGATCAATTTTTCCAACCAAACACTTTGAATCCAAAATTTCATTGATTTTCGGTGGGTTTTCGATGGCTTGGGAAGTGTTTTCCACCAAAACGGGTGGGACGAATTTTAGGACGGACGCTCGTTTTAGCAGTTCGGTCGGGATGATTTTTTCGATTTTTACGGGTTTGATTTTTTCAATTTCAATTTTCTTGTCCAAAAATATTTCGACACTGGTTTCATTTTTTTCAGGGATAAAACTCCCTGAAAATGAGGCCATTAAATACGGCACGGCAAAAAACATGGACAACCCGCCGAGAAAATAAGCGGAGGCTCGGATGAGATTTTTGGGGTATTCCCGACGGATTTGGTAGGCGCCGTAGTTTTTGTTTTTGTGCTCAAAAATGATGTCGAGCATGTCGCGGTAGTTTGAAGATTCGATTTTCATAATGAGATAATTAGTTAATTTGGTAATGAGAAAATGGGTTGGTGGCTACGTTTACGAAACTTTTAAAGTTTCGTAAACGTGGAGTGGATGGCTTTTTGCAAAAAAAAAGTGCGGTGATTTTGGTCACCGCACTTTTAAAGTGTTGAAAAAGAACGAGTTGTCACTCCAACCGGAACAAGACCGGCAGGGTGTATCGAACTTTTACAGCGTGACCATTTTGCTCGCCCGGATTCCAATTGGGCATGGATTGAACCACACGAATGGCTTCTTTTCCACAGCCGCCGCCGGGATCTTTGATGACTTTTACCTCTTCGATTTTGCCCGTTTTGCTGACGACGAACGACAAAATCGCACGACCCTGAATGTTGGATTCTTTGGCCAACGGCGGGTATTTGATGTTTTGGTTCAAATATTTCAACAATTCGGCCTCGCCGCCGGGAAATGACGGTGGTTTTTCAACATAATCGTGGACGGTATCGTCAACGGGTTCGGGTTTTTTCTCCTCGACTTTTACCAATTCGGTCGGTTCTGGATCTTTGATTTCGGCGTTGTCATCGCCTTCAACCGTAGTTTTGGCTATGTCCACGTCTTTTTTCTCAATCTCGACCACGTCTTGGATTTTTTCTTCCGGAACTTCCTCGTCCTTTTTCACGACCGGCGGCACAAATGCTTGCGTCGAACGCACCGGTGGAGGTGGCGTTGGAACGGGCGGTGGCGGCGGTGGAGGAGGCGTGTTCGGGTCGATATCCGGTGGAGGCCCCATTTCGGCGATGACGTCAATGGGTTTTTCTCGGTCTGCAAAAACACCGGCCACGGAGGCCAAAATGTAAGGTGCAGCAAAAAGTACCCCCAAACCAATCAGCATGTAAACCACCGCACGGGTCAGGTACTTCGGATATTCTCGGCGAAGCACATAAGCACCGTAGGCTTTGTTTCTGTCTTCGAAAATGATATCGAGCATGTCCCGATATTTTGAAGATTCATTTGCCATTTTTGCTAAATTTTAATTTTTTTAACGGTTTGCGGTTTACTTCGTTCCAAGTTCGGTGACGTTGACTTTCATCCCCGCTGCCGGGTTTTCAAGAAATTTCATTTCAGGCTCCGAAATATCCATAATTACGTAAGAACGGATTTTCGTGATTGCCATCTCGTCGAGGATGTCCACCAAATTTTTGTACTTCGAATCTTTGGTGGGTTTTATCAAAACCACCGTACCGGTCGCTTCCAAATCTTCCATTTGACCGGTTTCCTTGTTTTTGGCTTGGTACTTAATTTTGGTGTACGCCGGGTTGGAGTCTACCTCTTTGATTTTGTCCAAAATAACTTTCCGAACGCCTTCCGCTGCATAATCAGTGGAGTCCAATTTCGGGTCGGTTATACCATTGTAATAATACACTTTGTCTTTGCCGCCGAGCAGGAGGGTCAAAACCCTGCCTTCTTTGACAGGATCCTGATCCTCTAATTTCAAGTCTTTATCGTCAGGCATGACAACGGACATGATGTTCGGCTTGTTGAGCGTAGTCGTCAGCATGAAAAATGTGATCAGCAAAAACCCCAAGTCCACCATCGGCGTAAAATCGATTTTGGTAGACATTTTTTTTGACCTCACCTTCCCATCTTTCTTATGACCACCACCCCCGCCACTATCTACTTCTGCCATTTTTGGTACTTTTTAAAGGTGAAAAATGTTGTTATTGGTTATTGGTTATTGGTTACTGGTTATTGGTTAAATGGCGCAAACCAATAACCAATTTTCCATTAACTATTAACCGAATTTACCCTGCCTTTTTCGGTTTGTTCGGATCGCTTTCCATGTTCGTGATCAAGTTGAACTTGTTCACTTTAATGTCTTTCAAAGTATTGATGACATCTTGGACAGCGGGGTAGGGTGTTTCCTTGTCGGCTTTGACGATGATGACGTAGTCACCTTTCACTTTGCCTTGTTGCAACATCACGTTTTGCGACTGCCGGGCATTGTGGATCCATTGGCCGAGTTGGTTGTTGGTCGAATCCACGGGAATGCCGGGGATCGCCATTTTTGTGCGTTCGGTTGCGTCGGCACGAAGCCAGCCCCGCAGATTTTCCATCGGAACACCAAAACCACCGGCGATGGCGAACCTTTTTTGATCTTCATCGGAAAGCCCCAATTTCAAATCTGCGTTCATCCGCTGGATCAAATCATAACGAGTGTGCGAACCAGCCATGTCCAAAAACACCTTGCCATCTGGGCCGACCAAAATGGTCAGCGTGCCAGCATCCGGCAATTTTGTTTCCGAAATCGAGCCGGGCGTATCCACTATCACTGCTTCCTGCGGGCGGGCTTTGGCCGTGAGCATGAAAAAAGTGAGTAGCAAAAAGGCCACGTCGCACATCGCGGTCATGTCGAGGGACGGCGATTTTCTGTGAATTTTAGCCTTTGGCATAATTTTCTTTTTTAAAAATTAATGATTTCTCGCTGCGAAAGTTTGCGTGAGGCTGAAACCCGCTTCATCAATGTTGTAAGTCATGCCATCAATTTTCGACGTGAAAAAGTTGTAGAAAATGATAGCCACAGCCGAAGTACCGATACCCAAAGCGGTATTGATCAAGGCTTCCGAGATACCAGTTGCGAGCGCGGTCGAGTCAGGAGCACCTGCAGTTGCCAAAGACGCGAACGCCCGGATCATCCCCAAAACCGTTCCGAACAAACCCATCAAAGTAGCCACCGAAGCCAAAGTTGCGAGGATGTTGAGGTTTTTTTCCATCATCGGCATTTCCAAAGTCGTGGCTTCTTCCAATTCTTTTTGGATTGCCATAACTTTTTGGTCTCTGTCCATGCCCGTGACTTTTTCCATCTCGGCATATTTCGTCAAACCGGAACGAACCACATTGGCCACCGCGCCTTTTTGCCGGTCGCAAGATGCAATCGCGGCATTGATGTCGCCCCGATCCAGCATCCCTTTGATGCCACGAACGAAACTGTTTACATCGCCCGAACCACCAATTTTTGCCAGCGTGACAAAACGTTCGAGGATAAAAGTCACGACGATAAAAAACATACCCAACAAAATCGGCACGATAAAACCGCCTTTGTAAATCGTTCCAAAATAATCGCCCGGAAGCGGGTCTTTCGTCGGGTCATTGTCCGCAAAGTGTTTCGGGTCGCCGAAAACGAACATGTAGATAAGAGTAGAAAGTACAAAACACAATGGAATTGCGATGTACGGAAAAATGTCGGTCATGCTTCTGCCTGACGACGCGCTGTTAGTTTTTGCTGCTGACATGCTGCTTGATGTGATTTTAGTGAAAAATAAAATTTAAGTTTTTAAAATTGACATCCTGCAAAAACCAACTGATTCGTTTTTCCGCTTCAACTTTTCCCTTCTCCAACCCATCTAAAAAGTAAGATGTGGGCACTCGAAATTTTGGTGTGCGGACGGAGAAAAAATTTTTCCAGTGAAAATGAATCGCAGCGATTGCCGCAGGAAGTTTTTTAGTAGCGGTAAAAATAGTGTGCGGTTTACAATATCAAAGAAGCCGATTGAGTAAAATAATTTTTATCTGTTTCAATGCTGACAAAAGTCATTTGTCATTTCACGGATTTGAATCCGTTTTCTATTGCTTTTCGGCCTTTTGCTTGATTTTTTGCTTGTTTTTGGGTGACAAGAAATCTGCGTAAAATTTCAAACCAGTTATTGAATTAGAAATTTGGAGATAAAAAATTAGGAATTGGGAGCCTAAAATTCCCAATTCCTAATTTAAAATTCTTAATTCTTAAAAAGGATAACCCACCGCGATATTCAAATTGAAGGCATCATATTTTTCGTAACCATATTCTTTCCATTTTCCCCAAAGCCAAAAACCCGGTTTTTCCACCGTTTCGAATGGCCGCCGAAGTTTCAGACCGAGGTCGAGGCGAAACAGAAAATACCCAAAATCCGCCCGCAGGCCAACTCCCGAACCGAGCGCGATATTTTTGTAGGAATCCCACCGCAATTCCGCGCCGGGGCGACCAGTGTCAACATCTTCCTTTTTCAAAACCCAAATATTGCCGCCGTCCAAAAACACCGCGCCTTTGAACCACCAAAAAAGATCGAACCGAATTTCACTGGTAAATTCAAACAAAAAATCGCCGGTTTGATAAAATGGTGGGTTGGCATTCGCATTTTTTTCATCAAAATAGCCGCCTGGCCCCAACTCCCGCACCCGCCACGCCCGCAAACTGTTCGGCCCACCGATGTAAAGTTGTTTGACATACGGCGTTGATTTTGTGTCGCCAAAAGCCGTCGCCACGCCTGCGCCCAACCGAAAAGCCCCCGACAAACCGGGGCGAAAAGCACGGGTGTACGACCCCGACATTTCCAATTTTGCAAATTTTGAAAACTCCAAATTGGCCACGAGCCACGGCGTGTTTTTTCCTGAAATTTTTGACCAAATGGTGTGCGCCAACAATTGCTCCGCGCCCGAAAGTTCTGAGCCAAACCGAAAATTCCACTGCTCGCCAAAGCGGTTGCTTTTCCCAAAATAGTTATAATTGAAAGACCGCATCAAAAAACCAGTGAACAATTGATTGCCAAAACTGCGGCGGATGAACTCGTTTTTCGCCAATTCCGGCCATTTTTCCCGTGTTGTGGGCAGCAAAATATCAATTCCAATGTGGTTAAATGTCCAAGATCGCTCCGGGCTGGCAGCCACTTTGTAGCCGTAGGAAGTGTGCGCAATTTTGTAAGTGTAATAATCAATCAGGTCTAAGTAATTGAAATTCAATGAAAAATGTGCTTCCGCATCATTTTTCAATCGATTGTAAAACCCATCCGAAATACCAAACGGCAATTTTTTCAAACCACGCCACAGCCCAAAATAATCGGCAAAACGCGGGATGGTCAGTTCGTTTTGCAATTTGATTTCCTGCGAATTGAAAAAACGCCCAAAATTCGTCGGGTCAAATGTGATATTGTAACCGAGGCTGGTTTGCAGGTTTTCCGCGCCGCGAAGCAAATTTCGGTTGCGCAAATTGACATTCGCTGCCGCCCCCAAAAGGTTGTTGCTCACGGTGCTCGCCTCGTTGTTCGAATAATTGAAATCGGCGTCCCACCCAAAACCGAGGCGTTTGAGCGGTGCCATCGTCACGGTCACGTCCAATTCCTGCGGGTTTGCCGCGTTCGCCGTCGGTTTGATGGTCACGAAACGAAAAACGCCCATCGCGCTCAATTTTTTGTACGAATCGTCAAAATCACTCTGCCGATAAACATAGCCGGGGCGAAACAAAATGGCCGTTTTCAAAATCACCGGATCTACCCAAAATTTCGGCTCTGCCGACGCAAAATAGATGCCGTCGAGCGTCGTGTCGCGCCGCACCGCATTGTAATCGGGCACGAGGCTCGTGAACACAGCGACTTTTCCAATCCGATATTTTTTGTGAAAACTGGTGTCCGAAAACGGCAAAACTTCCAACGTGACCTTGGCTTTTTGCCCACTGCTGTCGCCCGTGAACTCGATGAAATTGGCGATAAAATAGGCGTACCCACGGTTTTTCAACTCCCCGGTGATGCGTTGTTTTTCGGCATCGAACACCGTGCCGTCGAGCGCGTCACCACGGGACAACAAAGAATTTTCGCGCGTCGCGTTCAAAATTTCGAGGATTGCCGTGTCGCGGCTGATGAATTGGATCGAGTCAATTGAGTACCGTTCGCCGGCCACGATGTCATATTTTACTTTGGCTTTTTTCTTCAAAAATTTGACTTCGTAGGTGCATTTTGCATTGAAATAGCCACGCTGTTTGAGGTAGTTTTCAAAATTTTTGGCTGTGCGCTGCGTCAATTCGTCGCTGAAAATGGTGGGTGGGTCAGCCCGTTTTTTCATGGCCCAGCGCGCGAATTTAGTGTTTTTGTCCTTGTATTTGTAATATGCCCAAACCCTGCTCCGAAAACCCAAAGGATGTTTGTTCACGGCTTGTTTGTACAAACTGCCAAAAGAGTACAGCAATTCCGGGCGATTGGACAAATTGTGCTTGTCCACAAAATTGATTTTATTTTTGACGACCAATTTTTCGCCCCGCGTTTCATCCAAATGTTTGGTAACGTTGCAGGCGAAAAAGGGAAAGAGAAGCAAGAAAACCCAAGATATTTTCATAAAAAATCAATGTTGTCAAAAAATCAAGTCAAGTTTTTAACCGCCCTGCGGCTCAAAAAGTATCGGCAAAAATACCGACAATTCGTGGTCGAAGGTGAAAAAATGGTCGCCGAAACGCTCCGGCAAACTCGTTTTGAGGTCGATTCCATTTTTGGTTTGGAATCGTGGGCGACCCAAAATGAGGCTTTTTTAAAACCATTTTTTGAGAAATTTACGGCCGTGGCCGATTCGGATTTGCAAAAAATCAGCAGCCTGACCACGCCAAACAAGGTGCTGGCAGTCGTCAATTCGTTGGACGAACAGCCCGATTTTTTAAAATTAGAAACCGAAATTTCTTTTTTCCTCGACGGGTTGCAAGACCCGTCCAACCTCGGCGCGATTTTGCGGGTGGCCGATTGGTTTGGCATTCGCCAAATTTTTTGCTCGCCCGAAACGGTGGACGTATTTAACCAAAAAGTCATCCAAACTGGGATGGGCGCGTTTTTGCGGGTGCCGGTTTTTGAAATGGATTTGGTGGATATTTTAAATAAAAAACCGGATGTGCCCGTGCTCGGTGCCGTTTTGGACGGGGAAAATATTTTTGAAAAAAAGGATTTGCCGCAGTCAGGTTTGCTGGTGATCGGGAACGAGGGGCGCGGCATTTCACCTGAAATTTTTGAAAAGTTGACGCACCGTCTGACGATTCCGAGGCATCCGTCGGGCGGCGCGGAATCTTTGAACGCGGCGGTGGCGACGGGGATTTTGACGGCTTTTTTGACAAAAAAATCCTGATACATTTAAAAATGTGGGTAGGTTTGCCCAGAAAATCATCAAATAAAAAATGGGTATCAGTACCATACGAATCAAAAATTTTAAATCAATCCGGGATTCTGGGGATATAAAAATCCGTGCGCTCAATATTCTGATTGGGGCAAATGGAGTTGGAAAAAGCAATTTTATTAGTTTTTTTAAATTCTTGAATAAGTTGTTTGAACAGCAACTTCAACTATATATCAACCAAAATGGACGGGCTGAGAATTTTCTTTATTTTGGAAGAAAAAAATCGGAGTTTTTGGGTGGAAAAATTGCTTTTGACAATGAATGGAAAAATGAATACGAATTTGAGCTCGTGCCCGACCAAAATGATAACTTGATATTTAAACAAGAATGGAGTAATCACAAAGATTCAAAATGGTTGCTCAATGAATCCGGGACATTTGAAAGTGAATTGAAAAAAAGCAAAGGGTTTGGGGATAAACATCTTCGGGAACATTTTGGCTCGTTTAAAATTTTCCATTTCCATGACACTGGTTTTAATTCCAAAATGAAGCAGCAATCGAACGCGACCGATTATGCATATTTTCAGGAAGATGGCGGCAATTTGGCGGCATTTTTATACCTTTTGCAGGAAAAGCACCCATCCAATTTCAAAATAATCGAACGTACCGTACAATCGGTAGCTCCATTTTTTGACCGTTTTTATTTGCAGCCAGACGAAATAAACCCGCAGCAGATTTTTCTTAGGTGGTTGGAAAAAGGTTCCGAACAATTGTTTACCGCTCATAATTTGTCAGATGGAACGCTACGAATGATTTGTTTGGCTACTTTGTTGATGCAGCCTATGCCGCCAGAAACCATCATTATTGACGAACCAGAGTTGGGTTTGCACCCATTTGCTATTGAAAAAGTGGCCGCCATGCTCAAAAGTGCGTCGATCCGTTCACAGATTATCGTTTCTACGCAATCCGCAAATTTGTTAAATCATTTTGGCCCTAAAGACGTGATTGTTGTTAACCGACAAGACGGGCAATCCATTTTTCAGCGTCTCGACCCAAAGAAATATTCCGATTGGTTGAATGAATATTCTTTGAGCGATTTGTGGGACAAAAACATCATAGGAGGTAGGCCATGAAAAAATACCGTGCAGTAATAATAATTGTCGAAGGGCATGCAGAAGAACAATTTGTCAATGAATCGCTTAGACCGTGGTTGGCAAATTATAACATTCCGGATGTTCGAGCAATAAAAATCCGAACAAGCCAAAGCCAGAAAGGGGGCAGTTCAGACTACCAAAAATTCAAAAACGATGTAACACGCGTACTTAATCAAGAACACGATATTTTGGTCACTTCGTTGATTGATTTTTTTCGTTTGCCGAAAAAATTTCCACAATTTGATGCAGCCATAAAATTGAATGGTGTTGAAAAACAGGTCGAATTTTTGGAACAAGCACTCGCACAAGACATTTCATCGGAAAGGTTTCTTCCGTACATCCAACTCCATGAATTCGAAGCCCTATTATTTGCGAATATTTTGGGTTTTAAATTTCTGCCCAATATTTCACCTGCACAAATTGCGTCAGTCCAAAAAATAATACATGATTACCCAAATCCGGAACTGATAAACAACAACCCCAAAACTGCACCTTCCAAACGATTGGTACAGATTTTCCCGAGTTACAAAAAGGTACTGCATGGAAATTACATCATTTTAGAAAACTCCTTTTCGACAATTTTGGAAAAATGCCCTCGGTTTTCAAATTGGGCAAACGAAATCATCCGAAAGATGAACCAATAGATTTTTTCAAAAAAAATGCACTCCATTCCTCTTTCCCCCGACCAATATTTTGAAACCATCCGCGACATTTTCCGGGCGCACGGCGACCCCGAAATTGCCCCAAAACAAATGGCGTACATGAAATTCAAATTTGATTTTTTCGGCTTGAAAATGCCAGTTTGGATGCCGCTCACCAAAAAAATGCACCTCGAAAATGGCTTGCCCGACGGCGAAGATTTGAAAACTTTGGTACGGCTTTGCTACGCTGATGCCCACCGCGAACTCCATTATTTTGCCCTCGAAACTTTGCAAAAACAGTTGAAAAACCAGCCCGCCGATTTCATCGAATTTTTAGAAGAACTGATCGCCACCAATTCGTGGTGGGACTCGGTGGATTGGCTGGCGAAACTTGTGGGCATCCATTTTCAACGTTTTCCAGCACTGATTTTGCCCACGACTTCGCGTTGGATGGACACCGAAAATATGTGGTTGCAGCGCGTTTGCATCATTTTTCAATTGTTTTACAAAGAAAAAACAGATACCGATTTGATGTTTCGATACATCCGCCGGGTGGCTGGGTCGAAGGAATTTTTCTTGCAAAAAGCGGCGGGCTGGGCACTTCGGCAACATTCAAAAGTTGATCCGGAACTGGTACTCCATTTTATCGAAAGGAATTATTTGGCAGGTTTGACGAAGCGCGAAGGCTTGCGGTTGATGAAATTATGAAATTTGAACGATGAAATTTGAACTTTTGAATTCAAAAAAAACGCCCAGCAAGTTGACCTGCCGGGCGTTTTGTATTTTCAAAAAGTGAAATTTCAATTTCAAATTTTCAATTTTTGGGAAGGAAATTTTCAACCAATTGTAAATTCATGGCTTCAAGCCGTTCTTGGAAATCTTCTGGAAATTCAAGGATTATCTCCCGAATTTTTGTGACCGTTTCTTCCCTGACCCCGGCCATCCTTGCGATGAATTCATCATCATGGTCTGAGCCGGTTGTCAGATTGATGATAATTTCAAGTGTCTTTTGGGACATTCCTTCAATTTTTCCTTTGATTTCGCCTTTAATTTCACCTTCTTGAAACAAAAGGTCTTCTTCGATTGAAAAAAGTTGACTAGGCATTGATTTAATTTCTTTTAAAGTTTGAGACTGCAATTTACGGAGTTTTGAAAAAACGCGCAGGTGACGTTGGTATTTTTCAAATTCCAAACTCCCGCCTGTCAAATCAGGTCAAACGCATTAAAATCCATTCCCGAAGGGAATCTATGTTTATAGAAATTGAAATGGACATGCACGAGAAATCCCGAAGGGATTTTATGTAAAAACTCGCGCCTGAAAACATAAAATCCCTTCGGGATTTG
>JANNMS010000011.1:0-4249 GCA_031398055.1 Saprospirales bacterium | reverse complement strand
TAATCCGTGTCATCCGCGCTCCAATCCTATCTCGTTTTTAAAAACTTCTGCCGCCGCGTGAAACGCCTCGTTTGCCGCTGGCAAACCACAATAAATGCCCGATTGCAAAATGACTTCCTTGATTTCGTCCACCGAAACGCCGTTGTTCAAAGCCGCCCGCAGGTGCATTTTCAACTCAGCGGGGCGGTTTAAAGCAATCAACATGGCGAGGGTAATCAAACTGCGTTCGCGTTTCGCCAGACCGGGGCGCGACCAAATTTCGCCCCAGGCATATTTGGTGATAAACGATTGAAAATCACTATTGAAAGGGTTGATATTTTGGTTTGATTTGTCCACGTGCGCATCGCCCAAAACCGTCCGGCGGAGGTGCATCCCACGTTCAAAAACCGTTTTTCCAACCAAAAAATCGAGCAGTGTTTCCCCAAATTCTTCGGGCAATTCCGTGCCCGACAAATGCCGTGCGGGCAAAATTTTCAAACTCGAATTGGGGATATTTTTTGCCAAAAACTCGGCCTGCTCGACATTCGTCACCGGGTCTTCGTCGCAGGTGATGACCAAAGTTTCGACTGGAATTTGGGATAGATTTTCCCGAAAATCAGCGTCCCGAATCGCCGCGCAGCAATTCGAGTAGCCCAAAATGTCGCTCCGCAAAAACATGGATTTCATTTCTGCGACCCGTTTTGGGTTGTTTTTCCTGAAATTTTCAGTAAACCAGCGTTCCAAAGTTTCGTCGGTGATGGCCGCCATGCCGTTTTTTTGGATGGTTTCGATGCGAGAATTCCAGCGTTCGTCGTTGCCGATTTTCGCGGCGGTGTTCGCGATGACCAATTTTTTTAAACGATTTGGATGATGAATTCCGAGCCATTGGCCAATCAAACCGCCCATCGAAAGGCCGCAAAAATGGGCGGTTTCGATTTTTAAAAAATCCAAAAGGTCAATCACGTCTTGGCCGAGGTCGGCGATAGTCAAGGCAACGTCGGAAGGGTTCAAAACCCTTCCGACGTTTGTTTCAACGCTGCCGCCGTGCCCGCGCGTGTCGTACCGAAGCACTCGAAAAAACGGCAAAAGCAGCGGCACCACCTCGTCCCACATCCCCAAATCCGCGCCGAGCGAATTGGAAAAAACCAGCACCGGGCTGTTCGGTGTGCCTTCGATTTTATAGTTGGTTTTCATATTTTTTTAAAATGTCGTCCACGATTTCGAGGCTCAAACCGATGGCGTTTTCGGGTTTGAAAAGTTCGGCCAGTTCATTTTCGGGCAAATCAATTTTCATTTCCAGCAAAACGTTTTTCAAATGTTTTTGCTCCAAAACCGCCGTTTTGCAAGCCTTTTCCACCAGTTCATGCGCAACGGCCTTGCCGATTTTCAGGGCGAGCGCGAGCGAAACATTTTCCGCAAAAATCAAACCGTCGGTCAGTTCGAGGTTTTTGAGCATCCGTTTTTCGTTGATTTCCAGATTTTCCAGCAGTTCAATCCCGCGTTCGATGGTTCCGGCGGCGAGTTGCATAATTTCCTCCAAAACTGGCCATTCGGCATGCCAAAGCCCTGCCGAACGTTCATTTTCCTGTGGCATAGCGGCCAAAATCGTGGCCACCAAAAACGGCATCCGGTGCGCATTTGCCAAAATCGCAGCGCACGAAACCGGGTTTCGTTTGTGCGGCATCGTACTCGAAACGCCTTTTCCGGCAGCCGCGCCTTCCAAAACTTCGCCGATTTCGGTCTGCATCAAAATGGAAACGTCGCGGGCGATTTTTCCCAAACTGCCCGTCAAAATGCCAATCGCTGCCGCAAATTCCGCCAAATTATCGCGGTGCGCGTGCCAAGAGATTGGTGATTGGTTGATTGGGTAATTGGGTAATTGGTTTTTGGATAAAATTTTGGCAAATGATTTTTGAATTGCTTTTGAAATATTCACGTTTCCGCTGCCGACCGCGCCAGAAAGTTGCACTACCAAAACCCGTTTTTTTGTCTCCGAAATCCTTGATTTTGAACGGTTTATGCTTTCCAACCAACCGGCAGTTTTGAGGCCAAAAGTGATTGGTTTTGCCTGCTGCAAAAGCGTTCGGCCAGCCATCACGGTGCTGCGGTGTTTTTTGGTCAAATCAAAAAGCAGCGTTTCCAAAACGGAAAATTTTGAGTCGAGCCAGCCGAGGAATTCCTGGATTTGGAGGACGATCGCCGTGTCCACGATGTCTTGGCTCGTCGCGCCGAGGTGGACAAATTTTGCGGCTTCGGCATCGCGTTTTTTGACGATTTCGGTCAATTGTTTGACCAGCGGAATGGCCGCGTTGCCGCCCAATTTGATGTCCGTTTTTATTTTTTCAATATTTATCAACTCGGTTTTGCAGCATTTTGCAATGGTTTCGGCCTGTTTTTTTGAAAATATTCCGTTCGCGGCCTGCGCTTTCGCCAGTGCCGACTCGACCAAAAGCATTTTTCCAATTGCATTTTTACTGGAAAATTGTTTGGCAATTTCGGTGGAATGAAATATTTCGCTGTACAAATCCATGTTTTTGGACACATAGTTCACATAGGCGTTTTCACATAGGACACATAGATTTTTTTTATTTTAAAATCTATGTGCCCTATGTGAAAAAACCTATGTGAACTATGTGTTTAAATATCAAAAAAAACCGTCTCGTTTTCGCCCTGCATCCAAATATCAAATTCGTAAACCGGGCCATTTTTTTCCGCAATCAACGTGTGCCGCCGCGCCGCCGGGACGGATTTTAAAACCTCGTCCGTTTTGTTCAAAACTGCCTCGTCTGAAAAGTAAATCCTTGTAAATGAATGGATTAACTGCCCGCGCATAAATAAAATGACGGTCAAAAATGGGGCTTGTCCGCCGACCGGCTCCGGTTTTTCGAGGTGAAAAATGAAACGGTTTTCGGTGTCCGTCCCCGTCCCAAAACGTCCGAAGGCTTGTTTTTTTCCGTCGTTTTTCCAGATTTCAACCAGCGCGTCGGGGATGGTTTTGCCTTCGCCGTCGAAAATTTTTCCGGTGATTTTGATGACTTTTTCGCGGTTCGGATCGGCCATTTGGTTGCCGACGATGCTTTTGAAATCATACAAATATTGCTCCGGCACGAGTCCGTAGGCAAAATAAGGGCCGACAGTTTGGGAAGGCGTTTGCATTTTTTGAATGATAAATGATAAATGATAAATGATAAATTTTGGAACGATGGATGACGATGAGATGGGGCAAAAAAATTCATCATTCATCATTTATAATTCATCATTCAAAAGGTGTTCCCCGCAAAACAATGTCAAAACGATAGCCGAGCGCGAAATTCGGCTCGGTCAAATTCAAATCAAATTTGGAAACCAACAATTGGCGCCCGCGCGGCGGCACGCCCAAAAAAATCGGGTCAAATTGAAACAACGGGTCGCCCGGAAAGTACATCTGCGTCACCAACCGACTGCCAATATTTGTCCCAAAAAGTGAAAAATGGATGTGGTTTGGCCGCCATGCGTTCGGGTGATTTCCCCAGGGATACGCGCCCGGTTTGATGGTGTAAAATTTATAATTGCCCTCGGAATTGGTCAAACAGCGACCTGCGCCGAGAAAATTGGGGTCGAGCGGCGCGGCGTGCTGGTCTACTTTGTGGATGTACCGCCCGGCGGCGTTGGCCTGCCAAATTTCGAGGAGCGCGTTTTTGAGCGGGCGGCCAAATTCGTCGGTAACTTTTCCGTGGACGACAATTCTTTCGCCGAGCGGCTCGCCATTTTTTCGGGCGTTTTTGGTCAAATCGTGGTCGTGTTCGCCAAAATTGAAACCGTCAAAAACAGGCGACGTGCGCTCGGCCAACGATTTTTTCAAAAGCACGAGCGGCTGGGTGGGCGCGCGCAAAACCGTTGATTTGTAATCCGGGAAAAGACGGGGCGGCTGGACTTCGGGGTCGAAAAAATTGGGAACGGCGTTGGTCATTTTAAAAAAAAAATTCAGGTAGGCTCAAATTTGAGCATAATTCACTGATATTTTTCAAAAGGGCTTTCCTATAAAAATTCAGATTTCAATTTGCTGATTAAAAAAGGTGCAGCGCACCTCAATATTTGTAGAAAATAGGAGAAACCAGTCAACGAAGGTGCGTAGCACCGGAATATTTGGGTTGATATCTCGGTGCTACGCACCTTTTGCCGACGCCGGTCGCCTCGCTGATCTTCCGGTAGCTCATCCCGAGCACGTGCTTCAGGCGAAGCACCTCGCGCACCTTGCGCATCGACAATCTCTCCGCCGGCATCGCTTGAC
>JANNMS010000037.1:0-62799 GCA_031398055.1 Saprospirales bacterium | reverse complement strand
ATGCCATGCCTACGGCATTTCCCTGCTTGATTAACCTTGTTTTCTACTAAAATGCCAACCCTACGGGTTTTTGAAATTTTAATGCGTTTGACCTGATTGTCCAATTCCAAATTAGGAATACGAATAAAATGGTCTTTATTATTGGTCACTACTTTGAAATCATGATGAATCGCGGTTGCTCCAATCAAGACATCGGAATGTCCAATCATCTGATTTTTTCGACGCAAATCCGCAAAAATTTCAGCGGCAAGTTGGGCAATTTCGAGATTGAGCGGCAGCACTCGACAGGATTGCATCAATTGTTGGAAAGTCAATAATTGTTTTTTTGCATCTTTAAAAAGCAACCCATTCATGATTTCATAGTAACTCATGATGCTTACATTGAAATACCCAAATTGGTTGAAAGTCGAGTCAAAATGACTTTTGACCTGCGGGATGCCTTTCAAATAATATGAAATCGTATCCGAATCCAGCAATGGTTCTTTCATAATTGAAGGTCGCGGGTTGAGAAAATATCATTTCTAACTGCTGCATTGTAGTTCAGAAATTCTTGAAATTCTTTTTCATCCCAATCCGCCCATGCCCCGAAAAGCGATGCGACAGGTTTTTTTTTGCGCTTGCCATGCCTTGGTTGGCTGTTTTCAGCCGATTGAGGCAGTAGTTTTGACAAAAAATTATCCAGCACGAACAACTCCTTCGGCGAAAGTTGACCGAGTTTTTGTAAAACCGATTGGTATAAAATTACTTCTGACATACATTCTATTTTGGGCAAATTTACTTAAAAAATCCAATTTTGATTTGCACAAAAAACAAAATCGCCCCGCCGGAGTCCCGACGAGGCGATTTTTATTTTCTGTAAAAACACTTTCTAAATTAATTATCCCAGCATCCCAGCCTCTTCCTCCCGTTTCACATCTTCGCGGAACGGCCGGCCGGTGCCAGTAACTTGGATGCGGTCGTAAACTCGAAGCCCCGTTCCTGCCGGAATCTTCTTGCCCACGATGACATTTTCTTTCAAACCCATCAAAAAGTCTTTTTTGGCGGCGATGGCTGCCTGCGAAAGGACTTTCGTGGTTTCTTGGAAAGATGCCGCCGAAATCCAAGATTCCGTGCCAAGCGATGCTTTCGTGATACCCAACAACATCGAAACAGCGGTCGCCGGAACTGCGTCGCGGAATTTCACCTGGCCTTTGTCGTTGCGTTTGAGGTAAGAATTTTCCTCGCGCACGACGCGCAGCGGAACAAGCGCACCTGCTTTCAGTTTGGTGCTTTCGCCCGGGTCGGTCACGAATTTTTTGTCATAAATCCAGTCGTTGTAATCCACAAACTCGTTGCGTTCGACCGGTTCGCCTTCCAAAAAGTGGGTGTCGCCGGGGTCAACGATTTCCAATCGGCGCATCATTTGACGAACGATGACCTCCAAATGTTTGTCGTTGATCGTGATGCCCTGCGAACGGTAAACTTCTTGAACACCCTCGACCAAATAAGCCGAAGCGGCAAACGGGCCTTTGATTTGCAAAATATCTTTCACCGCAATCGCCCCGTCGGTCAACGGAGTCCCGGCGCGAACGTAGTCGCCTTCCTGCACCAAAACGTGTTTGGCAAGCGGCACGAGGTATTTACGAATCTGTCCGTCGCGTGCTTCGATAAGTGCTTCGCGGTTGCCGCGTTTCAAACCACCGAAGGAAACGATGCCGTCAATTTCGGCAACGACTGCCGGGTTGGCCGGGTTCCGAGCCTCGAAAAGTTCAGTTACCCGTGGCAAACCACCTGTGATGTCGGCGATTTTACCCATTTTACGAGGGATTTTCACCAATTGTTGACCGGCGCGAACTTCTTCGCCATCTTCCACCGAAACGTATGCACTGACCGGAAGCGAGTAGTTTTTGAACTCGTCGCCCGTTTTTGAATCCAAAATGGAGATGGTCGGCTGTTTGCGTTTGCTCTTGCTTTCCACCACGATTTTTTCGGCAAAACCGGTTTGGTCGTCGCGTTCGATGCGGAAATTGACACCTTCTTCGAGGTTGTTGTAGCGCACGATTCCTTTAAATTCTGAAACAATTGTAGCGTTGAACGGATCCCACATACAAATTTTGTCGCCGCGATTGACCATTTGACCATCGGTCAGAACCAAAACGGCACCGTATTGAATGTGGTTGGTCGCCAAAACACGGCCGGATTTTGGGTCCAAAATCTTCACCTCGCCCGTCCGGGAAGTCACGACGTAAGATTTTACGCCCGCGTCGTCCGTCCGTTCTACCGTTTTGATGGAGTCGAACTCCACTTTTCCGGCGAAGGATGCGGTCATCGTATTTTCAGTTTGACCAACCATCGCCGTACCACCCGTGTGGAAAGTACGAAGGGTCAACTGCGTGCCCGGTTCGCCGATGGATTGCGCGGCGATGATGCCAGTCGCGTCGCCCATTTCGGCCATCCGACCAGTGGCGAGGTTTTTTCCATAACATTTCGAGCAAACACCGTGGCGGCTTTCGCAAGTCAAAACCGAACGAATCGTCACGGTTTCCACACCTGCGTTGTCCACTTTGATGGCCAATTCATCGGAAATGTAGTCGCCCGACGGCACCAACAATTCCTCAGTTTCTGGGTGAAAAACGTCGTGCAAATTGAAACGACCTTTGATCCGGTCTTTCAAAGCGGTGATGACTTTTTCACCCTCGCGGATGATTGCCACGTCGATGCCGCGCAAAGTCGCGCAATCTACCTCGCGGATAACCACGTCCTGCGCCACGTCCACCAAACGACGGGTCAAGTAACCCGCATCCGCCGTTTTCAAAGCGGTGTCAGCAAGACCTTTCCGCGCACCGTGCGTCGAAATGAAATATTCCTGCACCGACAGACCTTCCAAAAAGTTGGAAAGGATCGGGTTTTCGATGATCGCGCCGCCGCTGTCACCCGATTTCCGAGGTTTAGCCATCAAGCCACGCAGACCGCACAACTGTTTGATTTGTTGTTTCGAACCACGCGCGCCGGAGTCCAACATCATGAAAACGGAGTTGAAACCCTGTTTGTGCGTGCTGATTTCCTGCATCAAACGCTCGGTAATCCGGTTGTCGGCGAACGTCCATTTATCAATGATTTGATTGTACCGTTCGTTGAACGTAATCAAACCCGCGTTGTAATTGTCCCAAACTTCGTCCACTTCAAGTTGCGCGGCGGCGAGAGCCGTTTTTTTCAATTCGGGTATAATCAAATCGCCCAAGTTGAAAGACAGGCCTGCTTTGAACGCCCAACCGAAGCCCAATTCTTTGATGTTGTCCAAAAATTCGGCGGTCGTTTTGAAATTCGTCCGGTTGATAATTTCACCGATGATGACTTTCAAGTTCCGTTTTGTCAACAAAGTATTGATAAAAGGCACGGTTTCCGGCACGGCTTGGTTGAAAAGTACCCGTCCTACCGTCGTTTTGGTGCGGCGGATGACCAATTTTCCCTCTTCCTCGACCCGCAAACGGCATTCGATGGCGGCGTGCAAGTCAATTTGTTTTTCATTGTATGCAATTATGACTTCTTCCGGCGCGTAAAAACGACGGCCTTCGCCAATAACCGGGTTTTCTGGGATCGAGGCGCGTTCTTTTGTCAAATAATACAAGCCCAAAACCATGTCCTGCGACGGCAGGGTAATCGGCGAACCGTCCTGCGGATTGAGCATATTGTGGCTCGAAAGCATCAAAATCTGCGCTTCCAAAATCGCGGAATGGCTCAGCGGAACGTGAACGGCCATTTGGTCACCATCAAAGTCGGCGTTGAAAGCCGTGCAAACGAGCGGGTGCAATTGAATTGCCTTGCCCTCGATCAATCGCGGCTGGAAAGCCTGAATTGACAAACGGTGCAGCGTCGGAGCACGGTTGAGCATGACCGGGTGGCCGCGCAGGATATTTTCGAGGATTTCCCAAATGGTTTGGTCTTTCCGGTCAACAAGTTTTTTCGCAGATTTTACCGTTTTCACGATGCCGCGCTCAATCAATTTGCGGATAATGAACGGTTTGAAAAGTTCGGCAGCCATCGCTTTTGGCAGGCCGCATTCGTGCAATTTCAGGGTCGGGCCCACCACGATGACCGAACGGCCAGAGTAATCTACCCGTTTTCCCAACAAGTTTTGACGGAAACGGCCTTGTTTGCCTTTCAAAATATCGGACAAAGATTTCAGTGCACGTCCACCTTCGGCTTTCACGGCATTCGATTTCCGCGAGTTGTCGAAAAGCGAGTCAACTGCTTCTTGCAACATCCGTTTTTCGTTCCGCAAAATGACTTCCGGTGCTTTGATTTCGAGCAAACGTTTCAAACGGTTGTTGCGGATAATCACCCGGCGGTACAAATCGTTCAAATCCGACGACGCAAAACGGCCACCGTCCAACGGCACGAGCGGGCGCAATTCTGGCGGCACGACCGGCAAATATTGAATAATCGTCCATTCCGGACGCTGCCCCGAATTTTCCAAACCATCGCGGAAAGCTTCGACGACGCGCAAGCGTTTCAAAGCATCTGCCTTTTTTTGTTGGCTGGATTCGGTGGCGGCTTCGTTGCGGAGATAGGCCGAAAGGTCGTCCAAATTCAAAGTGGACAAAATTTCGTACAAAGCCTCCGCGCCCATTTTGGCTTCGAAACGGTCGGGGTGGCCGTGTTCGAGTTGTTGGTTGTCCTTTGGCAGGTTGTCGATGATTTCGAGGTATTCTTCCTCGGTGAACATATCCAATTTTTGGATGCCCTCCTCCGATTTCACGCCCGGATTGATGACCACGTACCGTTCGTAATAAATAATGGTCTCCAATTTCTTGGACGGAATGCCCAAAAGATAGGCGATTTTGTTCGGCAGCGATTTGAAAAACCAGATGTGAACCACCGGCACGACGAGGCGGATATGCCCCATCCGTTCGCGGCGCACCTTTTTTTCGGTAACTTCCACACCGCAGCGGTCGCAAACGATGCCTTTGTAGCGAATCCGTTTGTACTTGCCGCAGTAACATTCGTAATCTTTCACCGGCCCGAAAATGCGCTCACAAAACAAACCATCGCGCTCGGGTTTGTACGAGCGGTAATTGATTGTTTCGGGTTTGAGCACTTCGCCGTAGCTCCTTTCCAGAATTTCGTCCGGGGAAGCGAGGCAAATGGTGATTGACTCAAAATTTTGATCCGTCTTGTTGCTTTTCTTTTTAAAAGGCATGATTTATCTGAATTTGCTAATTATCTGTGAGTTAGTAAAATTTTACTCGCCCGATTGGGCATAAATTTCTTTTTCAATTTTCTCTGAAATCCTAAAATTGACTGCTTTCAATTTGAAAATAACAGGCCGAATCGCTGGCAAAACGCCCATATTTTTCGCCTTTATCAAAATGCCCAATGTTCCCGTCAGTTTCAAATTCATTTGTTTGGCAAAGTTTCGAGCAGCAAAATCGTCCAAAATCAGGGTGCAATTTCGTATCTCGATTGCCAAAGCAATTGCACTGGCTTCTCCTTCATCGAGCGATGCTTCCAAAACATTGACCAAAACTTGGTCTTTTGGGTTTTGGATTTTCGCCCAAATTGGAAGCGGGTTTTCATATTCATTGGCCACTGTTTGTGTCGTGGTGATTTGGCCGTAAACTTTTTGAAGCACTTCCAATTCTCCAATATTGTCCAAAGCAATCAGACAACTAGCATCGGCGATGACCGTTTCACGCATTTTTTATATCGCTTAATAGGTCGTCAACCGAATTGCTGAAAAGCGAAACACCATAAATGCCCAATATTTCAATAAATGCCCGTTTCGACAACCCTGCCACTTTGGCCGCTTGGCCGAGCGTCAACTTACCACGTTCGTACAATTTGGAGGCCAACGATATTCGGAGTTCGCTTTCATCCAGTGCGGTAGTTTGCGGTATGTCAAGCATTAAAGTCAGCATATTTTCTAAAAAAAATTTGAGTTTATGTTTTTTTGTTCAAACCCAACCACCACCGATACACCCAACTATATTTCAAAAAATGCTTAAAATCCAAAAAACGCTTCCGTTTCGGCACTCCCAAATACCCGCCCAACTCCTCGCTCCCCGGTAATTCCCCTTTTTTCAAAAGATTAAAAAGTAGTGCAATTCCGCCAGTTTTTTCAGCAGGGAGATGCAAAATCGAAAGTCGTGCATCTTCCGATTGGACATTTGAAAACTTGTGCGATGTCCAAATCCTTTTGATAAAACGCTCTGCCGTTGCAAATTTCCTGATTTTGAAATACATATAACTCAACGTCGGCCCTTCGTAATGAAACTTCTTTTTCCCTTCCCGAAACCGCTGCATCAAAGCTTCCCAAACCGTCGGCATCATCCGATTTATATTTTTCACGTTGTCCAAATTCGATGCAAAAAACTCGCCGCCGTAATAAATTGGGTCAAAACCCGGGTCGCGTCCGTCCAATTCCGCGTAAATCTGCCGCATGTCCCGCCGCGTGATTCCATTGATATCATATTCCAAATCAAATGGCATCGGCAAAGTCAATAGCCCGTTATTTCGGATTTCGGAAAACAGTTCATCCAAATTTTCGCGGATGATACAGTCCGAATCAAGGAGCAAAAACGCGGATTTTTCATCCGAACAGTTTTTTTCCAACCAATTGAAAATATCAAAAACAAAGAACTGGTTGCGCCATTTGTGGTAAAAACCGGGCGGCGTTTGCCAAGTCATGGGCATCGAAACGATTTTCACCTCCAATTTTTTGAAGAAATCTATCAATGCCAAACCATCAATTTCCGGCAGGTCATTTTCCGGTTTGTTTGTAAATAAAATGTGCTGCCGGTCGGGATTAAACTTTTTGGAACACGCAAAAAACACCGCCACACATTTCCAATAAATTTTTTGAAAACTGAAAAGGTGCGATTGCGCCCCGACCTGCGGGTATTCCGACCGTTCGTCGGGGCTGTCCAAATAAATCCAAGTGCAGATATAATCGGTTTTCATTCAGAATTCAAAATTTCAATTTTCCGGGGTCTTGCCGTGCATCCCAAATTTTCTCAATAAATATTTCTCCTTTTGATTCTTCAATTGAATAATACAAACGTCTGTTTTTGTCAATCAACTTGTAACGAATCGTGCTTTTGGGATTAGATTGTCCAGCAGCTGGCATTTTCTGGACTGCCCAAATGGTTTCCCAAAGGCGTTTGTGAAAATTTTGCGCCAATTGAAACGAACGATTCTGTTCTAACCATTCGGCAATTTCAAGCACTTGGAATTCGGCTTCCTTTGACCATACAATTTTCATCATGCCCATCGCTCCATTTTTCTCATCACTTCCTCGTTGGAAACCACCCCTTCTCCGCGTCTCATTCGTGCTTGAATTTCCAAAAGTTCGTTTTGCTGTTCAGCAGATAACTCATCCCACCAATCTTTTTCCGCTTCCTTTTCTGAATTTACAGAAATGAAAGCCAGAAATCTTTTCAGAAATGATTCATCCTGAATATCCAAAACTCTGGTGATAATGCTTTTGTGCAATTCCAAAACACTCATAATTATTGATATTTTGGTTAAAAAATCATTGTTTATCCATCTTCTGCAAATCCAATCGAACTTCTAAAAGTGCAGTTCTCATCGTATCAAAATCCAAAAATTCCCATCATCGAGCGACATTTTCAAACCACTTTCCAACAAAATCGCCCGACATTCTGCCACGTCTTCTTTTGTCAAAATGTCGCGGTGTTCGTGGACTTCGAGAAAAACGGTTTTCGCACGTTTCAACCAATTCCGGTTTTCCCTCAAAAACCCCAACTCGCCGCCCTCGATGTCCATAATTAAGGTGTCAAATTTCAAATCGTACTGGTTTTCGAGTTCGCCGACCGTTTTTCCGGGAATCGTTATCAAATTATCGGACGTTCGAAGCGGGCTCGAAATCAAAATGGACTTGCCCACAAAAAACTGGTTTTCTTTTTTTGAAGAAACCATGCAGTTTTCAATTTCAAAATGACAATCATTGTGGTCTCGGTTTTTTGCCAAATGTGGGATCATGTTCGGGTTCGCTTCGACGACGACGTGGGCTTTTTTGTTTTTCAAAAGTTTGTTTGTCAAACAAGAAACGATGCCCAAACAGCCGCCCAATTCCAAAACCACCGCGTCCGATTTCACATAATTTTTCAAGTTTTCGCGCTCCTGCCGTTCGTAAAAATTGATGGGAAATTGTCCCCGGAACGGAATCGTCGTCATTTCACTCGGAATCAAAAACTTGCAGCCGTCGGTTTTGTAGGTCTTTTGAAACAGGGTAAAATACCAACCGCCGAGCCAGAGTTTTGTGTTCCATTTGAACAGGTTGAATTGCTTTTGCAAAGTCATTATTAAAAAATCAAATCGGTTTTTACCAAACCCTTTTCACTGTTTCTTTTTCAAAATAAAGGTCAAAAATGTCATCTATACTTATCAAATCGCAATTTTCAGCAATTGCCACCGCAGCCAACATTCTGTCAAATGGGTCTCTGTGATGAAAATCTAATAAAACCAGTTTTTTAAAATGCTCTGGTTTTATCGGTATCAGTTCAAATTTGGAATCCCGTATCAAATCAAAAATTTCATCAAACGGAAATTCAAGTTTCAATTTTCCCAATGATTTTTTGATGGCAATTTCCCAAATTGAAGCGACACTTACCAAAACCCGATTGCTCGGATTTCTGATGATACCCAGTAAATTATCATTCAGTTTGGCATCCGTTTGTAAAAACCAAAGAACGGCGTGGGTGTCCAGCAAGTAAGTCATTCCATGTATTCTTTAAAGTCTTCGAGTGGCGCATCAAAATCTGGTGACATCCAAATTTTGCCTTTGGCAAGGCCATAAGGTCTCAATTCGAGTGGTTTTTCTTCCACAAACCTGTTTTTCAAAAACTCCATGTAATGAAAGACCTCAACTTGAATCTGCTCAGGCAACCGGACGAGTTCATAAATGATGAAATCAGTTGTAATTTCAAATTTAGGATTTTCCATAATCTTTAAATTTTTAAGTAAAATTACCAGAAATCAACCAAAAATCAAGTCCCAAAACCTTTGGACGGTTGCCGGCAACGAAAATCCGTCCGCCGTCAACCGTCCATCGTCTACCGATTTTATTCAAATTTCACATCCAAAGCCAGCCCCCGCAACTCGTGGACAAGCACGTTAAACGACTCAGGGATGTTTGCTTCCGGCAAATTATCGCCTTTCACAATCGCTTCGTAAGCCTTTGCGCGACCTTGTATATCATCCGATTTGTAAGTCAAAAGTTCCTGCAAAATGTTCGATGCGCCGTAGGCTTCGAGTGCCCAAACTTCCATCTCACCAAAACGCTGGCCACCAAATTGGGCTTTACCACCCAACGGTTGCTGCGTAATCAATGAATATGGCCCAATCGAACGCGCGTGCATTTTGTCGTCCACCATGTGGCTCAGTTTCAGCATGTAAATCACGCCGACCGTCGCTTTTTGGTGGAAACGGTCGCCCGTTTCGCCATCCGAAAGAAAGGTTTGACCCAATTCCGGCAAGCCTGCTTTGACAATCCACTCCTCAATTTCGTGCGCTTTTGCACCGTCGAAAATCGGGGTTGCGAATTTCAGACCCATCCGCTCGCCTGCCCAACCAAGTACCGTTTCAAAAATCTGCCCCAAATTCATCCGCGAAGGCACACCGAGCGGGTTTAAAACCACGTCCACCGGCGTTCCGTCTTCCAAAAACGGCATATCTTCCATTCGCACGATGCGGCTCACGATACCTTTATTTCCGTGGCGACCGGCCAATTTATCGCCCACTTTGAGTTTGCGTTTTTTAGCAATGTAAACTTTTGCCAATTTCAACACGCCCGCTGGCAACTCGTCACCAATCGAAATGTTGAATTTTTCACGTTTGTAGCGACCCACTTCCTCGTTGACTTTGATGCTGTAATTGTGCAAAAGTCTGGCAATCAATTGATTGGTTGCTTTTTCAGAAGTCCAGTTCGAGTAATCCACTTTTGAATAATCAATCTCGCGGAGCACGATTTGCGTCAATTTTGTGCCTTTCGGAACCAGTTCTTCTTTGTAAATCGAACGAATTCCGTTGGTCACTTTGTCGCGGACGAGCACCAGCAATTTGTCAATCAAAATGGTTTTCAACTCGTTCAAAGCCACCAAATTCGCATCTTCCAACAAGTCGAGTTTCGCTTTTTCGTGTTCTTTGACTTCTTTATCTTTTTTCGCGCGGGCGAAAAGTTGTTTGTCAATCACGACGCCGCTGATGCTCGGAGGCACTTTCAACGACGCATCTTTCACGTCGCCAGCCTTGTCGCCGAAAATTGCACGGAGCAATTTTTCCTCCGGCGTCGGGTCGGTTTCGCCTTTCGGGGTGATTTTTCCAATCAAAATATCGCCCTCTTTTGCCCACGCCCCGATGCGGATGATGCCGTTTTCGTCCAAATCTTTGGTCGCTTCCTCGCTCACGTTCGGGATGTCGGCGGTCAATTCTTCCTCACCCAATTTCGTGTCGCGCACGTCGCACTCGAAGTGTTCGATGTGGATAGATGTAAAAATATCTTCCTGCACGACGCGCTCCGAAAGCACGATAGCATCCTCGAAATTGTAACCTTTCCACGGCATGAACGCCACTTTCAGGTTTTGGCCGAGTGCCAATTCGCCTTGCTGCGTGGCGTAACCTTCGCACAAAATATCGCCTCTTTCCACCCGCTGTCCTTTGCGAACGATGGGTTTCAAATTGATACAAGTGCCTTGGTTGGTGCGCATGAATTTCGTCAAAGTATAAGACTTCCGCGAATCTTCAAATGAAACCAATTGGTCTTCTTCCGTGCGGTCGTAGCGAATCACGATTTCGTTCGAGTCCACATATTCGACCACGCCGGAGCCTTCTGCATTTATCAACATCCGCGAGTCGCGGGCAACTTTTCCTTCCAAACCCGTTCCGACAACCGGCGACGCCGGGCGAATCAAAGGCACTGCCTGCCGTTGCATGTTCGAACCCATCAAAGCACGGTTCGCATCGTCATTTTCCAAAAATGGAATCAACGAAGCCGAAACGCCCACCGTTTGGTTTGGTGCCACGTCGATATAATCCAACTCTTCCGGCGTCAAAATCGGGAAGTCGCCATGCTCCCGCGAACGAACGCGGTCGGAGTGGAACGCCCCTTTTTCATCAATTTGCGAGTTGGCCTGCGCGATTTTCATAAAATCTTCCGCCTCGGCAGACAGGTATTCGACATCGCCTTCCAACACGATTTTCCCGTTTTTCACCTTGCGATAAGGTGTTTCGAGGAAGCCCATTTTATTGATTTTGGCGTGTGTGCAAAGCGTGGAAATCAAACCGATGTTCGGACCTTCCGGCGTTTCGATCGTGCAAAGCCGACCGTAGTGCGAGTAGTGCACGTCACGAACCTCAAAACCTGCCCGTTCGCGGCTCAAACCACCTGGTCCGAGCGCCGAAATCCGGCGTTTGTGCGTGATTTCAGAAAGCGGGTTCGTCTGGTCGAGAAACTGCGACAATTGGCTGGTGCCAAAAAACGAGTTGATCACCGACGACAAAGTCCGAGCATTTATCAAATCGGTCGGCGTGAAAACCTCGTTGTCGCGGACGTTCATTCGCTCGCGGATTGTCCGAGCCATCCGAGCCAAACCGACGCCAAACTGCGCGTACAATTGCTCACCCACCGACCGCACCCGGCGGTTCGACAAGTGGTCAATGTCATCAATTTCCGCTTTATTATTTATCAAAGAGACGATGAAACGCACGATGGCGATGATGTCTTCTTTGGTTAAAACCAGCAAATTGTCATCGTTGCTGGCCTTCAATTTTCGGTTGATTTTGAAACGCCCGACCTCGCCGAGGTTGTAACGTTTGTCGGAAAAGAACAATTTATCGATGATGCCGCGCGCCGTCTCGTCATCCGGTGGCTCCGAGCCGCGCAATTGCCGATAAATGTAGTTCACCGCCTCGACCTCGCTGGAAGTCGGGTCTTTTTGCAACGTATTATATATGATGCCGAAATCCTCGTCCACACCATTTTTTTGCAAAATGATGGTCGGGATGTTCGTGCCCGGTTCGAGGATGGTTTCGATGTTCGAGGCATCCAAAACCGAGTCGCGTTCGAGTATAATCTCGTTCCGTTCGATGGAAACCACCTCGCCCGTATCCTCGTCCACAAAATCTTCCTGCCAAGTTTTCAGCACGCGCGCGGCCAATTTCCGGCCAACCGCAGCCTCCAAATTCGGGCGGGTGCAAGTGACCTCATCTGCCAAATCGAACAAGTCCAAAATGGCCTTGTCAGTATCAAATCCGATGGCACGCAACAACGTGGTCACCGGAAATTTTTTCTTCCGGTCGATGTACGCGTACATCACCGAATTGATGTCGGTGGCAAATTCCATCCACGCGCCTTTGAAAGGAATCACGCGAGCGGAGTAAATTTTCGTGCCGTTCGGGTGATAACTCTGCCCAAAAAACACGCCCGGCGAACGGTGCAACTGCGAAACGATCACCCGCTCGGCACCATTGATGACAAATGTGCCTTTCGGAGTCATGTACGGGATGTTTCCAAGGAAAACGTCCTGCACGATGGTTTCGAAATCGATGTGCTCCGGGTCATTGCACGACAGGCGCAATTTGGCTTTGAGCGGAACGGCATAGGTCAAACCCCGGTGCATACACTCTTCAATGGTGTAGCGCGGCGGGTCGACGAAATAGTCCAAAAATTCGAGGTTGAAAATATTTCTGGCATCCGAAATCGGATAGTTCTCCATAAAAACCCGGTACAAACCCTCGTTCTGACGGTTTTCAGGAGTGGTTTCCAATTGAAAAAACTCTTTGAAAGATTTTAATTGGATTTCGAGAAGATCCGGGTGATTTTCGGAAAGGTGAATTTTGCCAAAATTCACGCGCAATTGCTCTGCTGTGAGCGTAGTAATTCCTTTATTGGTCATTTTAAAAAAGATGCTGCTAATTTGTGGGGTGAAGACAGATGCTCATTTTTTCATCCTGCCAAGCAACCGGTTTTCAAATAGTAATCTAAATTATTGGTTTAGAAGGTTTAGCAAGTTTAAAGGGTTTGAAAAAACATTTTAAAACTTTTAAACTTTCCAAAATTTTCTAAACCAGTAAAATGAGCCGGAGATTTCTTCAATGGTTTTTGCTGGGCAAATGTTTCAATTTTGGAAAAAAACTTCTCCAAACGTCTTGACACGACAATAGGCTTAACACTTTCCCGCGAGCGAGAGAAATGTTAAGCCTTTGTCCACTCTATTTTTTTATAATTGAAATAGAAATCATTGTCGTGCTGAATTGTAATAAGTTTTGGTTTAAAAATTCATTCCGATTGGTCGGAAGGAAACTTTTCCAAAAACCTTATTTCAATTCAATCACTGCACCAACACCTTCCAAAGTAGTCTTCATGCTTTCTGCCTCAATTTTGTTGGCACCTGCTTTCAGACTGCTCGGCGCGCCGTCCACCAAATCTTTGGCTTCTTTCAAACCAAGGCCGAGGAGGTTTTTCACCTCTTTCACGACGTTGAGTTTGTTCGGGCCGGCATCTTTCAACACCACTTCGAATTCGGTTTTTTCCACCACTTC
Source organism: Saprospirales bacterium (assembly GCA_031398055.1). GTDB lineage: Bacteria > Bacteroidota > Bacteroidia > Chitinophagales > Saprospiraceae > M3007. Next base: position 49,260 of record JANNMS010000037.1, on the reverse strand, counting down.
TTCTTTTGCGGCTGCGGCTGGCGCGGCCATCATCATACCACCACCACCGGCTGCTGGCTCGATGCCATAATCACTTTTCAAAATTCCAACCAATTCGTTGGCTTCTTTGATTGTCAAAGAAGTGAGATCTTTCGCGAGGGCATGCAAATCTGCCATAATAATAAAGATTTAATTTTTTTCTAAATGAATTTTGATAAAAGGTTCTCTGTCAATGGGTTAAGGTCAAAAACTTGGGAGTTAATATGATGCGAACTTGGAAGCCATTCTTGGTGATTGGTTGATTGGTAATTGGTTGATTTGTAAATCGGCATGGTCATCCAAACACAAATTGCTAATCACCGATAACAAATCTTTAATCCTCTTTGTCTGCAATTGTTTTGATTGCGCCAGCAAGTTTTCCTCCGGACGAAGCCAAAGCACTTGCCAAACGGCGCCCCGGAGATTGCAAAAGCATCAAAATTTCGCCGATCATTTCCTCTTTCGATTTCAGTTCGGTCAATGCTTTTAGATGGTCATTGCCGATGTAAACCGAAGAATCAATGTAGGCTGCTTTCAAAATCGGGCGTTCGCCCGTTTTTCCGCGAAATTCTTGAATCAATTTCGCTGGTGCTTTCGGATTGTCCGAAAACATGATGGTTGTTGGGCCATGCAATGCCTCCCAGAGACCTGCGTAGCCTTTGCTTTCCGGCTCGGTTTCGAGGGCTTTGCGAATCAGCGTGTTTTTCGCCACCTTCATCGTGATGCCCTGCGCGAAACACATCCGGCGCAATTTGTCAATTTTCGATACCGGCAAAACCGAAGAATCCGTCAGGTAAAAAAATGGAGTACCCAAAAGTTCTGCTTTCAGTTCAGCAATCGCTACCGTTTTATCTTCTCTTGTCATTTTTTTTAATTTGAGAATTTTCTAATTGGATGATTAGATATTTGGGAAAATATCCCAATAACCTAATATCTCAATACCATAATTAGGCTTTGATAGATTTGGTATCAACAGGAATACCAGGGCTCATCGTGCTTGCGACGCTCACCGAGCGCATGTAAACACCTTTTGCCGTGGATGGCTTCATTTTTACCAGCGTGCCGATTAGTTCGTTGGCATTCTCGACCAAATGTTCTGGCGAAAAAGAAACGCGACCGACGGAAGCATGGACGATACCAAACTTGTCCACCCGGAAAGCGATTTTACCTTTTTTAACTTCGGAAACTGCGCTGGCGATATCCATGGTCACCGTGCCCGTTTTTGGGTTTGGCATCAGGCCGCGCGGGCCGAGGATACGGGCAACTTTACCCAATTGCGCCATGACGTTTGGCGTTGCGATAATCACATCGACGTCCATCCAACCTTCATTTTGGATTTTTGCGATATAATCATCCAAACCAACATGGTCTGCACCGGCGGCGCGGGCTTCATCCTGCTTGTCTGCGGGGCAAAGCACCAGTACTTTTTTGGTTTTACCCGTGCCGTGCGGCAGGGAAACCGTGCCGCGAAGTGCCTGATCGGCTTTTCGCGGGTCGACGCCCAAACGGACGTGGACATCAACGGAAGCATCAAATTTTGTGGTGTTGACTTCTTTCACCAAACCCATCGCTTCGACGAGTTGGTAAAATTTGTTTTTGTCCACTTTTGAATCAACTGCCTTCCGTTTTTTTGGAACTCGTTGCATTGAAAAAAATTAAGAGGTGATGGCGAGGTAGATTTTTTTAGATTTGAAAAATGTCAAAAAATCACGCCTCTCCCTACTTTGTTAATTGGTTGATTGGGCAATTTGAAAATTGGTCAAATTTCCCAATTCCCTAATTTCCCAATTTCTAAATTTAAGCCCACGGAGCCTTGCCTTCTACCGTAATTCCCATTGAACGAGCCGTCCCCGACACCATTTTCATGGCAGAATCAAGGGTGAAACAGTTCAAATCGGGCATCTTGATTTTGGCGATGGTTTCGATTTGTGCCCAAGTTACAGAGCCAACTTTTTTCCGGTTTGGTTCGGCAGAACCCAATTTGATCTTCGCCATTTCCAATAACTGGATACCAGCCGGCGGAGTTTTGACTAAAAAATCAAAGGTTTTGTCTTTGTAAACCGAAATAATTACGGGCAAAATTTTGCCGGGTTGGTCTTGTGTTGCCGCGTTGAAACGCTTGCAAAACTCCATGATGTTCACACCTTTCGAACCCAAAGCAGGGCCAATCGGGGGTGCAGGGTTGGCAGCGCCACCTTTCACTTGGAGTTTGATATAAATATCTACTTCTTTTGCCATTGATTTTTACAAAATTTTATTGAAAAACAGTCCATTTTTAGCCGCGACGAGGAAGCATTTTTTACCCGGAGAAGCGGGCCGCCGCATGACTTCAAATCAACTGATTTTTTCGACTTGCATATAATTTAATTCCATTTCAGTGCCGCGACCGAAGATTTTCACAATCACGGTGAGTTTCTTCTTTTCATCGTCCACTTTTTGGATGTCGCCGATAAATTCGGCAAACGGCCCGTCAATAATTTTAACTGGTTCGCCAATGATAAATGGCTCGACCAACGATGCACCCGTTTCAGATTGGTCATCCACGATGCCCAACAACCGCCGCGCCTCGATATTCGTCATCGGAATGGGTTGTTCTTTTCCCAAAAAATGGATGACGTGCTGTGTGTCGGCGATTGCTTTTGCCACGTCGCCATTCAATTTTGCACTGATTGCTTCAATCAAAATGTAGCCGGGAAGCAGGTTGCGCTCAGACATGACCTTTTTCCCATTTTTCATTTTGTAAACTTTCTCGGTCGGCACGATAATTTGAAAAACATAATCCTGCCAGCCGGAACGCTCAATTTCCATTTCAATCCGCTCCTTGATTTTCTTTTCTTTCCCGGAAATTACCCGAAGGCAAAACCATCTTCTTTCATCCGAAACGGCTTCCTTTTTTGGTTTTACCAAAACGTTCATGGGTTTCGTCGCAGCGGCAAATGACTTTTCACTTTCTTCATCCGAGATGGTTGGTTCTTCATTTTCATTTGAAATTGAAGAGCTATCATCGTCCGAAATCGAAAGGGACACAACTGCCTCTGCTTCCAAAACAGAATTTTCAGCCTCAGAAACCATGGTTTCCGGCTGATTTTCATCCGTTAAAAAATCTTTTTCAGTTGAATCCATTGCTGTGAAATGAAAATCGGTAAGAGTTAAACTATGAACGATGAACTATAAACTATGAACCAATTAAAATAAACTGTTCATAGTTTATAGTTCATCGTTCATAGTTCAAATAATTATTTTGGATAAATGGCTCTCAGCGAGGTACTAAAAGTTGCATCCATAATAAAAATGATGGTAGCAAGAATCAATGCAGTTGCCAACACCACCAGGGTTGATTCATAAAGTTGAGCCATTGTTGGCCACGAAACTTCTTTCATCAACTCGTTGTAACTTTCTTTGAGGTAAAGAGATAATTTTTCCATATTTATTTACTTCCTGCCAATTATTTACAGGTTCACTATTTTGCTAAAAAAATCCGCTACCTCGACACGGGCAACGAATTCCGTTTTGCTTGCAGGGGCAGCAGGGATCGAACCCGCAGCCTACGGTTTTGGAGACCGTCACTCTACCAGTTGAGCTATGCCCCTTTTTTAACTATGAATTATGAACGATGAACGATGAACTCTACAAAGTTCATCATTCACCGTTCATAATTTATCGTTCAAAATTAGTCAATGATTTCAGTCACCTGACCTGCACCAACGGTACGTCCACCTTCGCGGATAGCGAAACGGAGACCTTTTTCCATTGCGATGGTGCTGAGCAATTTTACTTCGAGCGACACATTATCGCCTGGCATCACCATTTCAACGTTAGCTGGGAGGGTTACGTCGCCAGTTACGTCAGTGGTACGGAAGTAAAACTGTGGGCGGTATCCATTGAAAAATGGCGTGTGACGGCCACCTTCGTTTTTACCCAAAACGTACACTTCGCATTTGAAATGTTTGTGTGGTTTGACAGTGCCGGGTTTGCAAATAACCATGCCGCGACGGATTGCCTCTTTTTCAATACCGCGCAACAACAAACCTGCATTATCGCCCGCTTCGCCGTAGTCCAACAATTTGCGGAACATTTCGACACCAGTCACCGTGGATTTCAGGACAGATTCGCCTTCTTTCATCATACCCATGATTTCGACTGGATCGCCAACATTGATTTTGCCACGCTCGATCCGGCCAGTTGCCACTGTTCCACGACCAGTAATCGTGAAAACGTCTTCCACTGGCATCAAGAAATCTTTATCGATGGCACGAACTGGCTCAGGAATTTGCGTGTCGCAAGCTTCCATCAATTCGTCGATGCATTTTACCCATTTTGGATCACCTTCCAATGCTTTGAGGGCTGAGCCACGGATGATGGCCGTATTGTCGCCGTCAAATTTATAGAGAGAGAGGATTTCGCGGAGTTCCATATCCACGAGTTCAATCAATTCCTCGTCTTCAACGAGGTCAACTTTATTCATGAAAACCACGATTTGCGGAACGCCTACCTGACGAGCCAACAAAACGTGTTCGCGAGTTTGTGGCATCGGGCCATCGGTCGCAGCGCAAACCAAAATTGCTCCGTCCATTTGAGCAGCACCCGTGATCATGTTTTTCACATAATCCGCGTGACCTGGGCAGTCAACGTGAGCATAGTGTCGAGCGGCAGTTTCGTACTCAACGTGCGCCGTATTAATAGTGATACCCCGTTCTTTTTCTTCCGGTGCGGAGTCAATAGCATCGTAGGAAGTAATTTTTGAAGTGTTACCCGCCCGCTGCGACAAAACAAAAGTAATGGCGGCGGTGAGGGTCGTTTTACCGTGGTCAACGTGACCAATCGTACCGATATTAACGTGCGGCTTATTGCGTACAAATTTATCTTTTGCCATCGTTTAAAATTTTTTTGGTATCAAAGTTTGGTGAAAAATACTGATTTAATTTTGAAATTGAAAACACAATTTCGATTTGATTTGAGCCTTGTGGAAGCTAAAATACAAGGTTTGAGCCTTTGATGAGAATTGAACTCACGACCTCTTCCTTACCAAGGAAGTGCTCTACCCCTGAGCTACAAAGGCTGTTGTTGGAGCGGCGGAAGAGGTTCGAACTCTCGACATTCAGCTTGGAAGGCTGACACTCTACCAACTGAGTTACCACCGCGAATTTGGATATTGGTTGATTGGTTATTAGTTATTTGTCTTAAAGGACCAATAACTAATAACCAATCAACCAATATCCAAATCAAGTGGGAGTAATAGGAATCGAACCTATTCAGCTAAAAGCACCAGATTTACAGTCTGGCCCGGCTCTCCAGCTCCGGCGTACTCCCTAAAGAAAAAAAATGAGCCACCAGAGGGACTCGAACCCCCGACCAGCTGATTACAAATCAGCTGCTCTACCAACTGAGCTACGGTGGCCTGTTTTCGTTGTTTAACCTGAATTAAACATCGTTTTGGGCAAAAAACCTTTCAATCAACTTCTTTTTCGCTTCAAAAAGAACCCCTTTCGAAAAGCGTGTGCAAAGGTAAAACCGACCCGCCCAAAACGACAAACTATTTTCAAAAAAAACCGGATAAATTTTAACACCACCTTTTTCTCCTTTTTTTAACCATGGTTTTTCACGGTTTTTGGCAAATGAAAAACCACCTTTTGATGTAGTTGCCGGAGTTTGCTTCGGCTGAGACCTTTGTCTTAAAAATAAAAGAGATGAAAGAGTTCCAGCAGTCCACTTCCACTTTCCCAATCCAAATTTTAGGAAATCAATTTTCCAAAAACTTCAACGAACCGGCAACCTTGTTGCACGCCCTGAAAATGGGTGAAAATCGAGCCATTCAGTTTATTCTCCAAAAGTTAACGCCGCCCGCTCGCCGGCTCGCCCAAAAATATGGCTTGTCTTCCCAAGATTTCGAGGAAGCATTGCACGACACGTTGCTAATTTTCCTTAAAAAAATAAAAGATGAAAAATACTGCCCGACCCAAAGCCGGCCAGCCGCTTTTGCTTTTGGGATTTACAGAAATGTCTTGGCAAATTATGCAACCTACATATATAGGTATCGGCGGCGGTTTTCGGCGACTGATGTTTTCCCCGAAAATTTGAAAAACAACACCGACCTCACTTTCGAAAACGCTGATTCGCAAGAGTTTCTCGAACTTTTGCTCCTCCAATTGGAGCCAAAAATGCAAGCCCCCCTCCGTTTAAAATGGCTCGAAGGTTATTCCGACAAAGAAATCATCGCCAAAAAAATGAGCCATTTCTCCACCGTCAATTCTTTGAAAAACAGGCGAAAAGAGGCCATGCAGCAATTGAATTCCATTTCAAAAGGGTTCAAAATCTGAAATTCCAACCCTCACTCGGCCAATTCTTCAAATTGAATAAAAAAAAATATTTACCCGGCAGTTATCAATTCAAAACGGGCGGTGCACCCCGGCAACTTTGTTCCAGAAATCAAAAAAAATTACGTCATGTCTACTCAACTTCTTGCAACTGCTCAACTCCAAATCGCCGATTTTTTTCCAATCGCCAACGATTGTTACGTTTCGAAAAACGAAAACATATCAAAAAAGAAAACGCTCGGGTTTTCCATTTTCCGCTCGAAATTTGAAGAACCAGCAGTTTTGGTGCAAAACTTGGCCAACGGCGATGACCGTGCTATCCAATTTTTGATTGCAAAAATCCTGCAACCCATCGAACGGTTGTGTTTCAAAAATGGCTTGCAACAACATCTGGCCGGGGAAATTTTGAATGACACGGTCGTGCTTTTTATCCAAAAAATACGCGACGGAAAATACCAACTGACCGCAGTTCCACCCCAACTTTACGCACTCGCTTTGGCGCGTTTTATCGTCAAAAATTATTCGAACAAGGAAAAACGCCAACGCATTTCAGAAACGGATTTGGAAATTGCTGCCGAATTTTCGGGCGAAGTGCACGACTTTTTTGATAGAAAAGAAAATGCAGAGTTTATTCAATCGCTCCTCGACCAATTGCCCGAAAAAGCCAGATTGGTCATCAAATTACGCTATTTTGACCAATATTCGGATGAAGAAGTTATCGAACTTGGACTTTCGCCTTATTCAACTGTCAATTCATTAAAAATGCGCCGGAGCGAAGCACTTCAAAAACTCCGCGAATTAGCCAGCAAATTGCGGTATTGAGTTATTTGGAAATTGAGGTAATTTCACAATATCCCAATAACAGAAATTCATTCAAACCTTAAAATAATTGTTGTGAATAAGAATTTACAGTCGAACCGGAATTTCCAATATGCCCACCATTTTTTTGAACAAGATTTAGAAAAGCAACTTGACCAAATTGGGTTGTCTGAAAAAGTAAGAAAAGCACAACTGCAAACCCGAAAGCGATCAAGAAATCGGCAGTTATTCTTATGCTTCATAATTGGAGCATTAATGCTTATTGGCTTGACATTTTTTTTATTGTAAATACAAAAAGTCGTTGTTGAAATAAACGCTTCAATATGAAGTTTTCTATCGTTTTTCTATTTTGCTTATCAATTTTTGTACTCGAAGCACAATCCCCGCTCCGGTTGCCTAATTTTACGGGCGATTATCTCAATATTTCTGTAAAAGAAAATTTCTACGGCTATTTTGACCAAACTGGAAAAGCGACTATTGAAGATATAAAAACTGCTAAATTTACAGAAATCGATTGTTTTAAATATCCACGTGGACAATTAATTGAAAATGACAGGTGCATTTGGTTGCGTTGCCAATCAGATAGTTTGAGTTTCAATAAAAACAACACTCCGCTCTATTTCTTTTTTGATATAAAACATACAAAAATCGAGGGTTTTTATATAAAATCAGATAACAAAACCCACATTGTTGAATGGGGAAAAGACACCGCCGGAAACGATTTGCCCACCCAATTTTTAATACCAGTTTTTTCAGATAAAAACAAAACACGCACTTGTTATTTCAGGATCAAACCTTTTCCACACAAAATCGAGGATTTCAGCCCAAGAATCATGTCGTTAAAAGGTTGGAGAGAAACCGCCGCGACCAAACTTTTCGATAATCAAATCCAATATAACATTACTGTTTTTCTATCCGGCGCACTGAGTTTGCTGGCTGCGTTTACTTTTATGCAATGGACATTGTATCGCAGCAAAACCTTCCTTTTTTATGCTGTTTTTTTAATGGCTGGAATCAGCAATTTATATCGTTACGATATGGAATTCGCGCTGCCGGTCAATTGGTGGACCTCGTTTTGGTGTTTTCAGGGCAATCAATTTTCAACTTATCTCGGCCACACTTTCTATTTCTTGTTTGTTTCTGAGTTTTTGGAATTGAAAAAATTTATGCCCCGATTAAATAAATTGATTGTTACAGCTGCAAAATTGGGCATTGTCTTATTGATTTTTCACCTTGTTTTTTTCTTTGTTTTTAACCGCCACGACCTCGCATTTGCCATTTATTATCCAGCCCGTTTTATGCTTTTGGGCATTGCTTTCTTCTCGATTTTTGCAGTTTTTCTATCAAAACCGCCATTTTATCGTTTTATAGTTATCGGCGGAACTGCTGTTGCAATTGGTGCAGTAACTTGGATGATTAGTGGTTTAAGAATTGACGAAGGCTTATCTCCGATAAAATACGCCAGCGTTATTTTTTATTCAGGAATGATGATTGAAAGCCTGTTTTTCCTCTCCGGTTTGGGTTATAAATTTGTAAAAAGCGAAGAAGAAAAACGCCTCGCCCAACAAAAATTGATGGACGAACGCGCCCGGCTCACCCGCGATTTGCACGACGATATCGGCTCAACATTAAATAGCCTTGCGGTGATGTCAGAATTGGCTGAAAAGCAAGCCGAAAATTTACCCAAACCAATTGCCCAAACGCTGTTTAATTTAAAAACAACCGCCCGCGAATCAGTCTATCGGATAAGCGATATTGTTTGGTCGGTCAATCCGAACATTGAAAAAGTGGATGATTTGATAGCCCGGATGCGCAATTTTACTTACCTTTTATTTTCTGAAACTGAGACCCGCGTTCAATTTAAAATAGCTGAACAAGTTGAAAACCTATTGATTCCACCCGAAAAACGCTGGCATTTATATCTAATCTTTAAAGAAGTAGTCAATAATGTCCGAAAATATGCTGCTGCCACAAAACTGATTATTGAAATTTCTAAACACGATAGTGCTTTATTTATGAAAATAACAGACAACGGAATCGGCTTTAATTTTTCAGAAAAACAAACCGGAAATGGCCTTCGAACAATACAAGAACGTATCGAAGCCGTTGGTGGAACTGGCAGTTTTCTATCCGAAAAAGATAAAGGCACTTTAATTTCTATTGAATTACCAATTTAGAAAATGGAAACTCCAATCAAAGTCTTGATAGTTGAAGACATCAAATCGCAGCGGGAAAGTTTGTTTCAATTATTGAACAACACCCCCGGTTTTGTGGCCGTCGCGGCATTGGCAAATGCCTTGGATGTCGTGCGTCAAATCCGTTTGACCAAACCGGATGTCGTGATTATGGACATCAATTTGCCGAGCAAAAACGGCATCGAAGCCGTCCGCGAAATCCGGGCGGCAGGCGAGACCGTGTCTATCGTGATGCAAACCATTTTTGAAGAAGACGATAAAGTTTTCGAGTCCATTTTGGCCGGGGCGAACGGCTATATTTTAAAATCCACGCCCGAAAATCGTCTGCTCGAAGCCATCCGCGAGGCCAAACTCGGCGGCGCACCGATGAACCCAAGCATTGCCACAAAAGTCCTCCGCTTTCTCCGCGACCAACCGCCGCCGCCAAAAAACGAACCTCAAAATCTGCCCGGCGAAGACGAACTCAGCGACCGCCAACGTGAAGTTTTGGAGTTGCTGATGGACGGTGCGAGTTACAAAATGATTGCCGACGAGATGTTTATCAGCATGGACACCGTCCGTTTTCACATCAAAAACATCTACCGGATTTTGCACATCCATTCGCGGGGCGAGTTGATAAAATGGTCTTCCCAAAACAAATAAACCACAGCGCGACCACTTTTTTCGCCCATTATATTTCTGTTATTTTTTGCTCGAATGTCCTTCCGTTGCAATTCGACCATATCAAAAGTTGGAAAACTTGCCGTTCCTTTACCAAAATATTTTTCCGCAAGGATTCCTATTATCAAAAATTTTAAAAATCAAATCCTACCCCGACCTTCATTTTATGTCAGTCAAAAAAGGTAAAGTTCGTTTTAAACCCACCTCTCCGAATGAATTTCATGCAACTTTAAACCGCCGCGTCGAAGCCTTTTTCATTGAAAAAGGCATCTCACAAAATGCAAACGCGCACATGATTTGGAAAACAATTATCCTGCTTTCCATGTATTTTTTGCCGTTCATTGCTTTGCTGGCCGGGCATTTTTCGCTGCCGATTGCACTCGTTTTTTGGACATTGATTGGTGCTGGCAAGGCTGGAATTGGGATGTCGGTGATGCACGATGCACTGCACGGAGCATATTCCAACAATAAAAAGTTGAACGAAATGATGGGCTGGGCACTCAATTTATTGGGTGCCTCGATTTTCAATTGGCGGGTTCAGCACAACTTGCTGCACCACACTTTTACGAACATCGAACACCACGACGAGGACATGGATATCAAAGAATTGCTGCGTTTTTCACCGCACAAACCGCATCGGCCTTGGCATCGTTTTCAGCATATTTACTGCTTTGGTTTGTATGCTATTTCAACGTTGTTTTGGTGTACCGGACGTGATTTCTTGTTGTTTTTTAAATATAAAAACCTCGGTTTCAACCCGCAAACCTTGCCCCAAAACGTGGTGAGTTTTGGCAGAATCATCTTGTTGAAAATCTGTTATTTGGGCGTGATTTTCGGCCTGCCGATTGCGTTTTTTGGATTTTCTTTTTTCGAAATTATGATTGGGTTTTTGTGGATGCACGTCGTTGCGGGCGTCTTTTTGAGCCTCGTTTTTCAATGCGCACACACGGTGGAAGGCACGAATTTGCGCCAACCTGACGGCGTCGGCACCATCGAAGAACATTGGGCAATCAACCAAATTGAAAACACGGTCAATTTTGCGCCGAACCACCGGGTTTGGACTTGGTTTTTTGGCGGCTTGAATTATCAAGTGGAGCACCACCTTTTCCCGCGGGTTTGTCATGTTCATTACCCGAAAATTGCCCCGATTGTACAGGCGACGGCCAAAGAATTTGGGCTGCCGTACCATCAAATCCCCACTTTTGGGCGGGCGATAAAATCACATATTGCAACGCTTTGGCGGTACGGGCAGTCGTAGTTTTTGGGAAAAATCAAATCGAAAAATCAGATGATTGGGGAAACTTACAATTTGAAACCGGACGAAAACTTTGAGGTTTTTGAGTTTGAAAGTGTCGGTTTGCAAGGCCGGATTTCGAAGGTGATTGTGTTTTCATTTTACTATGAAAACACATGGAACCTTGGTTTTGGAGACCAAAAAATGGATGGAAACAATTGGGATGACAAAGTGGTGTCGAACAACGGGGATTTGGTGCGCGTGATTTCGACGGTGGCAAAAGCTGTTTATGATTTTTCAGACAAATGGCCGAACCGGCAGATTTTAATCGTTCCGGTGGACGAAAGGCGGAAAAAATTGTACAACCGCGTTTTTCAAAAGCACGTTCAGGAAATTCCTCCCGAATTTGAGGTTCTGGGTTTTCGAAATCAAAAATTGCAGGATTATTCTCCAATTTTATTTTTCGACTGGTTTTTGCTCTCCCGAAAAAAAGACTAATTTTGTAAAAAAAATATTGGATATGCTGACCACTAATTCTAAATCAATTTCAGAAAGCCGGTTTGTTCCAAAACCAGAATGGTTGCGTTCACCCAAAACTTTTTGGGCTGTCCATCGGGCTATTATCCAAATTAAACTCCACGAATCAGAACAAGTAAATCCGAATATTTCACTTGAAAAATTTATTTTAAAATATTTGGAAGGCTTGCCAAAAAATTTACCGCTGGATGTTTTGCCAAAAATCAAACAACTGATTATTGAAGTCTGGGAACAAAAACACGCCACCGCTGAACCTGAAAACTGGCAATCCCACCCGGTTTTGGAAGAAGTGGCCGCCTGATTTTCAATCGTTTTTATTTAAAAAAATCGCCGAACCGCCCCGCGCAGTTCGGCGATTTTTTTTGAAAAAATGGCAAACCAAAATTTTTCCGCCAGATTAAAAATTTTTCAAATTTCCAGATTGAAAAAATATTAAGTTTGCATTGCTTTTCTGCTCCCAAATATCATCCAACTCTCCACTCCAATTTCATTTTTTTACCAAACCAAATTTTTACGTTTATGAAAAAGATTTCCATCTTCATTTTTGCCATGCTGATTTCGTTTTTCGGCTTTTCGCAGTCGAAGGCGGTTTCAGAAAAAGTCGCGGCTTTTCACGCTGCGCGAGTTGAATTCAAAAAAGAAAACGTCGTTTCGTCTGTCCAAAAATTTTCACCGAATCTTGCAAAACAAGAGCAAAATATTTTGGACAAAGCCGATTTGTTGCAAGTGAATTTCAAATTAGTTCAACAAATCATCGAGACCGCGCCGCAGGCCATCGAGTTTTCCATCCCACAAACGGATGCAAAAAACTTGGTGCTCGAATTGGTGAAAACCGAAATTTTCACCGCCGATTTTGAAGCCACCAATGCCGAAACCGGCGAGCCAATTGATTTTCCGATGGGCATTTTTTATCATGGAATTGTGAAAGGCGACCCAAATTCTTTGGTCAGTTTTTCATTTTTGAACAACGAAATCATGGGTTTTGTGTCCTCCGATGCCACCGGAAACTTGGTCATCGGCAAAAAAGAAGGCAGTTCGGATATTCGCGAACACCTGATTTACGCCGATAAAAATTTGAAAATTGCCCCGTTTATGACCTGTGGAACGGACGACTCGATTTTTGACCAAGCCGAAAAACAAATCGAAGCGCACGACCGCGCCACTGGCGATTGCACCCGGCTTTGGATTGAAGTGGACAAAGACATTACCCAAAACAAAGGCAGCATTGCCGCCGCCACGACTTGGATTACCGGCGTTTTTGGCCAAGTCATCACTTTGTACACCAACGAATCTTTGGAAGTGGGCATCCACCATCTTCAAGTTTGGCCGGCTGGAAATACCAACCAATACAAAGGCAACTCGTCTTCGGCTGTTTTGTCCAAATTTCAGCAAGGACGTGCGTCCAGTTTTACCGGTGATTTGGCGATTTTGTGCAATTTGAAATCAAATCTCGGTGGCATCGCTGCCGGTTTTGCAGGCATTTGCAACTCGAATCGCGCGGCAAGTATGTGTTTTGCAGGTTTGCAATCAACTTACGCCAGCGTACCGACTTATTCTTGGACGATCATGGTTTGCACCCACGAATTGGGGCACCTGTTTGGTTCGCGCCACACCCACGCCTGCGTTTGGAACGGCAACAACACGGCAATTGACGGCTGCTCGGCGGTCGAAGGTTCTTGCCCGCGTCCCGGAAACCCGGCGGGCGGCGGCACCATCATGAGTTATTGCCATTTGCAAACGGTGGGCATCAATTTCAACAACGGTTTTGGCCCGCAACCGGGCAACAAAATCCGCTTGACCATCCAAAATGCGACTTGTTTGCCAGCAAATTGCGGTGCGCCACGTCCCGCAAATTCTCGGAACGAAATGACCGGAAATCTCAAAATCCAGCCAAATCCAGTCGGCAGCGGCCAATTGCAAATCAATTTTACCCAAAAAACGGAATCAGATGCGACCCTCATCGTGACCGATGTTTTGGGAAATGTCATTTTGGTAAAACACCTCGGCAATTTGCCGGTCGGCGAGCAGCAAGTGAATTTGGAAACCGGGAAATTGGCCGCCGGCTATTATTTTCTGCAAATCCAAACCGCTGGCGAACGGAGCAGTTTGACTTTTGTGAAGTCCTAAAATTTTTCAATTTTTGAAAAATGGCTAAAAAAATCCCTTCCCAAATTTTTGGGAAGGGATTTTTTTATTCAAAAAGTTAAGGTTTCAAAAGGTGCGTAGCACCTAAATATTTGTAGAAAGTATTGATTATCAGCCAACAGAGGTGCGTAGCACCGCAATATTTAGATTCAAATATCCACCTTTTGGAAATATTTTCACTCGTTTTCTACAAATATTGAGGTGCTACGCACCTTTTGAAATCACCAACTTGAAATCACAATTGACCTCTTTTTTCAAAACTCAAAAACCAACTGCTCGCCCTCCGGCAACTGCCGAAAAGTTTTCCGGTGATGCTCCGTCAAACCATTTTTGCGAATCGCATCGCGGTGGGCGAGCGTTCCGTAACCCGCGTTTTTTGCCCAGCCAAATTCTGGAAAAATCGAATGCAACCGCCGCATTTCCTCGTCCCGGTGGGTTTTTGCAAGCACCGACGCGGCGGCAATCGAGGCAAATTTCGAGTCGCCTTTCACCACCGTTTGATGTTGGATTTTTTGGTACGGAAAAAATTTGTTGCCATCCACCAAAATGAATTCCGGGCGGATTTTCAATTGGTCGAGCGCGCGGTGCATCGCCAAAATGGAGGCTTTCAAAATATTTATTTTATCAATTTCCGCTGCCGAAACCCGTCCGACTGCCCAATCCACGGCTTCTTTTTCGATGACAATCCGCAAGAGATCTCGCTGATTTTCAGTCAGTTGCTTCGAATCGTTCAGCATCGGGTGGTGAAATTTTTTGGGCAAAATCACTGCCGCCGCAAAAACTTCACCCGCCAAACAACCCCGCCCCGCCTCGTCGCAACCGGCTTCTGTCAAATGAAAATTCAGGTGGGATTGCAGCATTTTTTGAAAAAAATTTGGGCACAAAAAAAGCCCCGTCGGCAGGTTAAATTACCAACGGGGCTTTGATTTTTTTTGAAAAAAACTATTTGAAATCGTCTCGAACCACTTCCACCAAAGTTTGGGAAATTTCCAATTTTTTGGCAATTGATTTAACTTCCAATTTATGCTGGTTGAGCATTTCTAAAATTTCAGCCGATTTTTCCAATTGGTTTTGAATTTCTAAAACTGCTCTTTTAGTGATTCCGAGAATTCCAGCAATCAATTTGGCATCGTAATTCAGCACCGTCATGTGTTGAATGGCAATGATGTGGGCTTTCAATTTGCCCAAATCAAGACCTTTTTCCATGCCTTTTTCAAGACCTTTTTCCATGCCTTTTTCCATGCCGAGTTCGAGACCTTTTTCAATGCCCAATTGGAAATCTTCACTTTCCCAAATTTGACGAACGATGTCTTTATCAATTATCATATTTCTTATTTGATGTTCAGTTTCTGACCGCAAGTTACGCAGCATGGACAAAATTTTCAGTTGGTTGATAAATTTCCAAATCTCGTTGGAATCCTGCTTCAATTCAACCAATCTTTTCAAAATAAGGCGAATGATTGTCGCGGGGGCTTCGTCGTTTGGATTTGCCAAAATGCACAACAATACTTCTTCCGGCACATTTGAGTCAATAAATTCCAGATAACTGTAATCGTCCAAACAAATCACGGGGTAACTGTAACTCAATCCATGAAAATTCACTTGCCCTGTGATGTGTTTTGGGCGACCGGTTCGAAGATAAATCAAAGTCAAATCCACCGGCAGATTGAACTTGAAATGCGCCATCCCAACATAAAAATGCATTTTTCTATCCGTCCGCGATTCATCTTTTGTTTCAAATTCGATTTGAAAAATACAGCCGTCTGGATATTTTGCAGTGTAGGCTTTTTTCAAAAAATCAGGTTCGGCCTCCTTCGTGGTTTGCATCCGAACCTGTGGCAAGTTTTCCAAATGTAGAATTTCTACTTTCAAAACCTTTTTTAACAAAACCGGAATCAGCCGATTCAAGTTTTCTTTAACGACTTTGTCATATTTATTGGCCTCAATTTTTTGTTGGGAAGCCGTTTTTCGTGCTGCTCGTTTTGCCATTTTTCGGTATGATTTGAAAAGCAAAACTATTGGTGCGATATTTAAACTTCACCCACAGCAATCATATTTTTATTTTGCAAAAATGTCCAAGTGAAATTCTATTTTTTAGAAAAATAGAATTTCTACCTATTTTGAAACACCTCAATGTACCCTTTCAAAACTTCCGGGCGCAAAACCACGCCATCCACCCGACGTTCAAAAACCTTGCAGACATAAAAATAGGTACCCGTCGCCACTGCCTTGCCGGAGGTCGTTTTTCCATCCCAATTTATCGCCGGGTCGGTGGTTTCAAAAACAAGATTTCCCCAGCGATTGAAGATTTGCAAATCAATTTCATCAATAAATCGCCAGCCGGGAAATGGCGTAAAATGGTCGTTCGAGCCGTCGCCGTTGGGCGTGAAAGCATTCGGCAAGCGATAATCCGGGCAATTGTCGACGCAAACGACGGTGCTTTTTGGACTTTCATTTTCAAAAGAATCAATCGCCGTCACGGCGTAGCAACCTGCCAAACCATCGGGCAAACTGTGCGTAAATTTTGTGTTTTCGGCACCGTCCACTGTTTCGAGCAAGTTGAGCGTCGTGTTTTTTTCAACTGAATAATAAATGTTGTACCGCAAAACATCGTCCGTTTCCGGGCAAAATTGGTTCGGGTTCGACCACGACAAATCATTTTCGAACGGCGGGTCGGGCTGCTCGGATTCGCCCGTCGTGCAAAGGTTTGAAATCGTTAAATCGGGCGGGCACGGCGGTTCCATGTCCTTCGGAACACTGCAAACTTGCTGCGAATTATTGACAATCGGATTGACCACGCCACCCACAGAATATGTCCCGAAGCTGCGCACGAAATAGCAATATTCGTGGCCGTTTAATAAATTTTTGTCCTTGTAAAATTTGTTGGCCGTCGTGCCGATTTGCTCAAAAACGCCCGCCGCATTTTTTCTAAAAATGTCGTAGCGGTAATTTCCCCACGGCACTTCTTCTTTCCAAGTCAAATTCATGGCATTGTCGGAAGGTGCAATGGTTAAAAAAATGGACGATGCGGTGTTCGTTTTGCCCAGCGGCACGGGTTGGCTTTTTACAAAAAATGAAATTTGATAAGTCCAGGCCTGCGCCGAGGTGTTCAAATTTTTGTCCACAAAAAAAGTATCGTTCGCCAGCCAAAATTCCGGTGCGGAAATCGAGCCGCCCGGCACGTCGGTCAAACCAGTCGTTGCGAAATCGGGCGCGCGCTGCACGAGATATCGGTACGCCCCGTGATTTAAAATGGTGTCCAAATCTCCGGCCACCGGTTTTGACCAACGGATTTCAATTTCGCCGTCGGTCGTGCCCGTTTTCAAAATATCCACATTTGTAATCAATGGCAAATCGCGCGGCAACTGCACGCAAACTTCCTCCGACGGCAAACTTTCCACCAAATTGTACGGGTAGCCGCCCGACGAAATCCGCGCAAATTTTGCCAAAACGCGATAGCAATACGTCCGCCCGCGTTCCACTTTTTTGTCCTTAAAAATGTACCTGCCGTTCGACATTTCTTTGGTAAAAAAAATCTGTTCGGTGTAGCCGCGCCCCGCCAAACCGTTCCGGCAAGTGTCCGGCGGAAACGGATTGCTGCCCTCACGCCGCCAAACCGAGAAGCCGTAAAAGTAATTTTCAGCGGCATTTTCGCAGAAATACGGCTTTTCCCAACTGATTTCAACCTCGCCCGCCGCCGCCGCCGCTTGCAAATCTTCGGGCGCGGGACCCACCACTTTTATCGAAGTCGTGTGCAGGTCAGCCAATTTTGGAGCCGTTTTATTCAACGAATCCACTGCTTTGAAAACGACAGAATAGGGTTGGTCTGAAATGTGTTCGCACGATGTTTGCCAATGAAAACGGCCGGTGACGATTGGGATTTGATATCCAATTTTAACATCAAAAGTCGCGGGGCTGAATTTTGAAACCAGTGGCCCGCCGAGTGCCGTGAGTTGCACAAAATCGGTGGAATCTGGGTCGTCTCCCGTCACCTCAAAATCAACGATTTTTCCAGCGACGATGCAAATTTTGTCTTCGGCCATCACCTCCGGTGGGTTGTTTTTGCAGGCCTCGACGCGAATCTGCATGTCCCGAATCGTCGTGTCGATCGGTTGCCCGTTGCGCCACGAGACGATAATCATGGCCAAATTATACTCGCCCGCTTTTTGTGGCGACTGCCAAAGCAAGTCCCCGGAAACCGGGTCGAGTTGCAAAATATTGTCAAAACCGGGCACAATTTGGTACGGATAACTGTAATTCGGCACCTGCGTACCCAAATCGGCGAGCGGAACAATCAATTTGTACGAAAGCGAATCGCCGTCCACGTCGTAGGCATTCGGGTTGTGTTTGAACGGATAACCAACACAGGCCACGTCCACCGGTGGTTGCAATAAATAAGGTGTGGTGTTGCAGCCGCCAAATTGCGGGTCTTGAAAACTGTAAACCGTTTCGATGTGAAATTGCACATTGTCCGAGGACGGCGGGTTGACGTTGATGATTCCGGCGATGCGGTTCGGGTCGGTCATCGAAATTTTGTAGGTCGCCGGGCCGGCGTAGGTGTGTTTTGCTCGATATTCGTTGAATTTGATGTCGTTTGGTTGCGGCACGCCCTCGCCGCCGCCGTTCGATCGCGGGACGGCTTCGCAAGTCCCATCGCCCCAACAAATTATCAACGTATCGCGGTCGGCATTTGTGCTACTCGTTCGCGTCCAAGTGATGATGACGGCCTCGACCATCAAAGAATTGCAGCCGCCAACTTGGCGGACGTGGATTTCCCCGGCGCGGTTGTGGGTGGCGTTCGAAATTTTTGGAAAGAAAAACAGCGCCGATAAAGTGGCGACGAAACGGAATAGATTTTTGAAATTTGGCATCATCGGAATCTGAATTTTACGGAAATTAAACGCTGTAAAATTCAGATTTTTTTTTGGAAAAAACGGGATGCTTGAATTTTTGACAAAAATAGCGGAGTAAAAAGTCAAGGCTCAATTATGATTCCAAGTTGCCGTGTTTTGTCATTCAGGAGCAATCCGACTCAATTCAGTTTTGCCGTAGTTTTAATTTTTAAAATTGATTTTCAAGGTTTTATGAAAAAAAAACAAATCGGAATCACTGCAAAACTGGATTGAGTCGGATTCCTCCTGAATGACAAAACACGATTTTCAAAACAACCATTCCTACCGATGAAAATCAAACCGCAGCAACATCCCCTCACCTTTTTTGCCTTCGCTCGATAAAAAAAGATTGCCCGACGCATCAAAAGCAATGCCCTCCGGCTGTGGCAAAATGGATTTGTCCAATTTGACGAGGTAGCGAAGTTGGCCGGAATTGTAATCCAAAACGGCCATCGTTTTCCCGACCGACGAAATGACATAAACCTCCGGGCGAAGCGGATGCACGGCAATTCCGGATGGCGAAAAAAACTTCGGATCGTCCTCTCCGTCTTTTTCCAAAAGTTCGTTAACTTGTTGAGGATCAATGGTGTAGGTTGGGTTTTCGCCCAATTTTTTGGTTTTCAAATCAAAAGAAAACACCCGTCGGACGGTCGCCGAATCGGTGTTGCCTTTGCAAGCGAGGAGCAACACATTTTTCTTTTTGTCAAAACCGAGGCCTTCGACGTCGTCCTCTTTTTTCAACGGCGTATCAAATTCGACGACTCCAGGTTTGTCTTTTTTCCAATCAAAAACTTGGAAAATTTTGCCACTACTTTTCACCACATAAATCGTGTCGCCAACCATCGCCAAATCTTCAAAATCGCCTTTGTCTTTGAAATTTACACGGTTCAAAATGCCGCCGCCCGCATTGCCGTCCACAAAAAAGATGGTTCCTTTTTCATCATTATTTGCTAAAAAAACACCAGGCTGGTCGGTCGGGCTGAGGCCAGAGATTTCTTTCAAATCTTCTGATTCCAAAAAAATGGTGTGGTTCGGCTGCGCCAAAAAATAGGGCAAAGTGTCCGGCGGGGCGGTCGCTGAAAAAACAACTTTTGCAGAATCCTTTTTTTGAAAACAGGTGGCGGAGAAAAGGAAAAAGGAGCAAAAAACGAGGAACAGATTGGTGGGCATGGTGGGCGAATTTTGATTGTGGTGAGTGAAAAAGTGAGGGGGTGACTTCAAGTCTAATGTCGTCAACTTAACGATTTCAAAGGTGCAGCGCACCGAAATCTTTGTAGATAACAATAAAAAGTCAGTCAAAAAGGTGCGTAGCACCGGAATATCTGACTCCAAATGTTTCGGTGCTACGCACCTGGAATCGGTGGAATCAACATTTTTTTACAAAGATTTCGGTGCGCTGCACCTTTGAAATCGTTAAGTTGACGACATTAGACTTGAAGTCACCCCTTCACTGTGCGCAAAATTACTCCGAAAACACCTCGATTTCTTGGTTTTTCACCACCAAATCGGTGAATTTTCCTTTGAAACGAGTGGCACGGACGATGTGGTTATCAATCCAATGATAATTTCCGCCACGCGGTTTCCCGAAAATAATGCCGTGATATTTGAAGCCGTGGCGGTTCAGCCATTCTTCGGTGACGGTGCGGTGGGCCTCCGTCCGGCTGGTAAAAAAGAAGATGATGTGGCCCTGGTCGTACCAAAGATTGAGCATTTGCAAGGCATCGGGATAGGGCAAAACAATGCCCATGCGCTCCGGTTCTTCGTTCGGCACATCGTCGCAAATCGTTCCGTCAATATCAATCAGGAAATTTTTGACGCTGCTCGGCAGCACCGGGCTGATGCGCTCGCCTTTTTCGTTAAAGGTGTCTTGGAGGTCGGTCGGTTGTGAAAAATTCATTGCTTGGTGTCTTTTGGCCACAAAGGTAGAAGAAGTGGTGGGAGGGCTGGCGTTTTCACATTTTTTTAAGATTATTTGATGGTCTCGCAATCGAAGCAAGTTGGAAATTTCCAGCCCACTGGCGCGGCAAAAAACCTGTTTTTTCGCCAAAATGCTTATTTTTGCCGTTCAATCGAGAATAAAAATTTCATCTCATGCAACTCACCATTCAAATAAAAGACGAATCAAAATTGGATTTTTTGCTCCAGTTTTTCCGCGAAACTTCGTTCGTCGAAGTGCTTTCCATGCCGAAATCGGCAAACGGTAAGGCTGTCGGCAAATCTCCCCGGAAGAAAAAACTTACGCCCCGGCAGCAAGAATATGTGGACGGAATTAAAGAATCCCTCAAGCAGGTTGAACTGCATTTGCAGGGCAAAATCAAATTACCCACCCTCGAAGAAGCATTGGCAGAATTATGAATTTGAACACCACCCCGCACTTTCTGCGAGAATTGAAGCACCTCGCAAAAAAGTATCCTTCCATTAAAAACGAACTGGCCGAACTCGGCGCATCGTTGCGCGAAAACCCTACCCAGGGCACGTTCATTGGCAGGGATTGTTATAAAATCCGCCTTGCCATTGCTTCCAAAGGCCGGGGCAAAAGTGGCGGCGGTCGAGTCATCACTTGTGTAAAGGTGCTGCGCGACACTATTTTTCTTATCTCTATTTATGACAAATCCGAGCGCGAAAACCTCCCCGACCACGAATTGGACGAAATCCTCGAACAAGCCGGGCTGTCGCCGGAGGGATAATTTTTTAAATTGAAAATTGAAATTTGAAATTTTTAGCCACCTTCGCCCCCGCCCCTTCCCACACATAAAAATGGCAGCACAAATCACCCTCGACTCTGGCATCGAATATTTGAAAGGCATTGGCCCGACGAAAGCAGCCTTGCTTCGTTCCGAATTGGGCATCCATACTTTTGGCGATTTGCTTTATCATTTTCCGTTTCGATATATTGATAAAACCAAATTTCACCGCATCGCCGATTGCCAAAGCGAGGGCGAGCAAGTTTTGGTGATGGGCCACCTCCGAAAACTCGAAATCCTCGGCAACGGCCCCACCAAACGCATGGTCGGAACGCTCCGCGACGAGTCGGGCGCACTCGATTTGGTGTGGTTTCGCGGCATCACTTATTTGGAAAGGACGCTCGTCGTCGGGCGGGAATACGTTGCTTTTGGGCGGCTCAATTCGTTCAACGGGCGCGTCAATTTGCCGCACCCCGAAATGGAAGAGGTCTCGCCGGAAAACACCGAAGCCGCCCGCCCGGATGACCCGGTCGGACGGGCCCGGACTTTCGACCCCGTTTATCCGACGACCGAAAAATTGACCCAGCGTGGCATGGATCCGCGCGGTTTTCGCCGAGCGATCCGACATCTTTTGGACAATTTGAAGCCAACGGATGTGCCCGAAAACCTGCCCGATCTGCTTTTGGAAAAATTCAAATTGCCGGGAATTTGGGATGCTTTGGAAAAAATCCATTTCCCCACAAATCAAGCAGGGCTGGATTGGGCGACGCGGCGGCTGAAATTTGAAGAACTTTTTTTTCTCCAACTCCGACTTTTACAAATCAAAAACAGGCGAAAAGACGCCATCCGGGGTTTCGTTTTTGATAAAATCGGCGATTTTTTCAACAATTTTTATTTCAAAAAACTGCCTTTCGAGTTGACCGGCGCGCAAAAAAGAGTTTTGAAAGAAATCCGCGCCGACCTCGGTTCCGCCCACCAAATGAACCGTTTGATTCAGGGCGACGTCGGCTCCGGCAAAACGGTCGTCGCTTTGATGACCATGCTGATTGCTTTGGACAATGTTCACCCGGAAAACGGACGGGGTTTTCAGGCGGCTTTGATGGCCCCGACCGAGATTTTGGCGCAGCAACATTTCAACGGAATTTCAGAACTTTTGGAAGGGCTCGACATCGAAGTTGGCTTTCTTTCCGGTTCGATAAAAGGCAAAAAACGCGACGCCATTTTGAAAAAATTGGAATCCGGCGAGATGCACATCGTCATCGGCACGCACGCTTTGATTGAAGATTGGGTCATTTTCAAAAATCTCGGTATCACAGTGATTGACGAGCAGCACCGTTTTGGCGTCGAGCAACGGTCGCGGCTTTGGCGAAAATCGCACGGCGCGTTGCCCCATGTTTTGGTCATGTCGGCCACGCCGATTCCGCGCACGTTGGCCATGACTTTGTACGGCGACCTCGATGTGAGCATCATTGACGAACTGCCGCCGGGTCGAAAACCGATCACGACAAGCCACAAAACAGAACATCACCGGCTTCGGGTGCAAGGTTTTATGAAAGAAGAAATTGAAAAAGGCAGGCAGATTTATGTCGTTTACCCGATGATCGAAGAAACGGAAAAAGCCGACATGGCGAGTTTGATGGAAGGTTACACGGCCATTTCGAGGGAATTTCCGCAGCCAGAATACCAAATCAGCATCGTGCACGGCAAAATGAAAGCGTCGGACAAAGATTTTGAAATGCAACGTTTTGTGCGCGGCGAAACGCAAATCATGGTCGCCACGACGGTCATCGAAGTCGGCGTGAACATTCCGAACGCTTCGATGATGGTCATCGAAAATGCCGAGCGTTTTGGCCTCAGCCAACTCCATCAACTTCGCGGACGGGTCGGGCGCGGGGCGGAACAGTCGTTTTGTATTTTGATGACGGGTTTTAAACTTTCGGAAGATTCGCGGCAGCGGATTTCGACGATGGTCCAGACGACCGATGGTTTCAAAATCGCCGAAGCCGACCTCCGGCTGCGCGGCCCAGGCAATATCGAAGGCACGCAACAATCGGGGATGCTCCATTTTCGGATTGCAGACCTGAGCCGCGACCAAAATATTTTGGTGGCCGCGCGCGATTCGGCGATGGATATTTTGCAGGACGACCCGGCCTTGGCCGCGCCTGAAAATTTAAGATTGAAAAATTATTTGGAGAAAAATGGGGTGGAGTCGAAGTTGTGGAGTCGGATTAGTTGAGGTCATTTCTGATTGTCTCGCGGCCTGCGCCCAAATTTTTCTATGAAATTTTGAATGTATTCTGCCTCAATTTCTTCTGCCAATTTTCTGCCAGAAACATCCGTCAACCAAACGACTGCATAAAATCTCGGCCAATCCACCAGCCGATTGAATTTCTCGACCTGCTTTTCTGCCCGGATGGATTTCCCATTTTTCAAAAGCGGTTTTCCACAAATTCCGTATTTGTAAACTTCGTTTCGTTCCCGGTCTCGAATTTCGTAAAGATGGTGTTTGGCCTCGTTCAGATGTGAATTGGCGTGGATTTTCATGGCATTAAAATCAATTCTTTGGGAGAAATCATGCCTGGCCAACCGCTCGAATTACTAAATGTTTCGTACCAAATTTCAGGTTCGTGATCATATTCCTCGCCGCCGGTTTTCAAATCAAAAGCATTCTCCGGCAAATACAAAAGCGATTCAAAGGTGAATTCTTTGGGCATCGCGGCATGGTTTTTCAATACTTTTTCGAAAAATTTCTGCCCACTCGCCACGACGCAGCACCGGGAATACAAAAAACTATCCACCGAAAACGGGTGGTCGCCCACTTTGGAATATTTATTCGAACCCAATTGTTCCGCAAATTTTTGGCCATCGAGGGCGTACAGTTTTTCAGCCAAAATGTCGTGAAATTTAAAAATCGCCTCGCCCGAAAATTTGCTCAATGCAACCACCGCAGGTTGAAGAATATCATCTTCCGATTCATTTTTCCAGTCCAATTTTTCGAGGATTTCCCAAAAAACATTCTCATCCATTTGCCCGGCAGCGGCAGGTTGGTGAGTTTCAATTTGCACCGTCGCGTTCGGAAATTGCGCTTGCAATTCGCGGATAGACTTCGAGGTGAGTTTTTGGAGCGGCATGGAAAAAACGGTTGTCGTCATTTTTTTAAACAAATTTGCTGCAAATTTAACGGCGAAAATCCCCATTTCCCCAACCTTCGCCCCACATTTCAAATTTTCCAAAAAAAATTTAAGCAATGAAAAAACTCATCTTCCTTTCCATTTTTTCAATTTTTTGGACAGCAATTATTGCCCAAAATCCAACCCCACCACCACCCTCAAAACTCGCCCCGACCGACCTCGATTTTTGGCTCGGCGAGTGGGACGCGACCTGGCCCGCGCCCTCCGGCGACTCGCTCGAACGCGGCCAAAACATCATCACCCGCGACCTCGATGGAAAGGTGATTGCCGAAAATTTCTCCGTTTTCAATGGGAAAAACGCAGGTTTCAATGGCAAATCGTGGTCAGTTTTTAATGAAAAAACAAAAACGTGGCAGCAAACTTGGGTGGACAACTCCGGCGGTTATCTTGATTTTGAAAGTGAAAAAACGCCCGAAGGTTTTGTTTTCAAACGCGATTTTGACCAGCCAAATGGCAGGCACGTCCACCAAAAAATGGTTTTTCACGATATTTCAAAAGACCGATTTGTGTGGGACTGGAAAAGTTCGACCGACGGCGGACGGACGTGGAAAATGGACTGGCAAATCACCTACACCCGTCAAAAACCGCAGCCCGTTGACCTTGATTTTGCGATGAAACAGGTGGCGAAAGGCAAAAAGTATTTTGTGGTTTTTTTGAAAACGGGCGCGACCCCGGAAATTTCAAATGAAGAAAATGCCAAAATGCAGGGCGAGCATTTGGTCAATCTTTTCCGGCTGAACCGTGCTGGGCAACTCCTGATTTTCGGGCCATTTTTGGATGAAAAATCCGACCTGAGCGGGCTCAGTATTTATCAGGCCGAGAGCCGTGAGGAAGTTGAAAAATTGTTGAACCTCGACCCGACGATTTCTTCGGGTCGGTTGGTTTATGAAATCCGGGAGTGGTTTTCGATTCCCGGGCTTTCGTTGAAATAAATTTGGCGTGGTTGGGACACGGATTTTCACGGATTTTTAAAACCAGAACTTGAAAAATCTGTGAAAATCCGTGTCCAATCTCTGAAAATCCGTGTCCAAATCGACTCCAGTTTCACTTTTGAAAAACCACTTTCCGGCTCGCCACCTCGCCCGTTTTGCTGCGTATTTTCAAAAAATAAATCCCGGCAGGCAAGTTTTTTCTCAAAATCAAAGGCCAGTCCGACTGCTCAACATTTTCCGAAAAATAGGTTTTTCCTAAAAAATCCACCAGCGAAACGGTGGCGGGCAGGGCTGCGGCGGGGAGTTTCAGGATGGAATTTCCGGTGGTCGGGTTGGGGAAAATTTGGACTTCGTTTGCCCAAATCGGTGGTTCTTGATTTGAAATAAGTTGACAAATCGACTCGGCGTGGGCATCGTCGCGATAGCAAGAAAGTCGATAATCGGGTTCATCCAATGAAGGTTCTGCATCCCAATTTTTGAAATGATTGCCACCAATACCTTCGTAAATTCTGGTAATTCGGACATGGGGAGGCGACCAATTTGCAGTCAATGCGATTTCTAAAAATTTGGTTTGTAAATTACCAAACAGGACGGTATCTCCTGCTGCTTGGACAATCCCAAAATCCTGAATTTCGCCGGGCAAATTCCAAATTGTGTCACCGACAGCCAGCGTAAAATCATAAATGATGTCAAAATCGTTGTTTCGAGCAACGAAAACCGTGTCGTTTCTCGTGAAACCAAAAATTGGAAAACCATCGTAATAATTCCAGTTGTTCGAGATGTAAGAAAACCACGCCTCTTTGACTTTCAATTTCGTGCAAATTTGGCCATTCACCATTTCTTGGCCTTCGACTTCGATATAATCATAGCCGTAACCACCAAACCCATCAAAATCGGTAATCCATCGCGCCCCCGGCGCAAACCATTCAACATTTTGCCCATTCATATTTTGGCAAAAAAACAAAGCAAAAGCAAAGCAGAAATATTTCATAATCAGTTGATTTAGTGAACCCTAAAAGTAGAAACTGCCCGTCGGAAAATTGTTGGCAAATCTGTTTTTGAAAAATCCGAGCAAAAAGAAAAGACATTTTTTAAAAAAATGTCTTTTCTGATGTCCCAGAAAAACAAACCAACCTTTCCCGTGATTTAAGTTTTTAAAAAACCCAAACTTTCTACCTTCGCCGCTGATTGGTTTTTGGGTAATTGGTTACTTGTTATTTGTTGCTGGAACCACCCAATAACCAATTTTCCAATCACTAATTTCCAACCAAAAATGGGAGAAAATATCAAACTCGACGACTGGAAACTCGAACTGGACGAGTGGCTCGAAGCCCTCGAAGAAGTCATCGAAGAACAGGGGCGCGGCAAATCTGCCGAACTTTTTCAAGCAATCCGCGCGGCTCTTGCGAAGCGAGGCGTGGCCAACGGCGGCGCGGTTTTGAACACGCCGTACCAAAATACCATCCCCGCCGACGAGCAACCGGAGTACCCCGGCGACCTCTTTTTGGAACAAAAAATTGAAAACGTCCTGCGCTGGAATTCGCAGGCGATGGTTTTGCAGGCGCAAGACAAAAACCTCGCGCTCGGCGGCCACATTGCAACTTATGCGGCTTGCGCGACCATGTTCGAGGTGCTTTTTCACCATTTTTTGAGAAAAAAGAGCGCGGATTATGGCGGCGATTTATTGATGATTCAGGGTCATGCCTCGCCAGGAATTTATGCACGGGCGGTTTTCGAGGGGCGTTTGCCGGTCGAAGCGATTGTCAATTTTCGGCAGGAAACTTTGGGTGGCGTGGCCAGTTATCCGCACCCGCGACGGATGCCCGATTTTTGGCAAGCCCCGACGGTGAGCATGGGATTGGGGCCGATGACGGCAGTTTATCAAGCCAGATTTATGAAATACCTCGAAAATCGGGGTTTGAAACCCGAAAACGGCGGAAAAATCTGGCATTTCATCGGCGATGGCGAAATTGACGAGCCGGAAATTTATGGCACCATCGGCATGGCCGCGCGCGAAAATTTGGACAATTTGATTTTTGTGGTGCACTGCAATTTGCAGCGTTTGGATGGGCCGGTGCGCGGCAACGGCAAAATTATCCAAGAAGTCGAGCGGCATTTTTTTGGGGCAAGTTGGAACGTCATCAAAGTTTTGTGGGCCAGCGAGTGGGACGAAATTTTTGAAAAAGACGTGGACGGCGCACTGCTCGCCCGGTTGGAAAAATTGGTGGACGGCGATTTTCAAGAAATGTCAAATCTCGACGGCGCGGCGATTCGCAAAAAATTGGTGGGCGACGACCCGCGCGTTGCTTTTTTGTTGGAAAATATCAGCGACGACGATTTGAAAAAAATGCGGCGCGGCGGCCACGATGCCAAAAAAGTGTTCGCGGCCTACGACCAAGCCGTGAAATCGGGCAAACCGACCGCGATTATCATCAAAACCACGAAAGGATACGGCATGGGCAAGGCCGCCGAAGGCAAAAACAAAGCCCATCAGACGAAAGATTTGATGCCTGAAATGCGTATCGAAACCAAAAACCGCTATCAAATTACGCTGACCGACGACGAGGGCAAGGCCGGAAAATTTTACTTCCCTGCCGCCGATTCGCCGGAAACAAAATATTTACTGGAACGCAGGCAGGCACTCGGCGGTTTTTTGCCGGAGCGTTCGGACGTGCACACAAAATTGGAGGTGCCCGAGGTTGCTATTTTTCAAAAACAATTTGAAGGTTCTGCAAAATCCGTCTCGACGACCGGAGCGATGATTGATGTTTTGCGGACGCTGATGTTGAACGAAAAAGTGGGAAAATACATCGTGCCCATCGTCCCCGACGAGGCGCAGACATTTGGCATGGAGCCACTTTTTCACAATTTTTCCATTTGGAATCAGAAAGGCCAATTATATACACCGCTCGAAATCGGAATTTCCGTAATTAAATACAAGGAGTCGCGCACCGGCCAAGTTTTGCAAGAAGGCATCAACGAGGCGGGCGCGACGGCTTCGTTCACGTCGGCTGGAACGGCTTACCATTTGCACGGCATCCCGACCGTGCCGTTTTATATTTATTATTCGATGTTCGGTTTTCAGCGGGTCGGCGACTCGATTTGGGCGGCGGCGGACATGCTTTGTCGTGGATTTTTGCTCGGCGCGACGGCCGGCCGCACGACTTTGAACGGCGAAGGTTTGCAGCACGAGGACGGCCACAGCCAGTTGATTGCCCAAACCGTGCCTTCGGTGAAAAGTTATGACCCTGCGATGGCTTACGAAGTTGCGGTGCTGGTTCACGAAGGTTTGCGGCAGATGTACGTTGAAAATCAATCAGTTATCTTTTACATCACGTTGTACAACGAGAATTTTTCGATGCCCCCAATGGCCGCCGGCATCGAAGAAGGCATCAAACGCGGCATTTACCGTTTCAAAAAAACGGACAAAAAAGTACCGAAAGGCAGCGGCGCGAAAGCCCATCTTTTGTCGAGCGGCTCAATTTTTCACGAGGCTTTAAAAGCGGCAGAAATTTTGGAATCCGAAGGCATCCCGACCGACGTTTGGTCAGTGACTTCGTGGACAGAACTTGCCCGCGACGGCGAAAAAACGGAACGCGACAACTTTTTGCACCCCGACAAAAAAGCCCAAAAATCATATCTCGAAACTGTTTTGGAAGGCGAAGAAGGCGTTTTCGTGGCGGCGAGCGATTGGATGAAATTGACCTGTTCGCAACTTTCTCGCTGGATTCCGGGCGAATTCCATGCCCTCGGGACGGATGGGTTTGGCCTGTCCGACAGCCGTGAAAACTTGCGGGACTATTTTGAAATTTCGGCAAAATACCAGGCGTTCGCAGCAGTCCGATTGTTGCAAAAACAAGGAAAAGTGCCCGAAAAAGCGGTGAAGGATTTTATGAAAAAATACGAGATCAAGTCGGAGAAATTTGACCCGATGTTGGCTTAATATTTTGAAAATCAACTTACTATGAACTGGAAATACAAACATGAAATGGGCAAAATCGCTTCGCCCTGCCCACCAGAAAATTATGAAAATCGAGCGACGGAGGCGTTTCGGTGGGTTTTTGATGAGATTGTGGATGTTCGGAATTTTGAACCGTTGTTTTTTCAAAAACCGGCACGCACCGCAAAATTTTCTGACAAAGAAAAATGTATGGCCCTTGGCCTATCATTTTTCAAAAGTTTGGATAGTTCGGTAAAACAGTTCAATCTCCTGTCCAACAAACTGGGCGACCGTGTCTATCTTGAAATTGGAACAAAAGTCGCTTCCGGTCATTTATCAGATTCGGATGGCGTTTGTGGAAAAATAAGTGAAAATGGACATTTTACTTTTCACCCGTTTGAAAATTGGAAAGTTAATGCCAATTTTGACATCATAAAATCGCTAAAAAATGATTGATTTAGTTGGGATGAAACTTTCGGGATTGAATTTTCAACTCGTCCATTTGGGCGATTTGTTGGCTTACGAAGGGCCATTGCTGAGTCATTGCGTTGACCAAAGCGACCCGACCGACCATTATTTGTACAAATGGTGCGACGTGGACGATCATGCCCATCGTTGGATGATTTTTAAAGTAACGGAAAATGAATTGAGCGCGTTTTTTCGATTTGAAACTACTTTGTTGGAAATGGTAAAAAGCAAGCGGTTTGTTTATTTTCAAGATAAAAATGGTGAATTTATTTTTCAAACAATTTTGGTTTCGATTGAAAATATTCCTGACGCTTATTTGCCGGGCGTTGATTCAGGATTTGAAGAAATCGGTTTTGAAGAATACGCTTTCCATCTCAAAAGCAAATTCAGAAAAACAAAAACCGTTTCCAAAACCTTCAAAATTATTGGCTGAGCAAAGTGGCGATGTAATGACTAAACCAATTGAAAATCAATGCCTTTTCTAAAAGCCGAATGGCGAAAACTGACCATCGCCAACTACGAAATTGACCCAGAAATATTGAAAAAATATCTCCCAGCGCACACCGAACTCGATTTTTGGGATGGAAAATGTCTGGTGAGTTTGGTAGGTTTTATGTTTTTGAACACGGCGGTTTTGGGTGCAAAAATCCCATTTCACATCAATTTTGAGGAAGTGAATTTGCGGTTTTACGTCCGCCGTTTAGATGGAAAGGAATGGAAACGTGGCGTAGTTTTTATCAAAGAAATTGTCCCGAAATATGCCATCACTTTTGTGGCCAATACTTTTTACAAAGAGCCTTATTTTACGATGCCAATGAAACACAATTGGCAAATTGAAAACGATAGGCAAATCATTGATTATCAATGGAAATGTCGTGGAAAATGGCAAAAAATCAGCGTCGAAACGGGCATCGAAAAACTGCCAATTTTGGAAAAAAGCGAGGCCGAATTTATTACTGAACATTATTGGGGCTACACAAAAATCAACGAAAAAACAACCAATGAATACGAAGTGACGCACCCGCGCTGGGAACAATTTGAGGTGAAAAATTTTGAAATCGAGGTGGATTTTGGCTTGGTTTATGGCGAAGAATTTCGGTTTTTGAATGATTTAAAACCCGCGTCAGTGATGTTGGCAGAAGGCTCGAAAATCACCATCGAAAGCAAAACCGTTTTAAAATGAAATATCAACTTTAAACTACTTTTACCTTTTTCATTTGAAAAACTGAACTGTAAAATATAATGCTGCACGAATTCAAACTCCCGTCCCTCGGCGACGGCGTATCTGGAAAAATCCTCGAAATCCTCGTCAAAACGGGCGACAAAGTTTCGAAAGAACAAATCGTTTTGGTCGTCGGCACCGACAAAGTGGATGCTGAAATCCCAGCCGATGCGGACGGCACGGTGGCCGAAATTTTGGTAAAAAAAGGCCAAGACGTCACCGACGGCACGGTCATTTTGAAACTTGAAACGGCGGCTGCCGCACCTGCCGAAGCACCTGCCACTGCCAAATCCGCTGCGCCGGAAGTTGCAAAAACGGCTGCAACACCAGAGCCTGCTCCGGCAGCTCAACCCGTTGAAAAACAAGCAGTTGAGGCACAAACCGCAGCCCAACCTGCACCTGCCGAACCTGAAAAAAGCAGCGAAGGTTTGCGCGTTTCGCCGCTCGCCCGGAAACGTGCGAAAGAACTTGGCATCGCACTTTCGGACGTCCACGCGACTGCTGGGTCGAGCCGGATTTCAAAAGAAGACGTTTTGAATTTTGCCAAAAAAATGATGGAAAACAGCAACGGCGCGGCCAGCCCCAGCGGCAATTCCACTGCTTCCGTTGCGCGGAAACCGTTGCCAAATTTCGAAAAATTTGGAGCCGTCGAACGCCAACCGCAAAGCCGAATTGGGCAAATCGTGGCCGAAAACATGGTCTACAATTTCAACCAGACCATCCCGCACGCCTGGATTTCGGAAAAAGCGGACATCACGCAACTCGAAAATTTGCGCCAGCAGCACAAAGAATCGGTCAAAACGGCGGGCGGAAACCTCACCACGACGGCCATCATTGCAAAAGCAGTGGCGCAGGTCCTGAAAAAAATGCCGCTTTTCAATTCCAGTCTCGACGAGGCAAAACAGGAAATCGTGCTGAAAAAATTCATCAATATCGGTATCGCGGTGGACACGCCAAAAGGTTTGATGGTGCCAGTCCTGCGCGAAACCGACAAAAAAGGGCTGATTGAAATCGCCATCGAACTCACCAATCTTTCGACCCGCACCCGCGACGGCAAAAACAAACCGGACGATATGGACGGCGGCACTTTTACCATTTCGAACATCGGTGGCATCGGGGGGACGAACATGATTTCGATTGTCAACTGGCCGCAAGTCGCCATTTTGAGCATTGTCGCGGCACGGATGGAACCGGTGTGGAACGAAAAAACGGCCACTTTCGAGCCGCGTTTGATGATGCCCATGACCATCGGCTGGGACCACCGGGTGATCGGCGGGGCGGATGCCGCGCGTTTTTTGGTGGAATTGAAAAAGATTTTGGAAGACCCGTTTTTGCTGGTTTTTTGAGTGTTTTTTTTCATGGTTTTGAAAATGGCGGGTTGTCCAAGGGTGGGCGAGCCGCCATTTTTGCTTTAACTTTGTCCAAAATATTTTTTCGATGACAAATTCCGCAGAAATAAAAATCAGGCTTTTCCGCGAAATCGACAGTTTGCCAGAGCAATACTTGTTCGATTTGCAGGCGATGATTGAAAAATATGTGGCGAAAGTGCAGCCGCGCCGCAAGCCAACTCGAAAATCTAAAACCACAACGTTGCAACCCAAAAACGAAGCCGAAGCAATCATCCCACCCAATCAAATTTACTATTTTTACACACCCGAATTTGAACCGGGCGGAGCCGAACAATTGATGCAATTGCTCAAACAAACCGAAACTTCCGATGCGATTTAATTACTCCGTGCTCCATGCCGGGCAAGATGCCTTGTACAGTTTGCCGCGGATTCCCATTTCGCTCCGGTCGGGTGCCCAAATTATTGAAACAGTCGGATTGGTTGACAGCGGCGCGATGCTGAATGTCCTCCCTTTTGGAATCGGTCAGCAACTTGGTTTTGTTTGGGAAGAAGCCAAGGCCACGATTGGTTTGGCGGGTGCTTTTTCTGGCATGAAAGCCATTCCGGTTATTGCCATTGTTTCAATTGCAGATTTTCAGCCCGTCAGATTGGCTTTTGCTTGGACTTCAAACGAAAAAACGCCTCTGATTCTCGGTCAGACCAATTTTTTCCACGAGTTTGAAATTTGCTTTTTCAGGAAAGAATTGGCGTTTGAAGTGAAGCCGAAAAATTGACCACACTTTTTTTTTCCAAAACGATAAAATCATGTCCGAACTCGCCCTCAAAATCATCCGCGAAAACATCCAAAAACACCAGCGCGGCGAAGATGCCAGAACACTCGATTTGGGAAAAACGGTGAAATATTTACCTTTGTAAAAAGAACAACCAACATTTTTGAATCAAACAAAACTTCAAACCACACAAATCCAATGCTAAACTTTGATGAAAACGGATTTTTGACCCCATTTCGAGCCATCCAAACCGACCTCGAAACCGTCCGAAATACTTTTGTTTACAACGAGCGGCGCGCGGCAATTTTCAAAAATTACGAAGAATTCCTCGACAGGTTTCAGGCGATGGGGTTCACCGGATATTTTCAGTGGTTGAATGGGAGTTTTGTCACCCAAAAAACCAATCCCGGTGATTTGGACGTGGTAACTTTTATCCCAATTTTGCAGTTTGAAAAACACGAAAGTCAATTGAAAAGGCAACTTTGGAACAGCCCACTGCTCGATTGTTTTTTTGAAAGGCTTTTTCCAGAAAACCATCCGATGGTCAATGTTTCAAAAATGGACATGGCAGAGTGGAACGCACTTTATTGCACGACACGGCGCGACAAAATCACTTTCAAAAGGTACAGCAAAGGCTTTATTCAACTAAATTTTTAAAGAAAAATGGTCGAAAATCAAAAATTTGAAGATGCAATTGAAGCCATGAACGAAATCCTCGTCCGCATCGGCAGGCTGAACGACCTGATCAGGGCGCATTTCGAGGCGGGCGACGGCAACAGCGTTTCAGTGGAAAACTGGAAGGAAATCAAGACACGGTTGACACAAGATTTGGCCGATACCCTCAACCACCTGAACTTGGGTTTGCGGGTCGAATTGAAATTGGCAGCCTGAGTTTTTCATCCCTTTTTCATTTCCAAAACGATAAAATCATGTCCGAACTCGCCCTCAAAATCATCCGCGAAAACATCCAAAAACACCAGCGCGGCGAAGATGCCAGGACACTCGATTTGGAAAATAGCGGGTTGCCCGAACTGCCGGCGGACGTTGAGCATTTGATTTTGTTGGAAATTTTAGGCAACCCCGCCATTCGAGAATACTTCAGCCAAATAGAAAAAACCGGCGAATCCCTCCTCCTCGAAGCCAAACTCATCCTCCTCGGCGATGGCCGCTCCGGCAAAACCTCGCTCGCCAACCGGCTGCTCGGCAAGCCCATGCCCACCGAATCCGACCGCACGCAGGGCGTGGACATCGTCATCGGCGAGTACGAGTTTGAGGTGGCGGGCGACAAAAAATTCAAACTCCACATCTGGGATTTTGCCGGGCAGGACAAATACAAGCCGCTCCACCAGTTTTTTTACACCGAAAGCAGCCTGTACATTATGGTCGCCGACAGCGGAAACACCGCCACCGATTTCGACGATTGGCTGCAAACTGCCGAACTTTTTGGCGAGGGCAGCCCGCTCGTCATCGTTTTGAACGAGTTCCGGGACGGCATCGGCCACGGCGCGTTCGACCGCGAAATCTGGCAAAAACGTTTTCCAAACCTGTTGAAAGAAGTGTTTTGTGTCAATTTCGGCACGAAACGCGGCTTCGACGAACTCGAACACCACATCCAATTGCTCGCCCAATCGCTGCCGCACACCCGCCAAACTTACCCCAAAAACTGGGCAGCCATCCGCCGCGAACTCGAATCGCGGCGCGACGAAAATTTTATTTCATTTTCAGAATACCTCAAAATTTGCCGCGAAAACCAACTCCCGGAGAAAAAGAGTGCCGAGATTTTGAGCCAAGTTTTGCACAAAATCGGGGTCTGCCTGCATTATCAAAAAAGCGATTTGTTGAAACAATTTGTCATCCTGAAAAACGAATGGGCGACCGAGGCCATCTACAAAATCCTCGACGACGAGACGGTGGCCGAGGTAAAAAAAGGATTTTTTGACCGCGCCGACCTCGAACGGATTTGGTCGGACGACGAATATTCAGAGATGCGCCCGCAACTTTTGGAATTGATGCAACAGTTCAAAATGGCCTATCCGCTGCCCGGCAACCAAAAATTTGTCACCCCGCCGCTGCTGCCCGCCGCCCCGCCGAGCGATTGGAAATGGCCGGAAACGGACGCGCTGGAACTGTACATTGACTACGAATGCACTGCTCACCCAATTTATCGTGACCCGCCACAACGATATTGACCGAGGGAAAACGCTGGTCTGGCGCAACGGTGTGGTGCTTTGCTGGCCGGGCGACGCGCTGGGCGAGGTCTCGAAAACCAAATTGCAAGGCCGCGATGCGTTTTTTGTCCGCACGTCTGGCCGCGACCGAAAAGGTTTGATGACCGTGATTCTCAAAACTTTCCGCGAATTGCACGACGAATACCGGGGCATCAAATCGGATGAAAAAGTGCCTTGCCCCTGTGACGGCTGCCAGTTGAAAAAAAATAAACCCCACTATTTTGATTTTGAAAATCTGAAAAATCGGCTGGAAAAAGGTCGCCGGACGGTGGAATGCGACAAATCTTTGGAAGAAATGGATTTACTAAAATTGCTTGAAAACCTGTTTGTTTTTGAAAAAATGCAGGCCGGACAGCCGCTTTTTTTGAAAAATGATTTGGGAAAAAACAGGAAAACTGAAAACCAAAAACCGACCCGCGACCTCAAAATTTTCCTCGCCTCGTCCGCCGAACTCCGCGAAGACCGCGATGCATTTGAACTTTATTTTCGGCAACAAAACGACCGGCTGCGCGCCGAAAAAGGCATTTACCTAAAAATGGTTCGCTGGGAAAATTTCCTCGACGCGATGTCTGAAACCCGATTGCAGGACGAATACAACCGTGAAATTTATGGCTGCGACATTTTTGTCAGCCTGTTTTTTACGAAAACCGGAAAATTTACGGAGGAAGAATTCGACGTGGCGCACCGCCAATTTTTGGAAACCAAAAAGCCCCAGATTTTTACTTTTTTCAAAAATGGAGAAGTGAAAATGGGCAGCCTGACAGAACAGGTTAAAACGCTGCTGGATTTCAAAGACAAGTTGAAAAACTTGGGGCATTTTTACACTGGGTACGAAAACATCGAAGATTTGAAACTTCGGTTTCGAGACCAATTGGATAAATTATTGGCTAATCAAAAAATTTAAAAAAATGAAAAATTTACTCTTTTTCTCGCTCCTCGCCTTTCTTTTCACCGCCTGCCGTTCCGACCAAAAATCCACCATTTCTACCGCCGATTATTTCAAAAACGACGATTCAAAAATCCAGACCGGCGGCCAAAAAACCATCGAAATCGAAACGCCCGGCGGCAAAAAGTACAAAGTCTGGACAAAACGTTTTGGCAACAATCCAAAAATAAAAATCCTGCTTTTGCACGGCGGCCCGGCCTGTACCCACGAATATTTTGAGAGTTTCGAGGGTTTTTTGCCGCAGGAAGGCATCGAATTTATTTACTACGACCAACTCGGTTCAGCCTATTCTGACCAGCCGAAAGACACGAGCCTCTGGGATTTGCCGCGTTTTGTGGAAGAAGTCGAGCAAGTCAGGAAGGCTTTGAATTTGTCGAAAGACAATTTTTACCTGCTCGGACATTCGTGGGGCGGCATTTTGGCGGCTGAATATGCTTTGAAATACCAGCAAAATTTGAAAGGTCTTATCATTTCAAACATGATGATGTCCATTCCAGATTACAATGATTACGCCCGCGAAGTTTTGTTTAAACAAATGGATGTCAAGGTTTTAGATACCATTTTGCAGATTGAAAAACGCGGCGATTTTTCCAATCCAAAATACATGGCCTTGCTCAACGAGCATCATTACAAATACCACATTTGCCGGATGCCCGTCGCCGAGTGGCCGGATGCGGTGAACCGGACTTTTAAAAATTTGAACTACGAAATTTATCTGATGATGCAAGGCCCCAGCGAACTCGGCGCGTCGGGCAAACTTTTGAAATGGGATCGCGTGGCAGATTTGCCAAAAATCACCGTCCCGACCCTCGTCATCGGCGCGACCCACGACACGATGGATCCAAAACACATGGAAATGGTGGCTGAAAAAATACCGAACGCCCAATTTTTGCTTTGCCCCGACGGCAGCCACATGTCGATGTGGGACGACCAAAAACATTATTTTCCAGGGTTGATTTCGTTTTTGAAAAGCAAATAAGTCAGAATCAGAATTTGCTGAATTTTAGAATTTTCAAAATTGGGCGATTCTAAAAATTCTAAAATTCAGCAAATTCTGATTCTGACATTTCAAAAAGGCATAAAAAAAGCGGCAGGCCTTTGCCCGCCGCTGTAATAAAACCCATTCTATCGTATGAAGCAAAATTCTTTAAACTGAGATTGGCATCGTACTCAAATCCCGAAACAAGATTTTTTTCCGATTAAAATACAGCACATTCGAACGTTTCAATTGGTTGAGCACCGCCGTCACCATTTGCCGCGAAGTCCCGGTCAGGTCGGCAATGTCTTGGTGGGTCATGTTGTGTTTTACCAAAGTTTCGTAGCCTACTTTTCGGCCTTGTTCCGTGCCCAATTGTTTTAAATATTCCAAAATGCGGCTTTTCGAGTCTTTCAAAACCACATTTTCCAACTGATTTTCGGTGTACCGCAGCCGCTCGCCCAAAAAATAAAGGACAGATTGTGCGAAGGCAAAATTTTTCTTCATCACAATAATCCAAGCCTGCGCGTCAAATTCAATCACTTCCACCTCGTCGTCCATTGCGTAGGCAAAATCGCGGCGGTTTTTCTCTCCGGTCAGCGGGCATTCGCCAAAAATAGCGGTGGGCCGCACGACATATTTAATAATGTCTTTTTTTTCAGCGTGAACAGCCACTTTGACCGTTCCTTTTGTCAAAAAATAAACTTTTGACGCAGGCTGTTCAGGTTTGTAAATCACATTATGCTTGCTAAATCGAAGAACCGTAGAATTTTGGAGGAAATAAATACGTTCTTCGGGGGTCAAAACCGCGAAAAGCGGGTGGTTTTCTGGCAGGATATAGTTGGGTCGCAAATTCATCATGTTGAAAAAGTAGTTACGAGTGCTCTAAATTATTTGTGTTGCCGAAAAGACAAGCCACCGCCGAAAATCCCCTATCTCATTTTGAATTATTTTTGGATTTTTTTAAACACATAGTTCAACTAGTTTTTTTTACAAAGAAAACATCAGGTTTTCGAGTAAAAACTAAGTGAACTATGTGAAAAACCTATGTGAACTATGTGTTTAAAAGAAAAAACAAGTTTTGAAAAACACTGCCTCGCCCGACTCCGGCAAGGCGACGAATCGGCATTGCGTTCCATTTTTGACCAGAATTATCAAATGCTGCTCGGAGAAGCATTCAAAATAACCGCCGACCGTGCGGTGAGCAAAGACGTGGCGCAAGATGTTTTTTTAGAACTTTGGAAACGCCGCGAAACCCTCAACATTCAAATTTCGCTCGAAGCCTACCTCCGCCGGGCGGTGCGAAACAGGGCGTTGAATTTTCTAAAAACCCAGAAAAAATACCTCTTCGATGATTTCGAAATTTGGGAAAACGAAACCAACCACGAACCCGCAGCCTCAGAAAAATTTCAAGAAAATCAAGAACTTGTCGAAGCCTTGCACGCCGCGATTTCTGATTTGCCCGAAAAATGCCGCGTCGTTTTCACCCTTTCGCGTTTCGATGATTTGAGTCACAAAGAAATCGCCGCAAGGCTCGATATTTCGGTGAAAACCATTGAAAATCAAATCACAAAAGCACTCCGAACCCTCCGCGAAAAACTTTGCGAGCACCCTGATTTGTCCGCCATTATCATTTTGTGGGTTCATTTTTGGGGGAAATAGGGGATTTTTCGAGTCAGATTGTCTTCGTTTTGTCATTCAGGAGGTCGGAATTTATTCCGACCATTTTATGCAAGCCCTTGAAAATCAAAAAAATGTAGCGTGGTGTCGGAATAAATTCCGACCTCCTGAATGACAAAAAAATAAAATTTAAAAAAATGAAATCGTCCGATTTTCAATTGTTGATTTGGAAAAAACTTCGGGGAGAAACCTCCGAAAGTGAAAACCATGCTTTGGCAGATTGGCTCAACCAATCCACTGAAAATCAACAACTTGCTGATAAAATTGAAACCATTTGGCAGAGTTTTGACGCTGCACCGACCGAGTTTGCAGTGGATTTGGATGCTGAATTTTTGGATTTGAAAAAACGCATTGCCCAAGAAAAAGCAGAGCCGATGCGCGTCGTGCGCGGTGGGAAATTTGAAATCCCGTGGCGGCGGGCGGCGGCGGCGGTTGCGATTTTGGCGGTTGCCGTTTGGGGTTTCCGACAAATTTCTTCGCCTGCCAAAATCCAAATGCAAACTGTCTTTGCAAAAACTACCGAAAAAGTCGCTCTGCCCGACGGTTCGAAAGTCTGGCTACGGGAAGGTTCGACACTAGAATTTCCCGAAAAGTTTTCTCAAAATTCACGTTCGGTCAGTTTGACAGGCGAGGCGTTTTTCGAGGTCGAGCACGATGTTTTGCACCCCTTCAAAATTCAAAATTCCGACGGTTCGACGGTCGAAGTTTTGGGCACGGCTTTCAATATTTCAACTCCCGAAAATGCCCCCGCGACCGAGGTTTTTGTAAAAACTGGACGCGTCCGTTTTGCCCACGCCGGTTCGAAAACTGCGGCCATTTTGGAAGCAGGCCAAAAATCAATTTTTGACCACAACACTTTGAAAGTCAAAGTTTTAAAAGCAGAAACTTCGAATGATTTGGCTTGGCAAACTGGTGGTTTGTCTTTTGAAAACACGCCCGTTTCGCAAGTTATTTTGGATTTTGAAAAATTTTACGGCGTCGAAATTTCATTGAAAAATTTCGCGCTCGTCGATTGCAAATACACCTCGCCGCTGAACAATCAGCCCGCCGAAAAAGCACTCGAAGCACTCGCTTTGGCTTTCGGAATGACGGTGAAAAAATTGGGGGAAAAGGAGTTTGAGATGTTTGGCGGGAAATGCCGGTGATTGAATTTTAACTTCTTTTTGGGCGGCAAAGTTTATTAAAAACCCGCCCCTCCAAAACTGGCGGGACGGGTTTTAAAATATTCAAAATCAATAATTTACGCCTCCGGCAAAACCGTTTTCCCATCCTTTTTCCACTGCTCCAACATCCTGATTCCGAGCAAATCAACGATGGACGAACCGCCCTCGCCGCCTCCGGCAATCAAAACATCCGGGATGATTTTCACGCCTTCCTTGCCGATGACTTCCATGATTTTCAGGCGGGTAAACTGCTCGCCGCCCATCGCCGAAACCTGCAATTCGTAGGATTCGGCGTTCGATTTACCGATGGCCAAGATTTTTGAGGCATCCGCTTCGCCGGTCACCCGGGTGCGTTCGGCTTCTGCGTTGCCCATCAATTTCACTTTTGCGGCCTCCGCTCCTGCAATCATTTTGACGCGTTCGGCATCCGCTTCCGCTTGGATTTTAATGGATTGCGCCTCGCCGCCCGCTTTTTTCACCGATGCGTCGGCGATGCGTTCGGCGATTTGCACACCTTGTTGGGCTTTCACGATTTCTTTTTGCATGTCGGCGACTGCCGTTTCTTTTTCTAAAAGTTGGCGGGTTTCCTGTGCGAGGCGTTGCGTTTCGAAAGTCGCTTTTTGTTCTTCGGCCAATTTCCGGTCGGTCAAAGTTTTCATCAACGAGTCCGGCGGCACGATGTCGCCGATCAAAGTGTCCACGCCATGCACATTGTACTCCGCAAGGACGGCTGAAATATGGCTTCTGGCCGAATCTTGCCGTGTTTTTCGCTGGGTCAAAAAGGAAATCACGTCCGCGTCCTGTGCCGAGTTCCGGAAATAGTTGCCAATCGTCGGTTCCAAAACTTGGCTGACGAGGTTCAACATCGTCCCGAAACGCGCAATCACTTTCGGTGCGTCGGTCGCCGGGATGTGGATGATTTGCGAAACGTCCAAATTGAACGGGAAACCGTCTTTCGAGCGCACCGTGATGGTCGAAAGATGCCGGTCGAGGTTGTGGCTTTCGTTGCGGGCGTTTGCCCAGTTCAACACCAAATTGGTCGTCGGCACCAGTTCCACTTTCATGATGTACGGGTTCAAAGGGTATTTGCCGGGGCCGAACGCCTCTGCCCACACGCCTTTTTGACCTCTTGAAACGATGTTGCCGTGTTTGAATTCATCGCCAGAAACGTCCACGCCCTCGGCTCCGGTGTACGAATTGACCACGCCGACCGAGCCAATCGGCACGGTGACCATGTCCACTTCCTCGACTTGCACAAACCACGGATTGAAATTGTACAAACCCGCCAGCACAATCTGTTGCTGCAAACCCCGACTGCCGCCGCGCCGCAAAAAAGCATCTGCATCCTGAAAATTGTTGTGCCCGTCGGTGATTTTGCCCGCGATGTTGCCCGGTTCGATGGGTTCGCCGTCCAAAGTGGTGATGATTCCAACTTTGTTGTCGGCGATTTGGGTCATTTCGCCGAGCGAAAGTTCGAACAAAAACGTGTTGACCCGGTACGTTCCGGCAGTCAGATAACCTGCTTGCCGACCTTTTTGCCCGCCGTTCGACAAAAAAGCAACGGTGTCTTGGAACGAGTCGCAGGCCACCGCCGGGGCAAGCACGCGACCTCGCTGCAATTCCGAACCGTCTTTTGCGACAAGCAGACCGATTTTACCGTTCGGGATGATGGTCAGCGGTTGCAGTTTGATATCGTACTGCCAGATGTACCGACCAAAATGAACGCCCGGCGGCAAAGTTTGGGCTTGGTACCCGGCCTCGCCTTTTGTGGCGATGATGCGACCGTCGGGCAGGTCGCGGTTCTCTCCGAAGAGGACGAATTTTTTGGTCACCAGCCCGATTTTGTCTTCCGGGACGATGACGATGCCGATGATTTGAAAAATCAAACGGTAAAAGACCAATGCCAAAATACCAATGATGGCTCCGGCAATGCTCAGAACTAAACTGGGAATTTCCATAAAAATGGGTAGTAAAGAAGTTTGATGAAAGTTGGTCGGCAAGAAGGTCGTGGGACGAGTCGTGGTTTTGGAGCGAAAGGCCAGCGAGGCTGGATGCCGATTTTTTTATTAACGGGGCAAACGAGCAGGAAATTTTAAAACTGGAAAAGTGGAAGACGACGAATGCGTGGGTTTTGGCGATGACTATCCGGAGAATTTACACAAATGGTACGACAATAAAAGTAAAAATCTCAACTTACATTTGCAACCCAATACATCATTATTCGATGAAATACACAGAATATAAAAAAGCAGCCAAACGGCATCTTGACACTTGTCATCACCTGCTCAACAATATAGACTCAA
Organism: Saprospirales bacterium; assembly: GCA_031398055.1. Lineage (GTDB taxonomy): Bacteria > Bacteroidota > Bacteroidia > Chitinophagales > Saprospiraceae > M3007. The sequence continues at coordinate 6,594 of JANNMS010000037.1, read as the reverse complement.
TTTCCCCAGAATTTCGAACACCAAGAAAATCTAGGGAAGACCACCAATACAATTTGATGTTGGGTATTTATTACCTCAGCGGTTATGTGGTTGAATGTGTTTTGAAATTTACATTTTTTCAAAGTATCCATTTTGAACGTAACAGGGATGTAAAAAGCCTTAATAAAGAAGATTGCACGATCACTTTTGAAAATCTAAAAACAAATAATCATAGACTAGCTCCCTTGGTCGATTTGGTTGGAAAGTTTGACAAAAATCTTCCAGAGAACATACCTTGTATCACTGAAAAATTGGCAAAAGGCGATTTGAGAACTATGTTCGAAGAGTGGGAATCATCATTTAGGTATACCCAGAACTTCAAAACTAATATTACCCTTAATAGAACCTTGATTTCAGAATATCTCCTAATAATATCGTCCATACACTCTAAACTTTCAAATCGATAATAGATAATGGTAAACTACTTCAATTATATCAACCAAACCCGACTACGGTTATTACAATTGATTAACGAACAATTGATAACTGATTTTAGGATCACATTAAAGGTTAATGGAGAAGTTTTGATTCGGGTGTTAGGGTTCAATTCATCTACGTTAAATATTGAAAATTTACTGGAAATATCTGACCTTCCAGATGGTTTTGAAATTGAATTGATCACTTCCGAAGAACTTGAAAACGAAAGTTTTTTGAAAAATAGTTTTGCAGATGCTGAAAAGGTAAACCTAAAAGATAGCCGTCGGCGCTTAGGACATATGCTCAATGTCTCAGAAGGCGACAATTATATACCACCTTGCCCAATTGTTACATTTTATAGTTATAAAGGTGGTATGGGGCGTTCAACCACTTTGGCGGCATTTGCAACTTACTGTGCAGCAGTTAACCTTGAAAATGGAAAGACAAATAAAAAATCATTGAAAACCGTCATTATTGACTGTGACTTTGAGGCTCCGGGCTTTACCAATTATTTCCTTGAAGTACCTTATGCTATCAACCAACGAAATGGAGTGATTGAATATTTAACCGATAAAACCTTAGGTTTAGAGGTTGATATTAGGAAATACATTTGGGAAGTTTCAAAAGAATTTGCTGGTGCGGGCGAGATATTTGTAATGCCAGCGGGAAATCTAAATACAGAACAAAACAATGACGATTTTCTCGAAAACGATCTAGGACATTATTTGGAAGGATTGGCAAGGTTAGATTTGTCTAGTCCACAATTTATTATAAAGCAGTTTCGGAGTTTGATAGACGACTTACATAAAACCATTAACCCTGATATAATATTAATTGATTCACGAACTGGGTTCAATGATGTTTTTGGTATCACTGCCTTTGGCCTTTCTAAGTTAGTGGTAGGTTTTTTTGGAAATAACGTCCAAAGTTATCCAGGTCTCCATCTTTTCTTGAACTTAGTTTCTAAAATGAAAAATGGAAGTGGAATTGTTGTCAATGCTATTGTTCCAGAAGCAAACCGCCGAGGATGGTTCAGCGATTTTCAAGAACAAGTAAATAGAATGGCAGCCAGATTAACAACAGGCAATGAAATGAAGCTTGATATTCCAACATTTTTAGTACGCCGCAATGATGTCCTCGCTTCCATAGGAACAAAATCTGAGGATAAACTTGACTTCATTGAAATGGTTCACAAAGGCACTTTTCCGGATTACAATGAACTGTTTGACAAAATCCATGAACTTGCTTTCGACATACTTTTGCAAGCAAAGGCTGACCAAACCGAAAATATAAATAGCGAAACCCAATCAAATATCACGATTGGAAAATTTCCAAATCTCGTTTTAAAAGAAAAAATTTTGAACAACCTGCTAAGTAACCTACCAGATCTTTATGCCGAGAACATTGACATGGCCGCTGAATTCAGGGAAAACCGCTTTTTTTTTCGCAAGTGCATGGAGGACATTTTCAACCTCGACAAAATTTTGATAATTGGGAGCAAAGGGACAGGGAAATCTTATCTTTATCAAGCGCTCAAAAATCCTGACATTGTTAGTGAACTCAAAAAAAGAGCAAGGAAAGAGGGTGCAAACTTTGAGTTCATGCACTTGATTGATAACAAAGCAAAGAAATTTATTGATACCGAACTTTTTACTGGTGAAGAAAATTTTGGTACAGATAAATTCTACCATCGTTTTTGGATCATATATGTGTGGAATGCTGTCATGTTGGATGCCGAACAAAGGATAGGATACAAAAGTAAATTAAATGAAGTGAAGCCAATTAAAAACGATGCTACTACTGCGAAACGATTCCGAGATATTATTTCAAATGAAGAAACCTTTATAGGAATCGAAAAAGATTTAAATGAATTAGATGAATACCTGAAATCTGGCACAAATGGAAAAAACCTAATTGTAATCTTTGACCAATTAGACGAGATAGTAAAACCTATTAAATGGTCTGAGCGTGTAGCACCATTAATCAACTTTTGGAAACGAAATCCTTATTCGAGGATACACCCAAAGCTTTTTGTTCGACGCGATTTGTTCCGCAAAATTGGCAATGTTACCAATAGCAATGAACTTGAAAATAAGGCTATTGATATTGAATGGACTCAGGAGGAACTGTTTGCTTATTTCTTTAAATTGTTATTTTCTTCTTCCCGAGATGAATTTTTATCACTTATGAAAGCTTATGGAGAAACTCCAAAAGAAGTTTTCAGACAAATTGAAAAACGAAGTCACGAACAATTCCCGCTAGAAGCAGGGTTATTAGACCCTTGCGTTTCAACATTTTTTGGCAAATATGCGGGTACAAATAACAACCCAAGATTCGGGAAAAGTTACCAATGGATTTACACTAATTTGAAAAACGCAGATGATACAATTAGTTTGCGCCCATTTTTGGATTGGCTTAAATCTGCAATAGAAAAGGCTGCTGCTGCTGATTTAAGAAATATCCAACCTATACTTGAACAGTATTTTTATGTAAATGGCCAAACAAGGGAATATGCAGCTCAACGCTATTTCGATGACCTAGCTCGTGAAAAAGGAAATGAAGACCTTTCTTTGGTTTTTGAATTTATTGATAGAAATTCTGCTTATAAATTCCAAGAATTTAATCAAGCAGATTTTGATTCTCTATTGAATGCTGTAATTAACAAGTATGGAGATAAAGTACAAAATAAGACAATAGACTCCCTTACAGACTTATTAAAAGTTAATGGTATTATCCGAGAAACCCATTTTGGCAGAGGAATTGTAAAATACACCTTTCCAATGCTATACAAATATCGGCTTGGCCTTAAAGACAGACCTGGAAAATATTGATCAAAACAATGATTTTTTTTACGAATTTCACCACCACTCCCCACCCACCAAAATCGTCCCCAAAACAATCTCCAAAATCCGGAGTTTGAGGCGGGGTTATCGGGTGCTGATTTTTTGTTTTCAGGAATAAACGGTCAGCACATTTTCCCCGATGATGAACGAACCTGCGCCGTGCGTTTCGGTGTCCACGAGGTGTTCGCCGATGAAAGTGAGGATGTCGTTGCGCCGTTCGAGCGGCAATTTTGTGCGGACTTCCCAATTTTCGGTGGTCGGAATATCGACGATGACCAAGGCACTGCCGCCCGCAAATTCCCACCACATATCGAAAGTGGATTCGCGGCTTTCGAACCAAACCGTGCCGCCGCGCCCGCTGCCTTCGGTGCGTACTTTTGGGTTGCCTTCGAGTTTGAGGCGTTTCAGTTTTTCACCCCGGTATTTTTCTTGGCAGAGCACGAGTTGGCGGATATTTTCCACAAAATCCATCGGCACATCGAGCCAATTTGCGATTTCCAAATTCTTTTTCCCCACGCCGATGTGGAGCAAAGTGAGTTCGCGGAGCATTGCGGTTTTAGCAGCTTCGGAAAACTGTTTTTGCCGGTTTTCAAAATACGCGTCGGCCATTTTGTCGCCTTCTTTTTCGGCCTTCGCCCGGAGTTTTTGTGCGGCATCGAGTTCTTTTTGGACGGCTTTCCGCTCTTTTTCGAGTTCAGCGTTGGCATTGTCCACGCCGCCGAGCGAGTTTTTCATGACCATTTCCATTGTTTCGGCAAACTGTTTTTGCTGGGCGGCGATGATGGTTTCGAGTTGTTTTGCGACAGCGGCGGCGACGCGGGCATCTTCTTCTTGCTTGGTCATTTTAAAAAAGGTTGAAAAAGTAAAAAAAGGTGAGGGTCTTCATCGCCAATTGCTGGTGGCCATCAGCCACAAATAATAGCATAAAACGAGGCCATAAAATCCGAACAAAATGATTTTCGCGGCCAGCAAATGCTCGTTCATTTGTAAATATCCAACCAAAATTGCAATCCCACAAAATGTCAAAGTGACCGCGCCGAAACCTAGCAGGATCGGCAACTTTGAATCTGCCTTGTTTTTTGGTTGGAAAAGACTATAAATCAGCAGTCCACAGATGCCCAGGTGGGCCATAAAAAGGAATTTGTACATCTGTACTTTTTAAAGTTTTTATTCAAACAAAAAATCGAGGTGCCCGGTGGCTTCGCCCAAAATACGAAGCAGCCGGACGGCGGTTGGGCCAAATTCTTTGTTCAGTTCATGTTCCCAAATCCGGATGGCGCGCCAGCCCAATCGGGCCAGTTCGGCGTTGACTTCGCCGTCACGTTGGATATTTCGTTCGATTTTTGGAATCCAAAAATCGCGGTTGGATTTGATTTTCAATTTTTTTTCAGGCCAATTGTGGCCGTGCCAAAAGTCGCCGTCCACAAAAACCACAATTTTTAATTTTGAAAAAACGAGGTCCGGGTTGCCTGGCAATTTTTTAACGTGGCAACGGTACCGAAAACCAAAATGCCAGAGTGCTTTTCGGAGGGCGATTTCGGGTTTTGAATTTTTCGAACGGATTTTCCGCATCAAATCGGATCGCTCCTGCGTGGTCGAAAAACCGGCAGCTGCCTCGAACCGGGGCACTTTTGGTTTCGGTCTTTCTCCTTGAAAATCTGTCGCCACTTTTTTTTTGATTGGAAATTATTTGCCACAAAATTGGGTGACATGTGCTTGTTTTGTGGCGAAAAATTTAAAAAAAATTCAAATCATGGTTCAAAAACGCATTTTTCCCATCGTCATCGGCATACTTTTAATTGGCGCAGTCATGCAATACCTGCGGTCGAACATCAGCGAGATGATTCGGGACGTTGATTTTTTATTGATTTTCAGCATCGGAATGTTGTCTGGTTTGCTGATTTCTGACCTTGTCCGGCGATTAAAAAATTAAATTCCTAAATCCAAAATCGTAAATTCCATTGTTTTTACATCTAAAAAAATTTTTCAGCCATCCGGCCAGCCGGAGCATCGGGGCAGTTTTCGCGTCTTCGGGCTGCATTTTGGGGACATGGGCGGCGATGATTCCATTTATCAAAGAAAAATTTGGCCTCGATGAGGCGCAGCTCGGCTTGCTTTTGCTCTGCTTGCCCGCTGGGGTGACTTTGATGAACCCGTTTACCGTGCCGCTTTTGCATCGGTTCGGGGCGGTTCGGTTGTCGCTGGTTTCGTTGGTTTTTTCGGCGGTTTTGTTTGTTTTTCCGATTTCGATGCCCTCGGTTTGGCTGGTCGCGGTGTCGCTTTTTGGCACAGGCGCGGCTTTTTCAACTTTAAATGTTTCGATGAATACCACTGCGACGCACATTGAAAATATTGAAAAAATGCGAATTATGTCGGCCTGCCATGGACTTTGGAGCAGCGGCGCATGGCTGGGTTCTGGTTTGGCGGGCGCGGCAATTGGCCTGGGCGCGAGCCATTATTTGGTGGTTTTTGGACAGGCGGTTTTACTGGCTGGCGTGTCTTTTTTATTGAAAAAAAACCTGTCCACCGTTCCCGAAGACCACCACGAAACCACAAAATCAGATGATAAACCAACTGGTTTTGCCTGGCCGACGGCGGCACTTTGGACCTTGATTATCATCAGTTTATGCACCAATTTGACCGAAGGCGCGATGAACGATTGGTCGGCAGTTTTCATGCGGGACGTGGTAAAAACTTCGGCATCGGTGGCGAGTTGGGGTTTTTCTGTGTATGCTTTTTTTATGGCGGCGGGGCGTTTTGGCGGCGATTTTTTTGTCGAAAAATATGGCAGCCGTCGGGCATTGGAAGCAGGCGGCGCGGTGGCCGTGAGTGGTTTTTTGCTGGCAATTATTTTTCAAAATGTAGCGGCATCGCTCGTTGGTTTTGCGATGGTCGGGGCAGGCGTTTCGATCGGCGCACCGATTTTGTACGCGGCTGCGGCGCGCGCGCCGGGCATGGCCCGCGGCGCGGGGCTGGCGGTGATGAACACTTTTGCGATGGCTGGATTTTTGGGTGGCCCGGCATTGATCGGGTTTTTAGCCAAAATTTTTAGCCTGCCGATTGCTTTTGGTTTTGTGGCGGCGGCGATTGGATTTTGGATTTGGGAGGCGCGGAAAATTTGAGTTTCAGCCCCTTTTTACTTTTTCAAACCCTCTTTTACCTTTTTAACCTTTTAAAAAAAAATCGTAAAAACTTAGGCAGCCTTGAACACTACCTGTTTGTGGTTGAAAATGGCGACTAAATTTAGGAATACATTCATTTTGTGCTTTCTGAGGGTGGAAACAAAAGCCTGAAT
>JANNMS010000297.1:0-16182 GCA_031398055.1 Saprospirales bacterium | reverse complement strand
AAAGGTGCGTAGCACCGTCATATTTCAAGGTCAAATGTTCCGGTGCTACGCACCTTTTTAAAATTTTGGCTACAAAATTCTACAAATATTGAGGTGCTACGCACCTTTTTGAAACAGCAACTTGGAATCATAATTGAGCCTCAAAAAAAATGCCGAGTGTTCCAAGAAAATGCTCTTTGTTCACTCAATCTCACAACCGCTGCACCACAAACCGCCGTATTTCTGCCCGTTGCCCTTCGATTTTCACCGATAGAAAATACGTCCCGGAGGCAAATTTGGAGAGGTCGTGCCGCAGTTCGCCAGTGGGCAGCGCGTCGAAATGCTTTGAAAAAAGCACTTTGCCGAGGGCATCGTGGATTTCGAGGTCGGCAGTTTTTCCTGCAAAATCGGCCAGCGAAATATTCAAAACGTCTCCTGAATTTGGGTTTGGATAAACCATGAAACCCGTCGGGAAAACCACTTTTTTCACCTCCGAATACCGCTCGTCGCCGTTTTTCGACACCAAAATCAAGCGGTAAAAATTCTCTCCGGGCAGCGGTTTTTTGTCCAACTCATTGAAATACAGGATTTCACCTGCCACTCCAGAACCCGCCACTTTTTGAATTGGCATGAAATCGCCGAACTCGCTCGCGGCGCGTTCCACCACGAAATAGTCGTTCGTTGCTCCCGTTTGGCTGACCCATTGCAGTTTGGCCACCTCGCCTTTTCGGTAGGCATCGAATGTCAAACTGAACGCGGGTGCCGAGGCATTTTGGCTGCAAGAAGCATTGCCGCAGGGGCCGATGTAATCGCCATGCGCCAGATGCGAAGCCACCGCGTTCACGCTGACACAAATCGTGTGCGCATTGCCGGGGTTCCCCGGCGGGATGTGGCACATATAAACCTTCTTGTTGCCGCATTTCCAGGCGGCGGGCAGGTTGTTGAAGCCCGGAAAAACGTGGCAATCGGGCTGCCCGTCGTGGTTGTTGTCAATTTGGTCATTTCCGCCGGGGCAGAGGTCGCAGAAATCGCCCACGCCGTCGCAGTCCGAATCGCCGAGCAGCGTGACCGTCGCCGTGCAGGTAGCCGTGTTGCTAGCGAGGTCCGTCACCGTCAGCGTCACTGTTTGCTGGTAAGCGGTGTGAAAACAGGGTATCGTGGCGGGGTTGACCGACAGTGCCGTGCCGCAGTTGTCGCTGCTACCGTTGTCCACTGCGTTCGGGTCAATGGTGTAAATGCCGCTGCCGCCGGGGGTTACGGAGATGTTTTGACAAACCGCCACCGGGTTTTCGTCATCGGAAACGGTCACATCAAAACTGCACTGGCCAGTATTTCCAGCCGCATCGGTTGCCAAAAACGTGTTGGTTGTCGTGCCGACCGGGAAGGTCGAACCGCTGGTTTGGCCGCCGGCTTGTGCCAAAGTTGCGCCCGGACAATTGTCGGAAGCCGTGACGGAAAAGGAAACCGCCGCACCGCAAACGCCCGGGTCTGTGCCGACTGCGATGTCCGCCGGGCAGTTGGCCGTTGGGTTTTCGTCATCGTAAACGGTTACGTCAAAACTGCATTCTCCGGTATTTCCAGCAGCATCGGTTGCCAAAAATGTGTTGGTTGTCGTGCCGACCGGGAAAGTCGAACCGCTGGCCAGGCCGCCGGTTTGTGCAAAAGTTGCGCCCGCACAATTGTCGGAAGCCGTGACGGAAAACAAAACCGCCGCTCCGCAAACGCCGGGGTCGGTGCCGACTGCGATGTCCGCCGGGCAGTTCGCTGTTGGGTTTTCGTCGTCGGAAACGGTCACGTCAAAACTACATTCGCCGGTATTTCCCGAAGCATCGGTTACCAAAAACGTGTTGGTCGTTGTGCCGACCGGGAAGGTTGAGCCGCTGGCTTGGCCGCCCGTTTGGCTTAAAATTTCGCCCGGACAATTGTCGGAAGCCGTGACGGAAAACAAAACCGCCGCGCCGCAAACGCCCGGGTCAGTGCCTTGCGAAATGTTGGCCGGGCAGGAAATCGTTGGGTTTTCGTCATCGGAAACGGTTACAGAAAAAGAACAAGTCGCAGTATTTCCCGAAGCATCGGTTGCTTCGAAAACGTTGACCGTCGTGCCGACCGGGAAGGTCGAACCGCTGATTTGTCCGCCATTTTGAGTCGAAATTTCCCCCGGACAATTGTCAGAAGTCGAAACGGAAAACGAAACCGCCGCGCCGCAAACGCCCGGGTCGGTGGTCGTTGCGATGTCTGCCGGGCAGGAAATCGTTGGGTTTTCGTTGTCGTTGACAGTTACATCAAAACTACAATCGCTGGTATTTCCAGCGGCATCCACTGCCTGATATTCGACGGTGGTGGTGCCGACCGGAAACGACTCGCCGGAATACAGGCCAGATTGCAGGAAAATCTGCGTACTTTCCAACTCCAACAGATATTCAGTGGGCTGAAAAGCGGGGCCTGCATTCGGCAGGTCGTTCCATTTCCCGGTTGGGAGCATATTGGCATAGTCTTCATTTCCCAAATTGTTGGGTTCGCCGCCGTTCCAGTTTGTGTAACCGAACGGTTCGCCGGTAATCCAGCGGTAAACGCCCTCCGTCGTTGCGTCGGAAAGCCCAATCCATGGATCCCTTCCGGCAAGCCCTGCCTGAATAAAAGCATTTTCTGCGGCGGAGGTAACAACGGCCATGTGCAGGCCGTTTGCCTGCGAGTGCGCGAGGGCTGCCGTCCAAGTGAACACCCCGTTTGAAACAAAATAACTGCTGTTGCCCGAGGTGCCGAGGAAGGAAAATCCCGGCAGGGAGGTCACTTCGCAGTTGTCGGTCGAGGTCACGTTGTAATAGACCTGCGCGGCGCAGGTGCCCGGGGTGTTGTTGACCACGATGTTGGCCGGGCAGTTGGCCACTGGGTTTTCTTCGTCGGAAACGGTTACAGAAAAAGCACAGGTCGCGGTATTTCCAGAAGCATCGGTGGCTTGGAAAATATTGACCGTCGTGCCGACGGGGAAAGTTGCCCCGCTCGCCAGGCCGCCTGTTTGGTTCAAGGCCACGCCCGGACAATTGTCGTTTGCCGAAACGGAAAAAGAAACCGCCGCGCCGCAAACGCCCGGGTCGGTGCCCTGCGAAATGTTGGCCGGGCAGGAAATCGTTGGGTCGGTGTTGTCATCAACCGTGACCGTAAAACTGCAAGTGTTCGTCCCGCACGAATTGGTAGCCGTGATGGTCACGGTGGTCACGCCAATATTGAACGACGAGCCGCTGCCAGTGCCACTTCCGCTGCCCGATGTCGCACCGCTGAAACTATAATTGACGCTCGTCGCCTCGGCTGTGCTGGCCGTGTAACTGACCGGGCCCGGGCAGGAAACGGCAATATTTCCCGGACAAACCGTGAAATACGGCCCTGCCCCGCAAGAAGATGCCCCAAAAATGTACAGCCGCGAACCGCCGCCGCCGGGCCTGGAAACGGTGACCGACTGGACCAACTTGCCATAGTTGGCGGGCAAAATGTTGCCGCTGACCTGATAAAGTTTCCCGGCGCCCTTGACATCGCAATCATTCGTTGACGTGGCATTGCTGATGAACACGCCGCCGCCGCCAACAATCCAATCGGGCGTGGTGGCGGTCATCATCGTTTGGCTGGTCGCGTCGGTAAAATTGGCCGTATAAGTTGCCGTGGACGCGCCTTCCGTGCTGGTGACCAGAAAATGGAGGTTGGCCAAATGAGCGGGCGTGGCCAGCGTCAAAGTGGCGGACGTGCCCACCAAAACCCGTCGTGCATTGGCACCCGTGTACGGTTGGAGGACGTAAGGGTTCGGGCCGAAGTTGTAGTTCAGGCTGCCCGGCCAGCCGCTGGCTCCGTTGAACGCATAGCCCGAAGCGTCCATGCCCCCCGCAGTTGCAATGGTCAGCGGGTTGGGCGCGGAACAGCCGTTTTCTCCCACCGCGTCGTGGTTGAACGAGCCAGCGGTGAGGGGAATGGCCGTTTGCCCAAAAATCATTTGGGACAAAAACAGGAGGGGAACGATGAGGGAAAGATTGTAAAAATGCTTTTTCATTTTAGAAAATTGAGTGAGTTAAAAAATGGAAAGCGCGGACTGGTTTTTCACGGCACGCGGCCACAAAAAACCGGACACTTTCGGTGTGAAAAATTCCGATGGAAAAATGCAGCGAGATGCGGTGGCGCAAGGGCTGCGGGGAAGCAGGCGAGACATTTCATTTGGCGGGCAGTTAAAGAATCTTGGATTAAACGATGAATCGTTTCGGCAGGGAAATATGTCGTGAAGATAGGATTTTGCTGCCCACTTATTTTGAGGTTGATAAATATTTCCGATTAATTATCCTGATTTTTATGGGAAATACTTACACAAGACTTTGGCTACGTATTTTTTAAAATGCTTTTTCGAGCCACCGATTTGCCAGTAGCCAAAACTTTCAAGACATTCACCCCCTCAAAATTGATAAAATGAAAAACCATCTTTTCCTCTTTTTGCTCCTCACCTGCACCCCAGTTTTTTCCCAAAAAAACAAACCCGCGCCCGCCCCGGCAGCCGATCTCGCCTCAGGCGAGACAAAACCAATTTTTGATGAAAAACTTTTTGAAGCCGTCCGTTTTCGGGAAATCGGGCCGTTTCGCGGTGGACGTTCGGCAGCGGTGACGGGCGTCGCCGGGAAACCAAATTTGTTTTATTTCGGCGGCACGGGCGGCGGCGTTTGGCGGACAACCGACGGCGGACGGACTTGGGAAAATATCTCCGACGGGTTTTTTGGCGGCAGCATCGGCTCGATCGAAGTGGCCGCGTCCGACCCGAACGTGATTTACGTCGGCGGCGGCGAATGCACCGTTCGCGGCAACGTGAGCTTCGGAACCGGACTTTGGAAAACCGACGACGCGGGCAAAACTTGGAAAAACATGGGCCTCAAAAACAGCCGCCACATCCCACGAATCCGAGTGCATCCAAAAAATTCCGACCTCGTTTACGCCGCAGTTTTGGGCGATTTGTTCAAATCGAGCGACGAACGCGGCGTGTTCCGCAGCCGCGACGGCGGAAAAACATGGGAAAAAATCCTTTTTGTCAATGCAGACGCCGGAGCCGTGGATTTGGCGATGGATGCCACGAACCCGCGCATTTTGTTCGCCAGTTTTTGGCGCGTTCGGCGGACGCCGTTCAGTTTGTCGAGCGGCGGCGAGGGCAGCAGTTTATGGAAATCGACCGACGGCGGCGACACTTGGCAAGACATTTCAAAAAATGAAGGCCTGCCAAAAGACACCCTCGGCATCATCGGCGTGGCCGTCAGCCCGGTCAAATCCGACCGGATTTGGGCGATCATCGAAAGCAAAACGGGCGGCGTTTTTCGCTCTGACGATGGCGGAAAAAAATGGGCAAAAGTCAACGAAGACCGGTCGCTGCGGCAGCGGGCATGGTATTATTCAAGGATTTACGCCGATTCGGAGGATGAAAACACGGTTTTTGTGGTCAATGTGGCCTACCACAAAAGCACCGACGGCGGCAAAACTTTTTCCACAAAATACGCCCCGCACGGCGACCACCACGATTTGTGGGTCGCGCCTCTCGCCTCAGGCGAGACCTCAGGCGAGACAAAACGCATGATTGTCGGCGACGACGGCGGGGCGCAAATCACGTTCGACGGCGGCGAAACTTGGTCAACTTACCACAACCAACCGACCGCGCAATTTTACCGAGTGACCACCGACAACGCTTTTCCGTACCGAATTTATGTCGCGCAGCAGGACAATTCGAGCGTCCGAATCAAACACCGCAGCGACGGCGGAAGCATTTCGGAACGAGATTGGGAACCGACGGCGGGCGGCGAATCGGCCACGATTGCCGTTGACCCGACGGACAACGAAATTGTTTACGGCGGTGAATATCATGGTCTTTTGACCCGTTTTGATCATCATAACAACACAAATCGCGCGATAAATGTCTGGCCGGAAGACAACATGGGGCACGGCGCGGAGGATGCGAAGTACCGTTTTCAATGGAATTACCCGGTTTTTTTCTCGCCGCACGTTTCGACTTCGCTCAACGACCGGAATGGCTCAACGACCTCCGCGAAAAAATTGTACGTCGCATCGAACCACCTGCACGCGACGACCGACGGTGGGCAAAATTGGGAAACGATTTCGCCCGATTTGACGACGAACGACAAGTCGCGCCAAAAATCGAGCGGCGGCCCGATTACCCAAGACAACACGAGTGTCGAATATTATTGCACCATTTTTGCGGCAGCGGAAAGCCCTCGGGTTGCGGGTCTGATTTGGGTCGGGACGGACGACGGTTTGGTGCAAATGACCCGCGACGGCGGCAAAAATTGGTCGAACGTCACCCCGCCGCAACTCCCAAAATGGACGATGATAAATTCGCTCGAACCCGACCCGCACCACGACGGCGGCTGTTTTATCGCCGCGACGGGTTACAAAAATGGCGATTTTTCACCCTATCTTTTTTACACAAAAAATTACGGCGAGTCGTGGGAAAAAATCACGCAAGGCATTGAACCAGAACATTTTACCCGCGTCGTTCGGGCTGACCGGGTGCGCGAAGGTTTGTTGTTTTGTGGCACGGAGCAGGGCATGTATTTGAGTTTTGACAATGGGAAAAATTGGCAGCCGTTCAAACTCAATTTGCCCATCGTGCCGATCACCGACCTTGCTTTGAAAGACGATGATTTGATTGTGGCGACGCAAGGCCGCTCGATTTGGATGATCGACGACCTCGGCCCGCTGCGGCAGATGTCGGATGAAATTTCGAAAAAATCGGTGCACCTTTTTCAACCTGGAACCACTTTTCGGACGGGCGGCGGGGCAGGGGAGCCGTCAAAATTTGCTGGCCAAAACCATCCCGCCGGGGCAATTTTTCATTATTTTTTAAAAGAAAAACCTTCGGAAAAAGACACCGTGCGTTTTTTAATTTTGGACGCAGCGGGCAAAAAAATCAAGGAATTTTCCAATTTTTCAAAAACCGAAAAACTGGAAATCAAGTCCGGCGGCAACCGTTTTGTCTGGAATTTGAAATATCCCGATGCCGAAAAATTTGACGGAATGGTTTTGTGGAGTTACGGTTTGCAAGGTGCGCGCGCTGTGCCGGGCATTTACAAAGCAAAATTGACGGCTTTTGGACGCACGGAGGAGGTCAATTTTGAAATAAAACCCGACCCGCGCAGCAAATCTTCGACTGCGGATTTTCAAAATCAGTTTGATTTTGTGCAATCGGTCGGCGAAAAATTGACAGAATCGCACCGGGCAATCAAAGAAATCCGCGACCTGCGCGAGCAATTGAAAACCCTCCGTGAGCGAATCGGAAAAACGGAAAATCTGAAACCCGTTTTGGTTTTGGTGAATGAAATTGACTCGGTTTCGACGGCGGTCGAACGTGGGATTTATCAAACGCAAAATCAAAGTCCGCAGGATCCGTTGAATTTTCCAGTGCGGCTGAACGATAAATTGGCGAATTTGATGGGTTTGAACGTCGGCGACGATTATCCGCCGACAGCGCAGGCGATGGAAGTTCGCGATCAACTTTTTCGGCAAACGGACGAATTTTTGGTAAAATGGAAATTGATTCGGATTGAAAAATTGCCGCGTTTGAACAAAATGGTGCGCGACGCGGAGGTTGATTTTTTGAAAATCAAAGACGTGAAAACTGACAAATGAAAAAAATCGCCACGATGGTCGTCCTCCGAAACGGCCAATCATTTTTACTTTTAAAAAGAAAAAACGAACCGAACGCAGGGATGTTCGTACCCGTCGGCGGCAAATTGGAGGCGCACGAATCGCCCCGGCAGGCCGCGTTGCGCGAAACTTTTGAAGAGACTGGTTTTCAACTTTCGGACGTGAAATTTTGCGGCGTTTTGGCCGAGACTTCGCCGGTCGATTACAACTGGCTTTGCTATATTTATCTGGCCGATATTGAAAAATGCGAGCCGCCGCCGTGCGACGAAGGTGAGTTGCAATGGATTGATTTTCAGGATATTCTGTCCGTTCCGACGCCGCCGACCGATTGGCAGATTTATAAATTTATCCTGGAAAACAGGGCGTTTGTTTTGGATGCGATTTATGATGAAAACTTGAAAATGATTGAAATGACGGACGAGATTTCGGGCGAGAAATTCCTGTAAAAAAACAAGTGCCGGGGCGATTTGAATCACCCCGGCACTTTTCAAAACCAAGAAAAAAAAAGTTTAACCCGCACCGTTCCCGCCGCCGTGCATCATTGCCAAAATACCGCCCATCACACCCAAAGTCACCACCCAATATCCGGCGGAAATCAAAATGTGGGTCAAAGTCATCCGGTTAAAAATACCATTGATGGCCGTGACCGGAGCCGCCAACATCACACCATTGTAATACGCACCGTGATAAAATCCGTGCATAAATGGCGAAAGATTTTCGTCCGGGTGCCCAACTTGATAAGCCAACGGCATCGTCATGACCATCGCCAAAACGACCGCCGAACCGTACATCACGGCCATGTTGCCTTTTGCCGCGTCGGCTTCGGTCATGCCGAGCGACTTCATCCAAGCCGTTCCGAAAAGTTTTGGGTGATACCAAACGAATCCGATGACCAAAGTCGAGATTGCTGCGAGTAATGCTGAAATCCAAGCCATAATTAAAAGTTGATTTAAGTTGATGAAATAAAAAAAGTTGATTCTTTCGAGGCGAAAGATGAATCAAAAGTTTTTAATCCTGCATCCCAAAATCAAAATATTTTTTCGAGAAAGTAAAGGTTTGGCCAAACAACAAAAAGGAAAATTGGGCATCCGCCAAACAACCAATCAATTTGAGGTTCGCGTTTTCGAAACGCTAAAACTTAGTCCTCTCTTTTCACCAAAATAAATTGCCCGCCCAAGATTTTCCCAGCCGTAGAAATTTTTAAAAAATAGGCACCATCGGCGATTTCCGGCAACGGCCAAAACAATCGTTGCGCCCCCGGAATTTGTTCGGCTGCCGCTAAAAATGCGACCCGCCGACCCAGCAAATCGAACAATTCCAGCACTGGTTTTGCGGAAGCAGTCAGTTCGTAATTTACCCAAAAATAACTGGCGGACGGGTTTGGAAAAACGTGCAATTGTTTGATTTTTAACGAATTAGGCTGCTCAATGGCCGAGGTCGGGTTTGCTTCCACCGCCCCGACGGAAGGCGGATTGGCAAAAAGTTTTTGCAAAAAATCAAATTTCGGCTCGGCCAACGAAAGCCCTGCCCCGGCGGCTGGGCTGGTTGGCGGGATGGAAAAATCGTCGCCTGCAGCATTTTTAAATTGCGGATTTGCATTCAGGATTTGGTTCGTTTCTGCGACCGGAATGACCGGGCCGCCCCAATTTGGGTTGTTGAAATTGAACCAAAGATTGTTGGAAAACACAAAAGTTTCCGGCCGGGTGTCCGGGCCGATATTGGTTTCGGTGGATACGTTGTTTCCCAAAAAAACAAGGTTGTTTTGGAACAAATTATTGCCACATTCCAAAAATCGGCTCGGGTCAACGGTTTCTTGAAGGATGCGGATGACCCATTTTTCGGGTTGGTAAATCGTGTTGTTCACGACCGAAACGTGAACCGCACCAACAAACGCGATTGGTGCTTGCGAACCGATGATTATATTTGAAAACACCTGGATATTGGCCGCTTCAAAATGCGCGGTGTCCGGTCGAAAAAACTGCAAACCCGTGCTGCCACCAATGTTCAAGGTGCGCTGGCCGCCATTTTTGAAGAAATTTCCCTCGATTCGCACGTTTTCGCTGCCGCCTTTGCATTGGATGGCATTCGAACCCATTTGTTCAAAACGGTTGCCCCGGATGATTCCGTGGTGGCAACCGACCATGTCAATGCCGCTGCCGCCAGCCGCGCCGTTGCGAAATTCGCAGTTCCGCACCTCGAAATGGTCGAGGCCGGAAAGTTTCAGCAAATCGTTGTTGCCGGTGGCCGACATATCCCGGAACACACATTTTTCAAAAATGACGTGATGTGCAGGCGTCGAATAAGTACCGCCGTCGTCGGTGTTCACGCCGTTGCCAGTTTGATGTTGGAAAATCAGCCCAACGAGGTGCAGGTAGGCCGGTTCGACAAACTGGATGCCGTTCGTGCCGCCCTCAAAAATGACCGTTTCGCCCGGCGCGTTTTTGATGGAAATCCATTTGTCGGCCACGCCTTTCAGATTTTGGATGGCCACGCCACCGGGATAGTTGCCAGCATGCATCAAAATGGTGTCGCCGGGTTGGGCAACGGCAGCAGCGGCGGTCAAAGTAGGGTAGGTCTGGCCGCTGCCGACGTGGCGGGTGGCAGCCAGCAAACAAAAACAGCCCGAAAAAAACAGGCTTGTGCAAAGTATTTTTTTCATAAATCTGGGAAAATGGAGGTCGGAATTTATTACGACTCAACGTTATAATTTTTTGATTTTCAAGGACTTGCAAAAAATGGTCGGAATAAATTCCGACCTCCATTTTTAAAATTTTGTAAACGTCAGTCCAATTTTTCTAGCAGCCAATCCTTTTCCGTCAAAGTTTCTTCTTTTAAAATTCCAACCCGCAGTTTTTCGATTTCTGTTTTGTCCAAAATATTGATTTTCAAAAGTTTGTCCGCAAAACGGATGACGTTCAAATAGTTCGTCCGATGGTATCCGATGACCCGTTTTCGGTGGATGTAATTTCGCATTGCATCGAGATGGGCTGACAAAATCTCTCGTTCGCCAAGTTCGAACCATGTTTTCAAAAGCAAAGTTTTGGCCGCCAAATTCAAAAGTGGGTCGCGGTAATTTGCTTTTTGCAAAAGTTCAAGCACTGCGGCGTGTCGTTTTCGGGCAAATTCGAGGCGCGCCAAATTGAATGAAACAGAACTTTCGCGGTACTGCCGCGCCAAAAACGTCCTGTAATTTTGGATAAAATCGCTCGCCCAATCCAGTTCCTCACATTGCAAAGCCGCCGCGACAATATTGTGGTAGGCAAAACGCGAGAGTTCCCCATTTTCAAACAAATACCCGTTTGCCAAGCCAGTTTTGTACAAATCCAAAACCTCGCGGAACCACTGTTTTTCGCCCGCGTTCAGCCGCCGGACGCAGTAATTGACGGCCATCAAAAACGGGTTCCGGATTTCTTCGATGGTAAAATGGCCACCGTTTTCGAGCAGTTGTTTTTTGAATTTTTGAAAATGCTCGACCTCGTTCGGCTCCCGCAGCATCCGAAAACAGTGCAGCCAAACGGCCACGGCAGGCAGTTCGAGCCACCCGTTTTTTTCGGCAAATTTTATCAGCGTTTCTTCGATATCATATTGAAAATCAGCGGGATAGACGGCGGCGTGCGCCAATTTTAGGCAGGCGTGGTGGAGTTTTTGGGAGATAAATTCGATGTCGAGTTGTGCCGAAAGTTCGTGCAACCGTTGTGCATTTGTCGGGTCGTCGGTCGTGGCGAGGTGGTGTTCTTCCCATAGCAAATCGTGCTGGATTTTGTGAAAATGGGCATCGCGGCGCGGCTGTTTTTCGAGCGAATTTTGCAAATTCCGACGGGTTCGGTTGAACGCTGCGGACATCCCACGTTTTCGGTAGGCTGCGGCCAAATGCAAATCATTTTCCAGTTTTTCGCCCAAAAAATCTTTCAACGCAAGATATTGCTCCAACAATTTGTGCAAATAACTCAAAAGCAAACGGCTGTTTTGGTCGTCAAAATCAGACTCAGCGGCGGTCGCGTGGCGGTGCGCGGCCTCGCGTGTCGGCTGTTTTTCTTCGGTCAAAAAATCAAAAAGGCGCGACAAATCGCTGCGCTGATTGAAAAACGGAGAGGCCAAAAATTTGCGGACATCTCGGATTTCGGCGGGGCTGAACGATTGGACGAGTTGGACGACGTGGGTTTTTTCCATTTTTTGAAAAATTTTTTACAAAAAATTCTGGTTCGTTTTCTACAAAGAATTTAATTCAAAAATTGAAAACCAATACTTTGATTTATTTCCGTCCAAAAGTAAATCTACAAACCACATTTTTTGATTTTGGCCGCCCAAAATTGTCCCTGCACATTTGTATCGTCAAAAAAGTCTAACTCGATATCCCGTTCAGGTTTTTCAAAACCGACTAAAAACACAAATTTTCAACTGATGAAAAAATCTACATCTGCCTTCTCGAACATTCCAAAATCCGATTTCTGGAAAATAGCGGTGCTTTTGCCTGCGATTTTCCTGTTTTCCTTGGGCAAAACCATTGCCCAATGTAATCCCGATGTCACGCCGCCGACCGCCGTTTGCGTTGAATTTATCGATGTTCCAGCGGCAGCGAGCGGTGTGCCAGCGACTGTTTTGAACGCAGTTCAACTCAATTCTGGTTCGTTCGACGAGTGTGGTTTGGCCGCGACACCGTTTTTGATCCGCCGTTTTGAAGATGGCCCATGCGACGACGACGCGATGCCCGACCCTTTTTCCGGAGGCATCACTTTTTGCTGCGCGGATTTGGGCGTGGATGTCATCGTCGAATTTCAAGTGACCGACGCGGCGGGCAACGCCAATATTTGTTTGGTGACTGCGCATTTGCTTGACAAACTCAAACCAATTTGCAACGCCCCGGCCAATTTGACCTTGTCCTGCGAAAATTACGACCCAAATTTTGCGAACGCAGGCAGCCCGACATTTTCGGACAATTGCACAATTGACACGGTTGTGGGAACGGTAAATTTTGATTTGTTCGATGATTTTTGCAAAAAAGGCACGATTTCTCGAACGTTTTCCGTCGTGGACGAGTCTGGAAATTCGTCAAATTGCACCCAACGAATTGTTGTAGAGCATAAAAACAACTTTTTTATCAAGTTCCCCGACGATGTTTTGGCGGTTACCGCCGACCCGAATAATTTTTACGGTGAACCACAATTTGACGGCGTGACTTGCGAGTTGCTGGCCGTTTCCTACGAAGACGAATTTTTCAACAATTCGCCGGACTGCGATTACAAAATTGAGCGCACCTTTCGAATTATCAATTTTTGCAATTACGACCCCATCGAACCATGTGTTTACGTCCCAAATTTCAATCCATTTCCTTTGACTCCAAACATTGCGGCGAACCTTGTTGGCCCGACCGTTTCGGCTCCGGGCACGACCGGGGCTTGGTCACCAACAGTTTATTTTCCAACGCCTGGGACTGTTTTTGACTATTCAATTTTCTGGGACGCCGATGCAAATTGTTGGGAATACAAACAAATCATCAAAATTGGAGTCGCAGCCACCAAATTCCTGCAAGGTTTTGTGTTTTTGGACACCTTGAATAATTGTCAATTTGACAACTCAGAACAGCCGCTCGCTGGTTGGCCGGTCAAAATCACGAGCATCGCAAACGGAAATTCCTACCACGTTTTGACAAATGCCAACGGCTTTTTTTCGCAGGGCATTTTCGGCGCGGATTCGCTTTACGAAGTGACTTTGGAATTGCCCGGAAATTTTGCCGCGCCGGGTTGCTCGAATTCATTTGTGATGATTGTCGAACCTTTTTCAACCACGATTGTCAACTTTCCGGTGCACCTCGAAACCGAGTGCCCAATCCTGTCGGTCGATATTTCCGCGCCGTTTTTGCGCCGCTGTTTTCGGAACAAATATTTTGTAAATTACACCAACCTGTCTGCACAAACTATTGATAATGTGCACGTTGAAGTTGATTTGGATAGTTTGCAAAACTTCGTTTCGAGCACCGTGCCGGGCACTTTGGTTGCTGGAAATACCTACAATTTTGAACTCGGAAACCTCGCAGCAGGCCAGTCCGGCGGCTTCGAAATCGAAGTGGATATTCCCTGCGCGGCACCGCTTGGCGCGACGCACTGCACCTCGGCGCACATTTTCCCGGACACGATTTGCCCACAAAACGCCGGTTTTTCGGGGTCAAATTTGGAGGTCAGCGGTTTTTGCGACCAAGATTCCGTGCGGCTTTTCATCAAAAATACAGGCAGCGGCGACATGGACAATCCGCTCGAATACATTGTGGTTGAGGATGTTATCATGTACCGGACGGCCGGTTTTCAACTCGGCGCGGGCGAAACGATGGCCGTCCCGGCGATGGCTGCCGACGGTTCGACCTGGCGTTTGGAAGCACCGCAGGAAACTGGCCACCCGTTTTTTGGAATTTCGGCGACGGCCGTCGAAGGATGTGGCGGTTTGAACACGCCGGGGCTGGTCAATTTGTTTTCGATGAACTCGCCCAATCCGTTCGAATCTGTTGATTGTCAACAAAATATCGGCAGTTTTGACCCGAATGACAAACTCGCTTTTCCGCGTGGTTTCGAAAATTTGCACCTGATCGAAGCCAACACCGACCTCGAATATTTGATCCGTTTTCAAAATACCGGCACCGACACGGCTTTCAAAGTCGTGGTTTTGGATACGCTTTCGCAATTTTTAGATGCGGTTTCGGTGCGCCCCGGCGCGGCCAGCCACGAATTTTCATTTTCGATTTTGGATGGAAAAACACTGCGTTTTACTTTTGAAAATATCCTTTTGCCCGACTCGAACAAAAACGAAGTTGCCTCGCACGGCTTCGTCAAATTCCGGGTAAAACAAACGGCCAACAATCCAATTTCAAGCAAAATCGAAAACTCGGCGGCCATCTATTTTGACTTCAACGACCCTGTTTTGACCCCAAAAATTTTCCACACCATCGGTGAAAATTTCATTTTGACCAGTTCCGGCGACCCAAAAAATGGTTTTGGAAAATTGAAATTTCACCCAAACCCAGCCTCGAAAACGGTCTATTTTGAATTGCCCGAAGGTTTGGAAAATGGACGTTTTTCGCTGTCCGACAATTTTGGAAAAACGGTTTTGAGCCACGATTTTTCGGGAAAAATTTACCGTTTTGAAAAAAATGGATTGCCGGAAGGCGTTTATTTTTTCAAAATTTTGGCTGAAAATGGCGCGGCATTTTCCGGAAAAATGATTTTAAAATAAACCCAAAAAAGAAGGTTGTAAAAAAGTACGGCTTGTCGGCAGGAGTTGCTGGCAGGCCGCTTTTTCATTTTTCAGGGTCAGTTTCCTGCAATTTCATTTCCAAAAAATGCCTGCCGCGCTCCATTTCGGCTTTCAATTCGGCCTCGGATGGGAGGTAAAGCAAGTATTTCGAGGCAAAAAGTTGTTGGCTTTCGTTCAAAACCGAGTATTTGACGATGGCCTCGCTTTTTTCAGAACAAAGGATGATTCCGACCGTCGGGTTGTCGCCTTCGATTTTGAATTTTTCTTCGTAAACCCGGACGTACATATCCATTTGCCCGATGTCGGCGTGGGTGAGTTTGCCCATTTTTAGTTCAAAAAGCACGAAACATTTGAGGATGTAATTGTAAAAAACGAGGTCAATAAAAATTTCCTCGCCTTCGAGCGGGACAAATTGCTGCCGGTCGACAAACGCAAACCCGCGGCCAAGTTCGAGTATGAACGCCTGCAAATTATCCATCAATGCCTGTTCCAAATCGCCTTCATAAATCCGGTGGTCGGGTTTGATTTTCAAAAAATCGAGCACCAACGGGTCTTTGAGCAGGTCGCGCGGGGTGAGCGGTTTGGTTTTTTCGGCGGCTTCTTGTTCGAGTGCCGGGCGTTCGTTTTCGGCAGTTCCGAGCAATCTTTCGTAGTAAAAAACATTGATTTGACGTTCCAAAGCCCGCGTGTCCCAACCGCTGTGGATGGTTTCTACTTCGTAAAAAGTGCGTTTTTTGGGGTTTTGGATACGCATCAGCAAGCGATAATGCGTCCATGACAATTCGCTCCGCAGTGCGGAGCGAATTGGGAAAGCCTGAAAAAAACGTCTGTAATTTCGAAGTCCTTGTTCAGAATACCCTTGTCCAAATTCTGCGGTGAGCCGTTCCGCGAGGTTGACAATCAAGTATTTGCCATAATCGGCGCGTTGTTTTCCCGCTTGTTCTTCTTCAAAAATAAGCCTGCCGAGTTCCCAATATGACATGACCATCGAATTATTGATGGCTCGGAAAACGGTCTGGCGAGCGGTGAGAATAACCTCGCGGGCGGAGGCATGTAGCGTGTCGAGGCGTGCTGGTTCTTTCATATTTGAAATTGATTAAAATAATTGTTTGAAATATTTCGAGTCTGCAAAACTAAAAACAAATTTTAAGTAGTCAATACGAAGTTTTCGAGTGTTTGGAAAATGCGGCAGAGCCGCTAAATATTTGTAGCCATCGAACAAGGTTTTTTCAGAGGTGCGGAGCACCGAAATATTCTGGTGCTCCGCACCTCAACTTAGACTTCCCT
>JANNMS010000294.1:0-8724 GCA_031398055.1 Saprospirales bacterium | reverse complement strand
TCATAGTTATTCCTCATCTTCCACAACCCCCGTCGGATTGCTCATCCACATCAAATACGCTTTCAAAAAATCCTGCAAATCGCCGTTCAAAACCGCGTCCGGGTTGTGGACTTTGTAACCGGAGCGCAAATCTTTCACCCAGCGGTCGTCCAAAACATAACTCCTGATTTGGCTACCCCACTCGATTTTGCTTTTTCCAGCCTCCACTTTGTCTTTTTCGGCCTGCCGTTTTTGCATTTCGACGGCGTACAAACGGCTTTTCAACATCGTCATCGCGGTATCGCGGTTGCGGTGTTGGCTCCGGTCGGCCTGACATTCGGCAGTGATTCCGGTGGGCAAATGTCGCAGCCGCACCGCCGAGTTCGTCCGGTTGACGTGCTGTCCGCCCGCGCCCGATGCCCGAAAAACGTCCATTTCGATTTCATCCGGCTTGATAACAATTTCAATATCGTTGTCCTCAATCAACGGATAAACAAAAACCGAGGAAAACGAGGTCTGCCGCTTGCCCTGCGCGTTGAACGGACTGACCCGGACGAGGCGATGCACCCCGTTTTCGCCTTTCAACCAGCCGTAGGCATAATCGCCGCGAATTTCGAGCGAGGCAGATTTGATGCCCGCCGCCTCGCCGTCTTGTTCAAAAAGTTCGACGACTTTGAAGCCCGCTTTTTCCGCCCACATTTTGTACATCCGCAAAATCATGGCTGACCAATCGCAAGCCTCCGTGCCGCCCGCGCCCGCGTTGATGGTCAAAACGGCGTTCATCGGGTCTTCTTTTTGGTTCAAAGTGCTGCGAAATTCGGCATCAGCGAGGATTTGGGCAGTTTTAGAATACTGCTCGTCCACCTCCGATTCGGTGGCCATGCCTTCTTTTTGAAATTCGTAGATTCCTTCGAGGTCGTCCAGTTCGCGGGCGATGCGGTGGTACTCGTCCACCCAGTTTTTGGAGAGGCCGAGTTTTTTTTGGATGGATTCCGCCCGTTTCGGGTCGTTCCAAAAGGTGGGAGAAAGGGTTTCTGCGGTCAAATCTTCTATTTCGTGGAGCCGGTTGTCCACGTCAAAGATACCTCCTCAGTACCGCCAATTTGTCTCTCAATTCTTTGAATTGCTCGATTGTCATTGCGTTTTTGTTTAAAATTTTATAAAATTTAGCGTGGTTGGTTTTTTTAAACACATAGAAACATAGGAGTTTTCACATAGGAAACATAGAATTTGACCAGTCAACAACTATGTTTTTCTATGTGAAAACTCCTATGTTTCTATGTGTAAAAAATCACAACCCAAAAGTTCTTTTGATAGAATCCACCGTGTCCAATTTTTCCCAAGTGAAAGTTTCCACTTGTTTGGCCTCCGGTTTCGAGCCGTTTTGTCCGCCGCCGATAAAAACGGTTTTCATCGCAGGCGTGCGACCGAAGTGGCCATAAGCCGCCGTTTCGGAGTAAATCGGGTTTTTCAAACCAAATTTTTTGACAATCGCCGCCGGACGCAGGTCAAAAATGGTCATCAATTTTTGGGCAACTTCGCCGTCGGACATGCCTTTTACTTTGCAAGAACCGTACGTATTTACAAACAAACCAACAGGTTTTGCAACGCCGATGGCATACGCAACCTGCACCAAAACTTGGTCGGCGAGGCCAGCAGCCACCACATTTTTGGCCATGTGGCGCGTGGCATAAGCCGCCGAACGGTCAACTTTCGATGGGTCTTTTCCCGAAAAAGCACCGCCGCCGTGCGCACCTTTTCCACCGTAAGTATCGACGATAATTTTCCGGCCAGTCAAACCAGTGTCGCCGTGCGGGCCGCCGATGACAAATTTTCCAGTCGGATTGATGTGGTATTTTACGTCAGCCGTGAAAAGTTTGGAAATTTTCGTGGGCAACAATTTTTTCACGCGGGGAATCAAAATGCGTTTCACGTCCGCCGCGATTTTGTCCAACATGATTTGGTCAGCCGCAAAATCATCGTGCTGCGTCGAAATGACAATCGTGTCGATTTTTTTCGGCACATGGCGGTCGGAATATTCAATCGTCACCTGACTTTTTGCATCAGGGCGCAGATATTTCATCACTTTTCCCTCGCGGCGGATGTCCGCAAGTTCTTTCAACAACAAATGCGCGAGGTCGAGCGCGAGCGGCATATAATTATCGGTCTCGTTCGTGGCGTATCCGAACATCATGCCCTGGTCGCCCGCACCTTGTTCGTCCTCACTTTTGCCCACATCGACGCCCTGCGCGATGTCGGCAGATTGTTCGTGGATGGCCGAAAGTAGGCCGCAGGATTTGTAATCGAACTGATATTCGGCTTTGGTGTAACCGATTTTTTCGATGGCTTTTCGTGTAACTTCCTGCAAATCAACGTAAGCCTGCGAGCGAACTTCGCCTGCCACAACGACCAGACCAGTGGTCACCAAGGTTTCGCAAGCGACTTTTGAATTCGGGTCTTGGGTCAAAAAAGCATCCAAAATGGCATCAGAAATCTGGTCGGCCACTTTGTCTGGATGGCCTTCCGACACTGATTCTGAGGTAAAAAGATATGGCATTGGTAAATTTTGATGAGAAAATTTTAAATAAAACGTCCCGGCAAACGTCGGAACAGGGTTTCAAAACAGGGCGGCAAAGGTAGGATTTTACCTTTTTAATATTGAGTAAAAAATTTGCTCAATTTTGATTGAATTTTAAAACAAACTTGGGATTCATCGGCATTTATTATCTTTTAATATCATAAATTTTTTTGCTGGCAAACCAATCCAACAAGTCTTTTTTTGAAAATGCCTCACCGATGTCCATGTAATTTTCGGCTTTGTCAATCTTGTAAACTCTGCTCATTTTGTTCACAGTGTATTGATTTGTAAGAAAATACACCGAATCGGCGGTGACGTTTTTTATTTTAAACATGGTGTGTTCCCGTGTTTCGGTTTTGATTTTGTACCGGTCGCCGGGCATCGGATGGGCGATCATTTCTTGGTTTTCTTTCGCATTGCTGGTCATGTGGTTCCACATGAAAAACACCAGTGCACCCAGCAAAACCAGGCCCGAAAAATGCCAAACCGGTGCTTTTGCCTCGCCTTTTATTTCATCCGCAATCGTCTGTAAATTCGTCGGCAACTCTTTTTCCGAAAAATGTCGCTGGCAATGTTCGCAAGAAACCTGCACCATTTTTTTCCACGGAAAAGTCGGAATCCAATAAATGTGGGCGTATTTCCCAAAAACCGAGATGTTCACCGAACCAGCAGATTTGCAATTTGGGCACTTTTCGCCCATGACTTTTTCTGCTTTCAAAAAGGTGGATTTCGTTCCGTAAAAAACCATGATTTTATTTTTTGAAATTAAAAGATGGTCAAATGTAAGACCCCTGATTTTTGAAATTTTTCAAATTTCAGAAATCCCTTGCCGAATTTATTTTTAAAAAATCTGGGTCAAAAGCCACCCCCGCTCGGCAACCATTTCAACAGTTTCGACTGCCGAACGAATCCGCGCGGCAGATCCAAAACCATCCCGCCGCAGCCGCAAAATCTGTTGCAAAAATTTCAGAAAATTCAAGTTCAAGTCGCGGTGGTAACCAATGCTGCGATGTCTGCGGAGGTACATTTTGAAACTTTCGAGCGCGGGTTCTGCCGCCTGCCACGCGTCTTTTTCAAAAAAAATACGGAGCAGCATCCGCCGCGCATCCAAGTTGTAAAGTGGGTCGCGGAACTCCACATTTTGCAAAATCTGCATCACACGGTCGAAGTCCGGGCGGCGAAACCAATAAATCGCCAAGTTGTACCGATGCGAGTTTTCGCGGTCGCGGGGCGGCAGCAGGGTTTTCCAATTTTCCAAAAAATCGAGCGACCACGACCACTCGCCGAGCGCAAGTGCGGTCAACAAGATATTGTTATAGGTGTATTTTGATAAAAAATTGTTCTCCAAAAGCACCCGCCGTTCCAACCCCGAACGATACAAATCGAACACCTCGCGCACAAATTCCCGTTGCCCAGCATTGATTTTTCGGATGCAAAAATTGATGGCGACCGTGTACAAATCCTTTGCTTCGGGCTGCTGCAAAACTTGCCAGTGCGTCTCGAGCAGCCGCGTCATTGCCCGAAAATCCGCGTCCGAATCCATGTTTTCGAGCATTCGGCAACTGTGAAAATAGAGTTGCGCGGCAGGCGTTTCCGCAAATTCGCCCTGCTCGACCGCCATTTTTGCCGCCACAGCAAAAGGCAATTCGGGCGGCGGCGCGGCATCCCGGCGGTCGGCTCCGGCGACCACATTTTGGGTCAAAATCGCGCTCCGGTGGCGCAGCGAATTGACCGCGACGAAGGCCGAAAACGCCGCGCCCATCTCCTGCAAATTGCCGCGACCGAACCGCTGCTGGCGGTGCGACAAATTCCAATCCACCTGTTCGAGCCGATATTTTTTGAAAAAATGGGCGGCATCGCGATGCGGCGCAGCTTCCAAATCCAAGCGGGAGCGGGCGATTTCGCGTTCGAGCAGCGGGTTGAGTTCGCGTTTTTGGAGCACTTCGCAGAGTTCGAGTTGGAGGTTTTGTGGGTCGGCGAGCCAGTTTTGGACGGCGAGAAATTTTTTAACCAATTGAAAAGCCATCGAAAGCAGGTGCCGCCAGTGCAAATCATCGAAGATTTTGTCGGGTTGGACGGCTGCGAAAACCGCGCGTTTTTCGAGCAATTCGGGTCGGTCAATCCGCTCGGCGAGGTGTTCGATGAGCCGTGCGAGATCATCGCGGAGGTTGAAAAATGGGCTCCGCGCAAACTTCCGCAATTCGCGGCGGTCGGGTTTTGAAAGACTCGCGAGCAGTTGGACAAGTTGGGTTTCTTGCATTTTGGTTGGTTTTTTTTTGTGTCAAATTTAGATAAAAATTCACGCTGCCCGTTTTTAAAAATTGATTTTCAAGGACTTGGACAAGTTTTCACTTTTTTCCTTTGGACAATGGCATAAAAATGTAATTGCAGGTTTGGGTGTAGTTTGTTGACTTTTGAGGCATCATTTTTTTTTAAAATCCTTTGAACATGAAGAGTTCTTCAATTTTCCTTTTTTGGTTTCTGGTTTTGGTTTGTCGGACTGGGGCGGTTGGGCAGGGCCTGTTTGAATCCATCGGCGGACTGCCGGGCGGGGCTGACAATGCAGCCGTTCAGCGCATGAAAAACGGCGACCTCGTCGCGGTCGAATCCCACAAAAAGATTTATCGCATGCCCGCAGGAGATTCAATTTGGCAGCAGGTCACGGGTTTTCCGGGAGAAAACAGCATTTTTCCAGTGGAATTTAACTTGTCCACCGACGGCAATATTTACTTGGAAAACAATGCTGGACATGATTTGTACCGTTCCGAAAACAGCGGTTCGAGTTGGGAAAAAGTGTCCGATAATTTTGGTTTCCCAACCATTCACAGGCAGATTATCAATGCCGATGGCAGGTTTATCACTTTGAGCGACTCGGGTTTGGTTCAGGTTTCCGATGATTTTTGGATAAATTATACGCCGG
Organism: Saprospirales bacterium; assembly: GCA_031398055.1. Classification (GTDB taxonomy): domain Bacteria; phylum Bacteroidota; class Bacteroidia; order Chitinophagales; family Saprospiraceae; genus M3007. The sequence continues at coordinate 3,247 of JANNMS010000294.1, read as the reverse complement.
TCGCAGATTTACATGGCGTGCCGGCAGGTCTCGTTTTGTGTTTCAATGAAAAAATATTGGCCACCGTCAAAAATTCGAGCAACCAGTATGCAGTTTGGCTGGGCGATAAAAACGGTGAAAATTGGACGAAGGTCGCCACCAAAACCAAGGATTTGGAGGCTATTCAATTGAAAGACAGCACTTTGTTTTTGTCGGACGGGCAGCGGTCGTTCGATGGCGGCTTGACTTGGGAGAGTTTCACGATGCCTTTTTCGGGTTCGCATTTTACAAGTTTTGGTGAAGGCTTGAACAGTCGGCTGTTGGTGTTGTCAAAATTTGGGTTGTGGTTTTCCGACAATCACGGCGACACTTGGCAAAAAAGCAATTATCCAACTTGGAATCAAGGCGGCAGCCTCAAAACGCTGCCAACCGGGGAAGTTTTTGTGGTCGAATCGGCCATTTATTTCAGCAATTCTGAAAATGGGGAACGGTTGCTTTATCGCACTTCCGACAACGGATTGCACTGGCAACCTTTCGCAAAAGGCATGGATTTTCAAGATGTCGGGCAGATTTTCCACGACAAATTGGGGCGGGTTTGGGCGCGGTCGCAGTGGCATATCTGGCGAAAATCGGAGACGAGCAACGACTGGAATTACATATACCAAAACAGCCTGCCAGCCTCGGTTTTCAATATCAGTTGGGATTTTGGCTATTTTTTCGTCAACAAAAAAGGGCACATTTTTTCGAAATTTGGCTCCAAAAACTACCGCTCGACCGACGACGGAAAAACTTTTTCGGCCATGATTCCGGCGCAACTTTCGCAGTTTGACTTTTTGGAAAACCTTTTTTACAACCCAGTTTCTGAGTCCATTTTTACGCAAGTAGTTTACGGAGCAGGGATTGAAATTTTCAAATCTGTGGACGGCGGAGATACTTGGACATCCAAACCGAGCCCCGCTTTTTTTTATAACATCGTCTCGTTGAAGGATGGAAAATTCGTTGCGAGAGGCGATGACGGTGCGGTTTATCAGTCTTCCGACGACGGCGAAACATGGAACAATGTGGCCCCAACGATTCCAATCACAAGTTTTAATGGCTTTTTGGCTGGAAACGATGACAATATTTATGCAAAAGGCGACGGAGAGATGGCTTTTTCAAAAAACAAAGGCGCGGCGTGGACGGTGGCAAATTTTCCAAATCCTGAAAATGCAAGTATGGCCGTCAATTCGGTCGGTCATATTTATATCAGTCAGTTTTTGAGCCAAGAGGTTGCGAAAATTTACAGAAGTTTTGACAGCGGAAAAACGTGGTCGGAATTTCCGCAGGAAATCCCAAAACCCAGTTATTTGTACTTCGACGAAAACGACTACCTATTTATCGGCACATCGGAAAAAGGCATTTTCAAATCGGTCGCCCCGCTCAACACTTCCGCCGTCATCACCGGCAAAATTCAACTCGACAAAAACCAAAACTGCCAACCCGACTCCACCGACCAGCCGCTGAAAAACCTAATTATCGAGGCCAAAGGCAAGTACAATTTTTACGCAAAAACGGACAGCAGCGGCAATTTTGAAATCGTGGTGGACACCGGGCAGTACCTGCTCCAACCCAAACTTTGGAACCAATTTTTTGAACTTTGCCCACCCGCACCGCTCACCGTCGCGTTGGCCGATTCTGCACAAACCATTGATTCTCTGTCATTTGTCGTCGCGTCCGCGTTGCTCTGCCCCTATTTTGAGGTTTCGATTTCGACGCCGATGCTGCGCCGTTGCTTCGAGACGGATTACCATGTTTCGTACTGCAACTACGGCACTGCCGACATGGACGACGCGCTGGCGCAGGTCGTGCTTGACCCAAATTTGACCTTCGTCGGAGCCGTTCCGCTGCACACGCAGTCGGGCGACACGTTGTTTTTTCCGCTCGGTTCAATCTCTGCGGGCGACTGCGGGAGGTTCAAATTTCGTGTTTTGGTCAACTGCGATGACACCCAAATCGGGCAAACGCTCTGCGTCGCGGCGACGATTTTTGCCGACACGGCTTGCGTCGTGGCAAACGGCTCGTGGTCTGGCGCGAGCATCCGCGTTCGGGCTGACTGCATTGCCGACACGCTGCTCCAATTTACCATCGAAAATGTGGGCACGGCTCCGACCTCTCCCGGGCTGGAATACATCATTATCGAAGACCAAATCGTGTTGCGCGGCGGCAGTTTCGACCTAGCCCCGGGCGTAACAATGACGCTCACCGAGCCCGCCGACGGCTCGACTTGGCGCATCGAAGCCGAGCAGGAACCATTTCACCCCGGTTTTTCGATGCCCTCGGCGGCGGTCGAAGGTTGCGGCGGACTGACTTTGCCAAGCCTTGTGAACTGGTTTTCTGCCGACGATGCCGACCCGTTCGTTGACCGCGATTGCCGCGAAATTGTCGGTTCGTGGGACCCGAACGACAAGCAGGGTTTTCCGCAAGGTTTTGGAAATCAACACTTTATCCGACCGACCGAAGATTTGGAATATTTCATCCGTTTTCAAAACACGGGGACGGACACGGCTTTTCGGGTCGTGGTTTTGGACACTTTGTCGCCGCTGCTCGACGCGGGGAGTTTGCGCTGGGGCGCGTCGTCGCACCCGTTCGACTGGGAAATTTTTGGAAAAGGCATTTTAAAAATGACGTTCCGAAACATCCTGCTGCCCGATTCGAACATCAACGAACCTGCGTCGCACGGCTTCGTTCGTTTTCGGATTTCGCAAAAACCCGACTTGCCGCTCGGCTCGCGCATCGAAAACCGGGCGGCAATTTTCTTCGATTTCAACCCGGCGGTGCTGACGAACACCACTTTTCACACGGTGGACACCCAGTTTGTTTTGGTAAAAAGCATCGAAATTTTTCATCCGAAACTGTCGGTTCAGGTTTTTCCAAATCCTTTTTTTGAAAAAACAACCTTGAAAATCAATGGATTAGAAATTTCAGACGGCGTGCTGCAAATTTTTGACGTGCAAAATCGACAGGTTCGGACGCAAAATTTTTCTGGAAAATCGGTCGAGTTGCAGCGCGGCGGGCTGGCGGCTGGTTTTTATTTTTTCACGATTTTTGAAAAAGGGAAAATCTTGGCTGGGGGGAAAATGGAGGCTCATTAAGTAGTCAATACGAAGTTTTCGAGTGTTTGGAAAATGCGGCAGAGCCGCTAAATATTTGTAGCCATCGAACAAGGTTTTTTCAGAGGTGCGGAGCACCGAAATATTCTGGTGCTCCGCACCTCAACTTAGACTTCCCT
>JANNMS010000287.1:0-37950 GCA_031398055.1 Saprospirales bacterium | reverse complement strand
TTGTAACTACTTAGCCACATAGTTCAGATAGAAGTTTTCGCATAGAAAACATAGAATTGAAAATAGAAAATTGAGAAAAACCTATGTGAACCTATGCGAAAACTTCTATCTGAACTATGTGGCTAAGTAGTTACTCCAAATTATAACAACTTCCTGCCCCAGAAACCTGACTTTTAAAAAATATTGGTAAATGCACCGTCCGCCGAACCGTTTATATTTGTTGAAATTTAATCAGCATTTAATCTGCAAATTTTTCCAATCAAACTTTTTAAAAATTATCGTGTGTCATGGCAAAATCTAAACTAAAACTTTCCGAACTCAAAGTTCAAAGTTTCGTCACCGCACTCGAAGACGAGCAACTCGACAACGTGAAAGGCGGTTTTTTGGTCAAAGGCCAACGCTACACTTTTCGCTCTCGGTGGACTTCGATTGATACCCGTGTCAACGAAGCCGAAGTTGCCGGCTCGACCGTAAAAAATGGATGAATCCCAGCAAACGGCCACAAAAAAAGTGTCATTTTGAACGCAGTGAAAAAAACCGATGAATTATCGGGGTTCTTCGCCGCGCTCAGAATGGCACTTTTTTTATGCCCCGATCGTCTGCCGCGCGCCGTCAACCGTCAACCGCTCGCGGACAGTTTGCGCAAAAGTTTTCCCCGATATTTTACTTTCCACCCAAGCCAGCAAATCAAAAGTTTGCAACGTGTTCTGCACCTCCGGATGTGATGAAATGGGTTCAATTTCTTTATAGAAGTTGCTGAAAATCAATCGTTTCTGCTGCGGCGAGGTCGTCCGAAGCAGTTCGGAAATGTAGTGCAAAAACCGTTTTTCGAGTTCAAAAAACCGGTGCTTGCTTTGCAAATATCTCGTCGTGGAACGCAGCAGGGATTCGAGCAGCACCACATTTCCCATTTCAAAATGAATGATAATCGAAAGAATCCGCGCCAAACTTTGGAGGTCTTCGCGTTCGACCGAGCGCGGTTGGTTGAGCCACTGGTTCAAATAATCGAGCGCGGCATCGAAGTCGCCGCAACCAAAACAGATGCAGAAATATTGAAAATAAAAACTCGCCGTCTTGATTTCGTGCGGGTCAATTTTGATGGATTCGACGAGGTGCTGCTGCATTTCCACCCGCCCTTCGTCAAATTCTCCGGTGAAAATGCACAGCACCAATTTTCCAGTAAAATATTGACGATGGATTTTCCGGCGGTCATCTTCGGTCTGCGGCGGCAGGTTTTTGAGTTTTTCGAGGCAGTCGCGCACCTCGTCATAGTGGTGCAGCAGGCCGCAACTTAAAATCAAATTGGACAGCGAAGCGATGTAATCTGACAAATTTTCTTTCAGGAAATGTGGTTGACTTTCAATGAGTTGAATCAGTTTTTTGCCCGATTCATAAAAATTTTCTTGGTCTTGCGAGGCATAATAATATAGGTTGAGCGTCCGATAATACGTCACTCGCGCCCGATGTGAAAGTGCCGAATCGGCATCCACAAAAATAGGCTGCCCGTCCTTCGGCGGCTCGAACCCGCCGAGCCCGGTCAGCGAGCGAAGTCGAGCTGTCCGGTCGTCGTTGCGGTGAACAGCTTCTTTTTTTATCGTCGTGTAAACTTGAAAAAACGACTGCCGAAACTGCGCTTCATTTTGCAGCCGTTCGAGCGCGCGCGTTTCTTCATCGTTCAGCCGTTCGAGTTCTTTGTGCAAAAAATCAACATCCATCCGAGTGTACGCCAATTGTTTTTCCCAACGAATGATGTCAATTTGATGCGAAAACTGCTCGTATTGCTTTGCAATTTTGGCGGCTTTCGCCAAAAGTTCGAGGCAATCATCGTACAAACCTCGTTTGAAAAGTGCCGAAACGGACTGCAAAAAATGGTTCAACCGCGCCTCGACCGATTGTTTTTCATCAAAAGATTGCAGGCATTTCAGAATCAAATCGTACAAATACGCCTTCAGTTCCGGGTACTTTTTGCTCTCCGAAATCTGACTTTTATAAATTTTTGACTTGAAAAATTCATCATCAAAAACTGCGGCGGAATCAATCAAATCGAAGAGTTGGCTGTATTTTTTATCGCCTTCGATTTTCGTTCCGACAAAAATTTTGAAATACCGTTTCTCGGTGGGCGAGAGCGATTTGACGAGGCGGTACAATTTGTCGGACGGTGTTTTTGCCATATTTGGATTTTTAGCGACCCAATTTTTGTCAAAATTATATCATTATCCAAATTCATTTTGATTTCAGAAACCTGACTTTTGATCAAAAGTTGGTTTCGGCAACGGCGGCAGTGCCGATACTTTTGTATCATCAAAATTTAAATACAAAATGAGGGACAAGTCTTCCACCCATTCATTTTTCGCCTAAAAATTTTTAATCATGTCCAACGCAACTGCTCAACTTTTCGCCGCACCTGAACCCGCACGACACCTCCCAATCGAGGCGCGACAACTCCCGACCTCCATTTTTTCGGTGTCAAAATCGCCGAAATTACCGCTGCACCCGACCCTGAAATCCGGCAAAATCGCGTTCCCGACGATGGATGGCCTGAGTTTTGAAAAAGTGAAACAAATCACTTTTTTGGAAGCTAGCGGAAATTACACGATGCTCCATTTTTTGGACGGGCGGCAAGTTTTGGTCTCCAAAACTTTGAGCGATGTCGAGGCGATGTTGCCGTCCGAAAGTTTTGTGCGCATTCATCGCTCGCACACTTTGCATTTAAAACACATCAAAAAATATGTGCGCGGCAAGGGCGGCTACGTCGTGTTGGGAAATGGTGTGACGCTCACCGTTTCCGCCGGGCAAAAAGACTTTTTTCTGGAATCCGTGAAAGGATTTTTTGGTTGATTTTAATTGATTGGGTTGATGAAGTTTATCAACCCAATCAACCATTTCAACCAATATCGACCCAAAAAACCGGCACACCTAAAAAGCTATGATTCTGAAAACAATCCGCAACCGAGTTTTTCCTATTCTCTCGGCTGCTACCCTGTTTTTTGATTGGTAAAAATTCAACACAGTAAGGGTTTGGTCAGATGCCGGGTGCGAAAAGACGCGCCCGGCATTCGTTTTTTTAGTTCTTTTGTCGGTCGAAAATCAATTTTCAAAGGCAAATGATGTCAAATCAACAACTCAAATACGTCAAATTTTGCGAAAGCGCACCCGACCTCCCGGTGTTCATGCAGCCGTGGTTTTTGGATGCGGTTTGCCAAAATTCGGGAGCGTGGGACGCTGTTTTTGTTGAAAAAGGAAAAAAAACCGTGGGCGTTTTGCCTTATTTTTCAAAGAAAAAATTCATTTGGAGTTACGTTTCGATGCCGCCGCTTTGCAAAATGATGGGGCCGTATTTGTTGCCGGAATTTCGAAATCCAAAAGATGAAAATGGTTTTTTAAAAAAATTGGTGGCCGGTTTGCCGAGCGGTTTGGCGGGTTTTGAACAGGACTGCAATTATCATTTTCAAAACTGGCTGCCGTTTTTTTGGAAAGGTTTCCGGCAGACGACCCGCTACTCTTATTCGTTGGAAATCAATGACTTAAATCAAGTTTACGAAAATTTTTCATCGAATTACAAAAACCAAAGAATCCCGCGCGGCACGGCAGCGACCGATTTGAAAATCGTTTTTCCAGATGAAATTTCTGGGAAAAATTTGGAAGAATTTTACCGCGTCCAGCAACTCAGTTATTCTCGCCAAAACTTGCCGATGCCCATCAGTTTTGATTTTTTGGAAAAATTTGACGACGTTTTGCAGGCCGAAAAATCGCGCGCCATCTTTTTTGCAAAAGACAAAATGACCGGCCAAACCCACTCCGTCGTCTATTTAATTTGGGACAAAACGACCGCTTGGTTTCTGTTGGCTGGCGACGACCCGGCCTTGCGAAATTCTGGGGCGGGCATTTTTTTGGTTTGGGAATGTTTGAAGTTTACGCACAACACTTTGAAAATCAAGCACTTCGATTTTGCGGGGAGCATGATTGAACCGATTGAAAAAGTGCGGCGACAGTTTGGGGCGGTGCAAAAACCGTATTTTCGGGTGGCGCGGGAATGGAATTTGCTGTGGAAATGGGGAAAGGCAATTTTGCGTTGAACCACTAATATTTTTTTACCACAAAGACACAAAGGACACATAAGGTTGATTATCAATAAACTATGTGTCCTTTGTGTCTTTGTGGTAAAAAAAATATGGTGTTCGCCAACCTACATTTGCCGCCGAACAGTTCAAAAAATATGAACATGAACATGCGTTTTCCTACCTTAATTTTCATTCTGCTTGCCGTTTTTGCTTTGAGTGCCAACAAAAACCAGCAGTTCAATTTCTCAAAATCCCTCGACCGACGCGAGGCAAAATGGGTGGATTCCGTTTTCCAACAATTGACGCTCGACGAGCGGATTGGCCAATTATTTGTCCTGCGCGCGCACTCCGACAAGGACGCGGCCTACGAAATGGCGGTCGAAAACCAGGTTCGCCAATTCAAACCCGGCGGCCTCTGTTTTTTTCAAGGAACGCCCGAACGACAGGCCGTACTCACCAACCGCTACCAAAATGCCAGCCCGATTCCACTGATGATTTCGATGGATGCCGAGTGGGGTTTGGGCATGCGGCTGAAAGAATCGACGATTTCTTTTCCAAAACAATTGATGCTCGGTGCGCTGCGCGACAACCGGCCGATTTATGAAATGGGCCTCGAAGTGGCTCGGCAATGTCGGCGGCTCGGCGTTCACCTCAATTTCGCGCCCGACGCGGACATCAATAATAATGCTGCAAATCCAGTAATTAACGATCGATCATTTGGCGAAGATCGATATAATGTAGCCGCAAAATGTTTTCAATATGCCAAAGGCATGCAGGACGGCGGCATTTTGGCCTGCGCCAAACATTTTCCGGGGCACGGCGACACGAACGTGGATTCGCATTTTGACCTGCCAATTATCGCCCATTCGACCGAGCGGCTGGACAGTTTGGAGTTGTTTCCGTTCCGGATTTTGTCGCAATTTGGCGTCGGCTCGGCGATGGTCGCGCACCTTTCCGTGCCTGCATTGGACAGTCGCCCGAACCGTCCGACGACACTTTCCGAGCGCACGGTGCATGGTTTGCTGCGAAAAAGTATCGGTTTTGATGGCTTGATTTTTACGGATGCGATGGAAATGAAGGCACTCGCCAAATATTTTGAACCCGGCGAGGCCGATGTCGAAGCACTTCGCGCTGGGAACGACGTGATTTTATTGCCCGGAAATATGGCCGCCGCGCTCGACGCCGTGAAAAAAGCATTGGAAGAAAAAACACTTTTTCAAGACCGATTTGAGGCCAGCGTGAAACGGGTTTTGCGGGCAAAATATCGCCTCGGTTTGACCAAACCGCAGCACGTCGAGGTGGAAAATATCCGCCGAGATTTGAATCCGCCGTCGGCAAATGTTTTGAAAAGACAACTGATCCGCGATGCTTTGACGCTTGTCCGCGACCGTCCGGGCGTCGTTCCGTTTCCTGAAATTGAAAAATTCAGGTTTGCTTCGCTGGCCATCGGCGACACTTCGCCGACCGTTTTTCAAAAAAGTTTGGGGCAGTTTGCACCGATGAAAATGTTGAACGCGCCGTCCGAAATCACGCCGATTTTGGAAAATATTTTGCTTGATTCTTTGCGTGGAACCGATGTGGTATTTGTTAGTCTACACAATATGCGGTCAAAAGCAGCGGATAATTTTGGTTTTACAGAATCTGAAATAAATTTCATCCAGCGGCTCAACGATGTTTCGACAGTGGTTTTGACCGTTTTTGGAAACCCATATTCTTTGAAATTTTTTGAAAAAACGCCCGTCCTGCTCGAAGCATTTAACGAAGATCCGAACACGCAGGACCTCGCGGCGCAGGCACTTTTTGGCGCGGTGGATTTGAAAGGTTCGCTGCCGGTGACGGTCTCGCCGGGCGCAAAATTTGGCGACGGCCTGACGATTTTAAACAAAACGCATCGCCTCGGCTACGATTTGCCGGAGTCCGTCGGCATGAATTCTGATTCGTTGGCAAAAATGGACGCGCTCGTCCAAACCATGATTTCGACGGGCGCGGCACCCGGCTGTCAGGTTTTGGTGGCGAAAAACGGCAAGGTCGTTTGGCAAAAATCGTACGGATTTTTTACCTACGAAAACTTGGTGCCGGTGACGAATTCGAGCATTTTCGACATGGCCTCGGTGACGAAAGTGGCGGCGACCACGATTTCTTTGATGAAATTGGCGGGCGAGAAAAAATTTAATTTGAACACGAGTTTGAGCCAATATTTGCCAGAATTGAAAAACACAAACAAGCAATTTTTGACCGGTGAAGAAATGTTGGCGCACCACGCAGGTTTGACGGCATGGATTCCATTTTATGAAAAAACGGTGGACAAAAATGGCTTTCCGAACCGCCACATTTATCACGCTGTCTCCGACCACGACTCCAAAATCCCGGTCGCGCCGGGAATGTTCATGGAAAATGTGTGGGTGGACACGATTTGGCAAACTATTTTTATCTCAGAACTTCGTTCCAACAAATCGTACAAATACTCCGACCTCGGCCTGATTTTGTGCGCCCGTGCTTTGAAAAATATTTCTGGAAAATCACTGGATGTTTTTGCGGACGAAAATTTTTACCGCCCGCTCGGCCTCGCCACCACAACTTTCAATCCGTGGAAAAAAGGTTTGACTGCGCGTTGTTTGCCCACCGAAGAAGACCGGTATTTTCGCCAGCAGCGGGTGCAAGGATATGTCCACGACATGGGTTCGGCGATGTTGGGCGGGGTGGCTGGACACGCGGGCTTGTTTTCAACTGCCAATGATTTGGCCAAAATTTTCCAAATGCTGTTGAACCGTGGCGAGTATTTTGGCAAAAAATACCTCGAACCGGAAATTGTCGGGCGTTGGACGACGCGGTTTTCGGCCCGCCCGGATGGCCCGGTCGGACGGGGCAGCACGCGTCGCGGAATCGGTTTTGATATGAAAGAATTGAACCCCACCGAAACCCAAAATATGTCGGAATTCGCCGGCGAACATACTTTCGGCCACATGGGTTTTACCGGCATTTCGGTTTGGGCGGATCCGGAGCAGGACTTGATATTTATTTTCTGCTCGAACCGAACTTATCCGACGATGAAAAACAACCTTTTGATTTCGGAAAATTATCGTCCAAGGATTCAAAGCATTGTTTATCAGGCGATTGTTTCAAAAAAACCAAACTGAATTTAAAAACATGTCGTGGATTTTTTTTTAAAACTCCACGACACGTTTTTATTCAAGTATTAAAATTTTCCCGTTTTCCAATTTTTTCAACCCCCGCACCGCCACCCGATTTTTAAAAACCGGCGACTGCCGCACCACAAATTTCCCATTTTCAAAAGCCAACAAAACCCCAAAACCCGCATCCTGCCGCCCGACCGACGGGCTGATTTCAAAATTATTTCCGGCCAGCAAAATTTCCGTTTTTCCATCGCCATCAAAATCGGCGGGCAAAATGGAAAAAACGCTCGAAAACTGCGTTTCGATAGGCAGCAGGGATATTGAAAATTGGCCGCCGCCCTCGTTTTTGAAAAAGCAGGAAGCCAAAATTTCCGCCCGTTTTTCAATCGCGCCTTTCCTAAAATCTTTTGGAAAAACATCTTCAAAAGTGCTGCGGGCAAATTCTTCGTATTTCACAAAACGCTTTTTCAACATCGGCAACTGACTGACTATCAAATCTTTGTCGGCAAAAACGCGATTTTTTCCCTGCCGAAAATAAGTCAAAATCGGGTCAAACGAACCGTTGCCGTCGAAATCTCGAACCCACAAACCGAGTGGTTCGGCGGGCGTCGCGGCGAGGTTGGAATTCAAACCAAAATTCCCGGCGAGCAAATCCGTTTTTCCGTCGCCATCAAAATCGGCCGTGGCGAGGCAATTCCACAGGCCGGACGAGTTTTTGACCTCAATTTTTGAAAAATTTTGACCCTCGTTTTTGAAAATGGTCAGCGGCATCCACTCGCCGACGACGGCCAAATCCAAGTCACCGTCGCCATCAAAATCTGACCACGCAGCATCCGAAATCATCCCGATTTTTGACCCGCCGGCCAGCAAATCGGAGGCATCTGAAAAATTTCCAGACCCATCATTTTTCAACAAGAATGAACTTGGCGAAATGCCATAAAATCCTGAAAAACAATGGTTTCCGGCAAAAATATCGAGGTCGCCGTCGCCGTCAAAATCAGCGGAACGCAGGCAAGCGGCTTGTTCAAACCACTCTTTTTTTTCCAAAATCAAACGCGAAAACTGCTTTTTATCGGCATCTGAAATTTTAAAAAATGGGTCAGAATATGCCCACGGCAGGAGTTTTTCATTTTCAAAATCGTTGGTTTTCGTTTTTGCCGAATCATTTTTTGGGTAAATAATTTCAAATTTTGGAAGCACATTTTGAGCCGTTGAAATTGGAAAACCAGCCGCCGCCGAACAGTTTTTTTTCTTCAAAAAAATTGTTTTTCCAGCCTCACCAGTGGTTTTGCAAACCGTTCCGTCCGGCCAGCGAACCAAAATTTCTGCCGTTTTTTCATCGCCCAAACCCACCGTAAAATTGAGTTCCGACGAAGATTGAAAACCCCGAACTGGTTGATTTTCAAAGCATTGAGTCGTGTTTTTTGTTTTGACAAAAATTTTTGCGCCGATGGCAAACGGGTTTTTCCCCTCGCCTTCCAATTTGATTTTCAACCAATTTTTCCCGGTCGAATTGTTTTGAAAAATGCCCGCCGTTTCGTTCAAATTATTGGTCACGAGGTCGAGGTCGCCATCGTTGTCGAGGTCGGCGAAGGCTGCGCCGTTCGAAAAACCTTCGGGATCGAGACCCCATTTTTCAGCGACATTTTCAAAAATCAAGTTGTTGGAATTTCGAAAAGCATAGTTTTTTGCCCTGCCGGACGGCATTTTTTTTATCAAATCTAGGTCGCTGGACTTAGCCTGAATTTCTGCGGAAGCGATAAATCTGTTGTATTCCAAATCGTTGGGGCGGTGCGGAATGCCGTTCGTGATGAAAATATCTTTCCAGCCGTCCAAATCAAAATCGGCGAACAAACCCGACCACGACCAATCGGTGGTCGCCACGCCTGCCAATTGGCCGATTTCTGAAAAAATGGCCGACGAGTCGCGCAAATTCAGTTGCAAATTATTGCGCGGAAACTGCCAATGATAGCCGTAATCATGTTTAAAATTATAAATTTGAAAGGCATCCGCCGGGGCAGATTTTTTCAAAATTTCCTCGAATTCGGGTTTCATGTCAAGGCTCAAAATGTCCGGCCAGCCGTCGTTGTTGAAATCGGCGAGGTCGCAGCCCATCGAAAAATTAGAGTTGTGGCCAAAACTTCTGGCCGAGGTTTCCTCGAAAAATTTGCCGCCACGGTTGAGGTACAAAAAGTCATTTTCATGAAAATCGTTGGCCACAAAAATGTCGGGCCAGCCATCCAAATTGACATCGCCGACGGCCACGCCGAGTCCGTAGCCAGATTTTCCGTCGTGCAAACCTGATTTTCCAGTGATGTCCGTAAAAATCGGGAGCGGTTTTCCGTCCGCATTTTTTCGCTCGCCGTCGTTCCGAAAAAGTCGATCGGAAGCCATCGCATCGAATTTTCGGGTGCTTTCCGCAGGCTGGTAACTTTCTGGTGAATGCACGGAATGGTTGAGCAAAAAACAGTCGAGGTCGCCGTCCAAATCAAAATCGAGAAACGCAGCTTGGGTGCTAAACCCTTGAAAATCAAGGCCGTAACTTGCGGCTTGTTCCAAAAATTGCCCATTTTTTTGGTTGATGAAAAGTTGATTTTTGCCCTGAAATTTTTTGTAATTCCCAACTTGGCAGACATAAATATCCAAAAAACCGTCGCCATTCACGTCGGCCATCGAGCAGCCGGTTTTCCATTTTCCTGCACCTGCGACGCCCGACTTTTCGGTAATTTCTTCAAATTTCATCGCGCCCAAATTTTTGAACAGCCTATTTTTTTCCAAATTTGAGGTAAAAAAAAGGTCGGTCAGACCGTCGTTGTCAATGTCGCCAGCGGCCACCCCGCCGCCGTTGTAATAATATAGGTATTGGATAATGTTCATGCCGTCGGGCGTTTGTTCGGGCAAATTATTGGAAAAATGAATGCCCGTTTTGTTGGCTGGGAGGCGCGTGAAAAGGGTGTTTTCTGTTTTTTTGCAAGAAAAAAAAAGGAAAAGTATCAGGAAACTGGGTTTGGACGGGTTCTTCCAGAATGACAAAAAAGATGACAAAATCAAGGGCGAAAAAGGTTTTGACAAAATCGGAGGCGCGAAAAAGTGATTTAAAATCAACGTGAAATGCACGATTTTCTACTTTTGGCGGGTCAAAAATAAATGGGATAATTCATCCCTCGTTCTTCACTCCTCATTCCTAAAAAATGACAAATTTTAATCGCAACTTACTTTGGTTCGTCGGGCTGTCCGTTTTGGGCGCGGCGATGTGGTATTTTTCGGACATCGTCACCTATATTTTATTGGCGTGGGTGCTTTCGATGCTCGGCAGGCCGGTGGCGGATTTTTTTCAAGAAAAGGCACGGATTGGGCGGTTCGGAATCGGGCCGAGCGTGGCATCGCTGTTGACTATTTTGACATTTTACATCGTTTTGGCGGGGGTGATTTTTATGTTTGTTCCGGGCATCGTGCAGCAAGCTAGGAATCTGGCAAACGTTGATTATCAAGCACTTGGACAAAAAATGCAGCCGCCTTTGCATTTTATCGACGTCGAATTGCACAAACTCGGAATCCTGAAACCGGACGAAAATCTGGGCGTAAAAACCCAAGAATTGCTCTCGACTTGGCTAAAACCGACGATGCTCGGCGATATTTTTGGATCCTTTTTGTCCGCCGCCGGGGGCATCGCTGTGACTTTTACAGTGGTAACTTTTATCCTTTTTTTCTTTTTGCAGGACAAAAATTTGTTCACGGATATTCTGCACGCGCTCTTTCCTACAGATTTGGAAGAAAAAGTTTTGAACGCGGTGGATGATTCGAGCAAGGTTTTGACCCGATATTTTGGCGGATTGCTGGTTCAAACATTTATTTTTTCGTTCGGAATTACCGTGATTTTGTGGATTTTGGGTGTGCCGAATGCACTTTTGATCGGAGCGTTCGGCGGTTTGATGAATATCGTGCCTTACGTTGGGCCGATCATCGGGCAGGTTTTTGGGCTTTTTATCACTTTGTCATCGAATTTGACTTTGGATTTTGCCCTGATTTGGCCCTTGCTTTTGAAAGTGGTGGCTGCGTTTGTCATCATCCAAATGTTGGACAACAATTTTATCGGCCCGATGATTTTTTCAAAATCGGTTCAGGCACATCCGCTCGAAATTTTTATCGTGACTTTAATTGCCGCAAAAATCGGCGGCGTGGCGGGAATGGTGGTTGGGATTCCGGTTTATACCGTTTTACGGGTGATTGCGCGGACGTTTTTTAGTGAGTTTAAGATTGTGCAAAGGTGGGTGGGGTGATTGGTTATTGGGTAATTGGTTATTAGTTATTGGGTTTAACCAATTACCCAATAACCAATAACTAATAACCAAACTCACCTCTTGCTTGCATTGAATAAAAAGTCTTTTTCTTCTTGCGATAGATTTTCGTAACCGTTTTCTTTTATCTTATCTAAGATAGCGTCCAGTTTTTCTTGATAAGATAAATCATTGTTATCACTGCGGTGGTTGGCTTTTTTAGGGTCTAAGTTTTGGCCACGATAAGCCATTTTTGGTTTACGGCGTGTTGGTTTTTTATTGAAAATATTAGTTACCCAATTAGAAATTTTATCAAAAAACCTTGCAGTTGGTTCTATTACATCTTGCCCGTCGCGCAATCGGCTGATAAGGAAAATTCCTGTTAGGAAGCCGCCGATGTGGGCAACATGGCCGCCGGTGTTGTCATTGTGAGCAATTCCCACCAAATCTAAAAGCACCAAAACTAAGACAATGTATTTTAATTTCACTTCTCCCAAAAACATCAACATGACCCGATAATCGGGGTTTAAAGTTACCGACGCGCCCGCCAAAGCCATCACCGCGCCCGACGCGCCCAATGCATAAGGAACTGGGTAATGTTTCCAAAAGTCGGATAACATAAATAAGACATTGCCCACCAAACCGCCGATAATATAAACTGGCAATACTTTTCTATCTCCAATAAGGTCGCCGACAATTGTCCCAAACATGTACATGAACATCAAGTTGGTAATCAAATGCCAAAAACCTTCGTGCAAAAACATGCTCGAAAAGAATGCCCAGGGTCGGAAAATCGCCTCGTCCCAATGGCCGGGCATACAGATGTAATGCAAAATGTTATCAAAAGTGTCTAAATCAACATCACCACCGTTGAATATCGTAGTCAATAATTTTAACAACATCACACCTATCCAAACCATAAAATTGACCAACATCAGGCGGTTGACCATGTGGCCGCTGTGAAATACAGACCGTATATCGCTTAATATAGAATTGAACATCTTTTAATAGAGATTAGATTTTAATTGTCAGAGGTTAGTTTTTGCTTATTTTAAATTCTTATCACTTGCCTCTTATTTTAAAGTTTCCGTACCAAAATAAAATCAATAACATCCCAAAAACCGCTCCGCCAACGTGGGCAAAATGTGCTACACCGGATGCCGTTCCTCTAATTCCTGAATACAATTCCAATAAACCAAAAATTAAGACGAAGTATTTTCCTTTAATTGGAATAGGCGGAAACAATAGATAAATCTCTTTATCGGCATAGAAAACGCCATAACCAGCATACAATCCGAATATCGCGCCGGACGCGCCGAGCATTGAACCATTAAAAGTATAAGGGTCAATACCGGCACTTTTTAATTGAAAATATTCAATCACTGTAAACAATAGAAATGCTCCTAATCCACATAACAAATAATAACTCAGAAAACGTTTTGGCCCCATCGAAGACTCGACCCACGGGCCAAAAATGTACAGCGAAAGCATGTTAAAAAAGATATGCCCCAAATCTCCGTGCATAAACATGTGCGTAAAGATTTGATAAGGCTGAAAATGCTGTGAGCCGGGAAAAAAAGCGGCCAATTGTAATCTTCCGAGAATCAATTCATTGTTGATCAAATCAATGGATTCTGAACCGAGCAAAATATAAGACCCGATAAAGAAAATTACGTTCAATATAACTAAGTGCCGGCAAACACCGGTCAATGGTGGAAACTGAAACATCGGATAATCAAGAAGTAAATCGTTTTTGTAATTCTTCGAGGTCGAAAGTTATAAAACAGTTGCGACCAGAAGGGCTTTTGTATGGAATTTGACAGGCAAATAATTGGTCAATCAGGTCTTTCATTTCGCGCCCGGTGAGGGTTTGGTTTCTTTTTAATGCAGCACTTTTGGCAGCCGAACGGGCGAGATTTTCATAAATCCCCAATTCAAGTTCTATATTGTTTTTGTATTGACTCAATAGTTTTTCTATCAAATCTTGTTCATTTATTGTTCCGTTAATTTCAGCAGGAAGGCCGTGCACCACAAAAGTATTTGCCCCAAATTCTTCTATTTCAAAACCCAACTTATTTATTTCCGACAGCAAATCTTTCATCAAAGCAGCATCAGCGGGATTGAGTTCTATTGTTTTTGGAAACAATAATTTTTGTGTTGAGATAGACGAATTTGTCAGTGTTTCCAGATATTTTTCGTACAAAATCCGCTCGCTCGCGGCCTGTTGGTCTATCAAAAGAAAACCAGATTTTATCTGACTGACAATATATTGACTGTGGATTTGATAAGGTTCTCGGTGTTCTTTTGTAAAACTTTCGGTGTTGTCGTCTATTAAAATTATAGACTCGTTTGTGTTCGCCCGGCTACCGACAGTTATTGATGAAGGTTGTTGATTTTCTATAAATTCTGTATCATTTTCTATCTGATTTTCAGCAGGGCTTATCAAATCTAATCCTTCATAAAGTTTTTGCCAATTTCTTAAATTGCTTTGTTGCCTGTTGTTATCATCAAAATTATCGGGATTATAATCTCTATTACTTTTCACTGTATTTCCAGTTGTTGGTCTGTCAAAATTAGGCGTGTGGTGTTGCTTGTTTTTTATCGGAGAAGACAACGTGGGCGCAAATGAATTTTCTTGTTCAAAATCTATCATTGGCATCACGTTATGACTGCCCAAAGCATGGCGAACGGCCACTTTTAAATAATTATAAACCAGTTTTTCATCGTCAAATTTTATCTCTTGTTTGGTTGGATGCACATTGATATCAATGCTCGCCGGGTCGATTTCCAAAAACAAAACATACAATGGATAAGCATCCGAAGGCATCAATTCTTCAAAAGCCTGCACAACGGCGTGGTGCAAATAACTTGATTTGATGAACCTTTTATTGACAAAAAAGTACTGTTCGCCGCGCGTTTTTTTGAAATAATCGGGCTTGCCAACGAAGCCACTGATTTGCAAAACCTCGGTGTCCTCGCCGACCGGCACCAATTTTTTATTGATGTTTTCGCCAAAAATTTTCACGACGCGCTGCCGCAAATTACCCGAAGCGAGGTGAAAAATTTCTTGCCCGTTGTGGTGCAGCGAAAAAAACAGGTCAGGATTGGCCATCGCCACCCGTTGAAATTCGTCCAAAATATGGCGCATTTCCACCGGGTCGGCTTTCAAAAAATTGCGGCGGGCAGGCACATTGAAAAACAGGTTTTTCACAGAAATACTCGTCCCAGACTCGCAACTCACGGCTTCCTGCGTTTTTACCCGCGAATCTTCGATGACGATTCGCGTGCCGAGTTCGTCGTTTCGGCGGCGCGTTTTCATCTCAACTTGCGCGACGGCGGCAATCGAAGCCATCGCCTCGCCCCGAAAACCCATCGTTTGAATGGCAAAAAGGTCGCGGGATTCTCGGATTTTGGAAGTAGCATGGCGTTCAAAACACATCCGGGCGTCGGTTTCGGACATCCCACAGCCGTTGTCAATGACTTGAATCAGGGTTTTTCCGGCATCTTTTACTACTAATTTCAACGAGGTTGCCCCGGCATCGATCGCGTTTTCTAGCAATTCTTTCACGACAGACGCGGGACGCTGCACCACTTCGCCCGCAGCGATTTGATTGGCGACACTTTCCGGCAACAATTTGATTACATCAGACATTTATTATTAAAAGGCGGTTTTGCAGATGGTTTGAAAAAAATAGGTGGTGTTTGGGGCAAAGTTATTTCAGGCCTGTCCAAAATGTTTAAAGTTCAAAGTTTATAGTTCATCTTTCAATTAGATTTTATCGCCAAAAGCCAAATCGCCAGCATCGCCGAGCCCCGGAACGATGTAAGATTTTGCCGTCAATTCCTCGTCCAGCGACCCCATCCAAACTTTCACTTTTGGAAAACGCCGCCGCACAGCTTCCAAACCTGCGATCGAGGCAATCACCGTCGCCACATGGATTACCGCAGGCGTTCCTTGCTTCAACAACTCTTTCAACGTCAAGTTTACCGACGCGCCCGTCGCCAACATCGGGTCGCACAAAATCAGGACGCAATCCGTCAAATCGGGCGTGGAAATGTAGTCCAACTGAATCTCAAATGTGCCGTCTTTGTGGTGTTTGCGGAACGCGGAAATAAACGCGCTGTCGGCGGTGTCAAAATAATTCAACATGCCTTGGTGGAACGGCAAACCAGCGCGAAGAATGGTCGCCAGCACGATTTTTTGGGTCGGCAAATGGTGCACGGCCACGCCGAGCGGCGTCTCGATTTCCTTTTTTTCGTAATCCAGCGTTTTTGAAATTTCATAGGCCAACACTTCGCCGACGCGCTGCAAATTTCGGCGAAACCGAAAACGGTCTTTCTGGATGTTGGCATCCCGAAGTTCCGCCAAAAAAACATTGGCGACGGTGTGTTTTTCAGATAAAATAAAGTCCATTTCAGTTGGATTTTTTTGATAAAAATTTTGATAAAAAACCAAAAATCTGGTTTTAGCGGACGGCAAATAAAAGCCTGAAAATCAACTTATTGAAAAGATAATTTTAGATGGTTTGTTCCCGGAAAATTTTGAGAGAGGCAGGATTTTGTATTATCCAAAACCGCCCGCAACCCAATACTTTTGTCGGACAAACGACACAAACACGATTTGCAAAAGTCAAATATTCGAGGTCATCCACACAAATTATTATCCCTCAAATTTCCTCGGGAAACAAACATACAATAATCTGTAAAAAATATCCTGCCTTCGGAGAGGAACAAAAAATGCCGGGCATTGTGAAAACCAAAATCAATAGGGGGGCTTTGGTGAAAACAGTGCCCGGAGTTCCTTTTGTCTGATTATCAACAATTTAGCAAAAAATAATTATGAAGTTTGCTTCGCCAAAATTTGGGCAAGCAAATAATTTTTTGGATGTTTGTGAAACATTTGGGGGAAGTGTGCCTTCGTGAAACTGACCAAATCTTCGGTTAGTTCTCCAATCTTCGGGCGATTTTCAATCATTAAAAATTTTAATTTAGTCTTTCAAACGAGACACAAAATCTTCGGCAAACCATCTTGGTGAAACCGTTGGGCAATTTGTCGCGTTTAAAACTCAAAAACTTGCCTTGGTAAAGTTTTTGGCCAAGTTTGCGCCCCAAAAAGGTGGATGGAAATTTGACTGGACACCGAATAAATATCGCCAAAAAACCTGCGCTTCCCAAATTCGATTGATTGTTATTTTTGATAAATAAAGCAGCAGGATGAATACTTCGCCACTCAAATTGATTTTTAAAGGCCGTTTCGAATTCGGCAACACCCGCACGTACAATCTCGCGTTGCACCATTGGACTACCCGTCTGGAAGTTTATTTCAAGACCGATATCCTTTTCAAACTCGAAGACATTTTCAATGAAGAAGATTTTTCGATGACCATCCCGCAAACCGTGGTTGTGTCGTGGGAAAAGCCGTGGGTCAACACCACGAAAATGGTGGAGGACATCGCCCAATTTGCCGTCGTCGGCCAAGTTCGAGCTTGGTGCATTGATAATGGAAAATTGGTGGAGTCCAAAATTTTGGAGCCGACTTCCGAAAAATTGGCGGTCTCTGAATTTATCAAAGGCCGTGCGCTGAGCGAAGAAATCGGTAAAGAAAAAGAAGCCGCCGAAGCACTCGCCAATGCCATAGAAAAATATGAACGCCATGCTTTGGCTTACGAACGCCGCGGTTTTATGAATTTTAGATTGGGAAATTATAAAGATGCAAGTTATGATTGGTCAAAAAGTATCGATATCAATCCAAACAATCCGGAGTCATATTACGGTCGCGGCAAAGTAAAAATGTTGAAAAACGATTGGGAAGCCGCCGCCGCCGATTTTGGGCAGGCGATTTCAAAATCGATTGCCTTGCAGCCCATTTTTTACCGCTCGCGTTTGAGCAAGGCCGAGTGTCTTTTTCATCTGAAAAATTACAAAGAGGCTGCAGTGGAACTGAGTTTTTTCCTCACCCGGAAAGCAAGACCGGACGATCCGAACTTCAAACACAACCGTCGCGGTTGGCATTTGTACGGAAAAACGTTGTTTGAATTGGGCGATTTGAACAAAGCGATCGATGCTTTCAACATGGCACTTTCGATAAAAGAAGGAAAAGACAACTCCACCGAGGCCGAAGGTTTGTTGCAGCGCGGAATTTGTTTGCACAAACAAGGCAAAAAAGAATACGCAAAAGATTTGAAAGCGGCAGCCGAAATGGGTTCGGACGAGGCCAAAAAATTGCTTTTGGAGTTCGCTTGATTTGCAAATCCAACTTTTTAAATAAAAAACGCCTCGTCGAATTCAATTTCGGCGAGGCGTTTTCCTTTATTTCCCACAAAACTTCCTCGTTTCCGCCCGCTTTTTTTGCAACCACAAATTCTCTGGATCCAGTTTCGCCGCTTCAAAAAAGTTCTCGCAAGCCAGGTCGAAGGCTTTGGCTTCAAAAAAAGTTTCGGCTTTTCGGGTGTAATTATCCAGAGCGAGTTGCCTGAATTTTTCTACATTCATTATCCGAATTTCGAGCCCAGCGAACCCCGCCGTTTTTGCTTTTTCGTACAATTTTTTGGCTTCAAAATACTCCCCGTTTTGCACGGCAGCGTTCGCTTTTTCCACGTCAATTTCGGCAAATTCCATTTTTTGACAAAAAGCAATACTGTCTTCCAACGAAATATTGCGGTTCAAAAACGCGATTCTGTAAAACGGATAATCTTTCATTTTCTGAAAAGTCTCTTTTGCATCCGCAAATTTTTGTTCGCGCCGCTGTGTCACTGCTTCGGAACGGTCGCGTTCCCAATCATTTCTGGTAAAAATATACAGCAAAACCAGCGGAAACAACAAAACTACGCACACCACGCCCGTCCAAAATAATTTCAGGGCATTGCCTTCCGCTTTTTTTCGGAGACGGTCGGCTTCGGAAAGCGCGGCTTCGGCTTTTTCGCGTTCGACGATGGCTTCTTGTTTCGCTTTTTCGGCGTCGGCCCGGAGTTCGCGTTCTTCTTCGAGGCGTTTTTTTTGCTCTGCAAGTTCGGCTTCGTTGGCCAGCCGTTCATCTTCCAATTCTTTTTGCCGCTCCAATTGATGGCGCAAATCACGAGATTTGACAATCGGAGCGACCAAAGTATCGTGACTGATTTCGTACACATCGCCGAGGTGCGTCGGGGCGCGACGAATCAGCCGGCTGAGCAATAATTTTTCGGCCAAACCCGCAGGCAAGGTGATGGATTCCACCGCCGCACCGATCCGTTTCCCGTTCGCAATCAATTGATCCTCAATCAATAAGCGCGCAACGGGCTGTTCATTTTTTACGTCCAGCCCGGTGATTTGATTTTCATAATAATTGTTCAAAATGTTGCGGATGCCTTCCGCGCCGCCGAGATAATCGGGCGTCACCACGATTTGGATGTTGGATGTTGGACGTTGGACGTTGGAAAAAGCCGCCGTCCGAACCATTTTCTCGACCTCGCCGCACAAAATCTGCAATTGAAAACTCTCGATCTCGTCGGCCAAATTGCCCCGCAAATTGTCCAAAATATCTTTCAGCGTGTCGGCGTGGTACTTAAATTTTGGGGAAGAAAAATCGCCGTCCAACTGGGCAGGGGCTTCGATGGCGCGGGTCGCTTTTGCAGAATTGAGGGCTTTGAGTTCAAAACGGCTTTGCAAAACAGAAGGCAGCGCGACCGACATTTCGTTCAATTCGCTCAGCCGGTCGGAACGGATGGCTATCAAAAATTTTGACTCGACCGGCGTGAACCAAGCCATTTGCTCCGCCGTGCGCTGCGAACGTGGGATGGCTTGAAGTTTTGCCAGTTCATTTTCGGGGAGACGAAACTCGACGAGGTCGGCGAGTTGGCTAGCGAAGGACAAACGGGCAGTTGCCGGGTGGTTGAAAAATTCTTCAAATTGGTCAAAAACAAAAACAGGAATTTGGCCGTCCGGAGATTTGCAGGATTTGAATTTGTGCCAAAGTTGTTGTTCAGAATTGTTTGGAGCAAATTTTTTCAACATTTCACGGTCAATAAATGGATCCAAAACCTTGTTCAAAATTTCGAGCGGCGTCGAATCCGTGTTTTGAAACCGCACAGTGATGGGCATAAAATTCTCGTTTTCGAGTTTTGGCGACAGCCCAGCATTGATTAAAGAACTTTTTCCGAGTCCCGATTTTGAAAACAACACGACCAACGGACGGGTTTTTACCAGACCAAAAAGGTCGGCAGATTCTTCCTCGCGGCCAAAAAAGACGTTTTTTTCGCCTTTTTCGAACGAGCGGATGCCGGGGTAGCGGTCGTGTGTTGGTTGTTGTGTCATTTAGTTTTTAAAATATTTCAAAATATTTACCGCCAAAAATAAATGTAGAATTGACAACTTTCTAAAAGTTGTCAATTCTTGGTGAGATACTTTTGCCCCGAATTTTATCAACGAACAAAAAATGTCTCTAAAAATTTGGCTGGAAATTTTGTGGTGGGTCATCACGGCGGTGGTGGTTTTTTTGGTTTTGCGGCCGATTCATCAAGCAATGCAAGTTTGGGAATTTCAAACTTTGAACATCGTTTTCATCGTGGCACTCTTCACTTTTACAAGGCATATTTTTATGTTTGAGCACACGATTTGGGCGCGAAATCAGGTTTTTAAAATCATTTTAATTTTGTTGATGGTGCCGACCATGGTTTTTTCGTACGATTTTTTGAGCCGTTTTGTCAACCACATCGGCGATATTGGTTGGGAAAACATCACCGGACACCTGCCGGCGGCGGAGCGAAAATCAATGGAAAATTACATTTACAATGAATTGATGTTTTTCGGGGTGGGTACTTTTATAGCTGCCCCGATTTTGGCGGTGCGGCTTTTTAAGTCAATTTGGATGCAGCGGAACAGAAACACTGTTTGATTTTTTACCACAAAGTCACATCAGGAAACATAAGTTTTAGATAGTTTTTCTTTAAAAAACTTATGTTTTCTTATGTGCCTTTGTGGTAAAACCTCAAATTTTTCCTTCCAAAATCATTTCTCGAAAATGCAATGGAAAAACAACCCGGCTGCCGTCGGCGATTTCCTGCCTCGAAACCCACACCGCTCGAAACGCCAAACCGTTGTCAAAAAACTCAAAAACATCTTGCTCAGTCAATTGATTGTCCGTCAGTTTTGCCCGAAAAAGAAAGGCGATTTCATGTTTTTGCTCGCCGCCGTATTTGTAAATATTTTCAAAAACCTCGATAAACTCCACGTCCAAAATTTCGGATTGAAGTTCTTCCCGGATTTCGCGGCGAACGGCTTCGGTTGCTGGTTCGCCAAGTTCGATTCCGCCGCCGGGCAATCTGAAAAAATCATAATTTTCAAATTCCTCTCGAAATTCTTGCATCAAAATGCGGTCGCGATTTTCCAATAAACAAAGGACGATTGGTCGGATTCTCATTTTTTTAGATTTTAAAGTGAGCGGCTGAAACTCGCTTGCCAGCCGCAAAGTTCCAAATTCATTTTTTAAAAAATTGTCAAACTGCCTTGTCGAACTCGCCTTTTTCACCTTTTGAAATCCTTTTTCACGACGAACATTTGATCGCCATCAACAAACCGCCGGGCATCATGGTGCATCGGACGGGCATCACCGAAGACCGCGTTTTTATTTTGCAATTGCTGCGCGACCAAATCCGGAATCGCGTTTATCCGATTCATCGTTTGGACAGAGGCACTTCGGGCGTTTTGATTTTTGGAAAAAACAGTGAAATCGCGCGTGCGCTCGGCGAGCAAATCATGCAAAAAACGGTCACCAAAAAATACCTCGCCGTGCTGCGCGGCTATTTGCCCGACGAAGGTTTGATTGATTACCCGATTGTCGATGACGAATCGGAGCGAAATGGCACGGATGCCCAAACTCGTTTTTGGAAACTCGGCCAGTCGCTTTTGGAAATGGCGATTGGTTTGCGGTATCCGACGGCGCGTTTTTCGTTGGTCGAGGCCGAACTTTTAACCGGGCGGCGGCACCAAATTCGCCGGCATTTTGCGCACCTCCGCCACCCGATTATCGGCGACCCGCGACACGGCGACGTGAAACACAACAAATTTTTTCGGGAAAATCATGACCTGCACCGGATGCTTTTGCATGCTGCGACTTTTCAATTTTCGCACCCGGTCAGCGGCGAGGAAATTAATTTGACGGCAAAATTGGACGAGCCGTTTTTGAAAATGTTGGATGTTTTGGAATTGAAAAGTTTTTGCCCGACCAGTTTCTATTCATCCGATGACTCAAAGTCATCGGATGAATTTCAATAAAAAAATGCCCAAAGCCTGCGATAGACTTTGAGCATTTTAGAATTTTATTATTGTCAGAATCAGAATTTACAGAATTTTAAAATTTACTAAATTGGGTTTGTTGTTAAATAGTTTTGAAAATTCTAAAATTCTGTAAATTCTGATTCTAACATTTTCTACCAAAAAACAATGTACAGCGCAGCGATAATTCCAGTGACCAACAACGCCCCGACTGCAAAAGTTGAGGAAGTTTTGAAACTCGAAACATCCACTTCCATCGCTTTCGGATTGTCCTTGCTTTTCGGGTCAGCCAAACTGACGATGACCATCAAAGCCACCAAAACCACAAAAACCCAGCCCATCTGGTCGAGAAACGGCACTTCCGGCATCCATTTTTTAAAACCAATTCCGAGCGGGATCGTCGCCAGCGCAGCGGCCAGAGCAGCATTTGCAGTCGCCCGTTTCCAGAAAAACCCGAGCAAAAAGATAGCCACGACTCCCGGGGAAATCAGCCCTGTGAACTCTTGGATAAATTGAAAACCTTGTTCCAGTTTTTGCAATTGTGGCGCGACAATCACCGCGATGATCATCGAAGCGATGATTGCCCAGCGGCCAATGCCCACTTGTTTTGCCTCACCGGCAGTTTTATCCATGTATTTATTGTAAATATCGAGGGTGAAAATGGTCGCAATCGAGTTTGCCTTGCCCGCCAGCGAAGCCACAATTGCCGCCGTCAAAGCCGCAAAAGACAAACCTTTCAGCCCTGGGCCAAGCAAATTGAGCAAAACCGGGTATGCTTTGTCTGGTTTCACGGTTCCGGCTGCATCCACCATTTCGGCTTGAAACATACCTTGTTGGTACAAAACATAGGCCGCGATGCCCGGAATGACGACGATGAGCGGCATCATCAATTTCAAAAAAGCAGCAAAAAGCAGCCCGTTGCGCGCCGTGCCGATGTTCGCGCCGAGCGCACGCTGCGTAATATATTGGTTGCAGCCCCAATAATTTAGGTTGGCAATCCACATCGCGCCGAACAAAACGGTCAGGCCCGGAAGGTCTTTGTAATGTGGGTTCGATTTGTCAAAAATCATGTGAAAATGGGTCGGCGCCTGTTCTTTTACCAACCTCAAACCGGCCATCGCGCCCTGCATTTCAAATTTGTCGGCCACCAGATTGAGTGCCAAATAAGTCGTGACCAAGCCGCCAAGCACCAAAACCGCCACCTGAATTACGTCGGTGTAACCAATCACTTTCATCCCGCCGAGCGTGATGATGATGGCAAAAACGGCCAAAAAAATCGAACAGGCCTGAAAACTGAAACCCGAAATCGTGCTCACCGCGATAGCCCCGAGGTACAAAATCGCCGTCAAATTGACAAAAACATACACCAAAAGCCAAAAAACGGCCATCATCGTGGCAACGAGTGGGCTGTACCGCTTTTCCAAAAACTGCGGCA
This sequence comes from Saprospirales bacterium, assembly GCA_031398055.1. Lineage (GTDB taxonomy): Bacteria > Bacteroidota > Bacteroidia > Chitinophagales > Saprospiraceae > M3007. Next base: position 14,795 of record JANNMS010000287.1, on the reverse strand, counting down.
TGGTGTAAATTTTGTTTTTCAAATAACCCGGCATGAAAAAAATGGCCACGACAATCAAGGTCAAAGCCGCCATCCATTCGTAAGACGCAATCGCCAGACCCATCGCAAAACCGGAGCCGGACATCCCCACCATTTGCTCGGCGGAAATGTTCGAGGCAATCAGCGAGGCGCCGATTGCCCACCAAGTCAGCGAGCCTTCGGCGATGAAAAAATCGGCGGCACTGGTTTCGGCTGCCTTTTTTCGCCGATAAATCCAGTAGCCGTAACTCGACACGATGATGAAATAAACCAGGAAAACGATGTAGTCCAGTTGTTGAAGTTTTTGCATGATGTTTATTAAAAAAATTTTAGTTGAACATTGAAAATCAAGCAGATAAATGGTCGGGCGTTGGCTGCCGCCAAATTTATGTGCAGGGCGAAGGTTGAAATTTTTTCAATAATTTTAAAAAAAATAAACTCGCCGCAAATTTTTCTTTTTCAATAAAAAACGCCGTGCTGCAAATTTTTTTTTCTCTCAAAAAATTGAGAATCAACAACTTGGATGAAATTGAGGAGAAATTTTAGGAAAAATTTCGAATCGAATTGGGCAAGGATAGAAAAGCGAATTACTTTTGCAGCCCATTCGCAAGGTTTCGTGGCCGAGTGGCTAGGCACAGCTCTGCAAAAGCTGCTACAGCGGTTCGAATCCGCTCGAAACCTCCAGAAAAACTCAAAAGCCGCTGCAACATAATGTTGTGGCGGCTTTTTTCATTTGGGATATTTCGATATTGAGAGATTGCGAGATTATCCCAATATCTCAATATCGAAATATCTCAATCTACCCAATCTGCCACAAAAACATTCGTGTCCCGTGTCCCGCCGTTGTCCCGGTTCGAACTCCACGAAAGTTTTTTGCCATCCGGCGAAAACATCGGGAAGGCATTGAAATTACTTTCGGTCGTCAATTGCCGCAGCCCCGTTCCATCTTCGTTTATCATAAAAATCTGAAAATCGTAGCCGCGAGCCGAGGCATGGTTCGACGAAAACACAATCCGTTTGCCGTCCGGCGTGAAATACGGTGCCCAATTCGCCTTCGCCAAATGCGTAACCTGGTGCAAATTCGAGCCATCAGCATTGCAGGTGAAAATTTCCATCGTTGTCGGTGCGACGAGGCCACGTTCGAGATAATCGCGATATTCTTTTATTTCCTGTTCCGTTTTTGGGCGGCTGGCACGAAAAACGATTTTTGAACCATCGGGCGAGAAAAATGCGCCGCCGTCGTAGCCCAAATCAAAAGTGATTTGCTTCACATTTGCCCCGTCCAAATTCATGGTGTAAAGTTCCAAATCACCGCTTCGCATGCTGGTAAAAAGTATTTTATCACCTTTCGGACTCAAAACTGCTTCGGCATCGTAACCCGGCGTGTCTGTCAGTTTTTGGGTAATATTTCCCTGTAAATCAGCAACATAGATATCGAACGATTCATAAATTGCCCAGAGATATTTCCCGCCGGGCGTGTATTGTGGGGCAGCCGGGCAGGTGTCCGCCGCCGCGAAAGTGCTACCAAAAAGGATGTGTTTTCCGTCCGGCAAAAAATAGGAACAGGTCGTGCGGCCCTTTCCATTGCTGATTGCAGCGGGTTTGTAATTTGGATTTCCAGCCGCTTTTTCCACTTCCATCGCAAAAATTTGGTCGCATTTCAACCCCCATTTTGAATTGTTGCTTTGAAAAGTGAGCATCGAACTGTTCGGCGACCAATAAGCCTCGGCGTTGTCGCCGCCGAAAGTCAGTTGGCGGATATTTTTTAAATGTTGGGTTTCGGCAACGGCGGGGGCGGTTGGAATTGGCAGTGCTTTTTCGCGGCTTTCGTTTTGGGAAAAAGATTTTTCAAAAGAAAAAATGAAAACGAGCAGGCAGAAAAATGAAATGAATTTCAACATAATTAATTGATTTGTAAGTTGTTGGACTTTTAATTTTAGATTTTGAAAAAAATTTCAAAGTCAAAATTGAGCCGCAAGGTTAGACAGAAATGCACTGCCGACCAGTCAAATTTTGGTCAAATTAGGCCAACTTTGCCGCCACGATGAATCCACTTCCAGACCATTTTTTCACCATCAATTTGCCAGCGACCGGCGAATTCAAAGACCGGGGCAGCAAATTTTTGGCTTTTGCCTACCCCGTCAAAACCGAAAATCAGTGCCTCGAACTGATTGAAAGTTTGCGGAAACTGCATTTCAAATCCAATCACCACTGTTTTGCGTGGCGGCTCGGCACGGACGGCCAACGTTTTCGGGCGAGCGACGACGGCGAACCGTCCGGCACGGCGGGCAGGCCGATTTTGGCGCAAATTGACCGGCAGAATTTGACCGATATTTTGGTGGTCGTGGCGCGGTATTTTGGCGGCACACTGCTCGGCGCGTCAGGTTTGATAAATGCCTACCGCGAATCGGCGGCGGCGGCTTTGGAAAATGTGGAGGTGGTGGAACGCATCATCGCCGAAGTTTTTCTCCTCGATTTTGGATACGAAATCATGCCGGAAGTGATGAACGTTTTGAAAAAATTGGACATCCGACTTGTCGCTGAAAAATATGGCGAGCGGGCGGTTTTTGAGATTGGAATCCGCAAAAGTTTGGCGGCTGAATTTTTATTGAAATTCAAGGCCAATGTGTTGAAAATCAGCACGGAAGAAGCGGAAATCAGGGAGTGGCCGGAAGGGTTTTTGATTGAAAAAATGGGGGAGATGGAGGTTTGAAAATAAAGTCCCCACACCAACGAAAACAACTTTCTGGTTACCAATTTGGGCTTAGGATTTGTACTTTTCTAACGATATCATTTTTGTAAAACTTACGATAAAATGTTTTGTCTGCCAATTTCCGTTCATGCCAACCATTAAGTTTGCCCATTTTAAAGGTACTTTCAATGGTTTCGTTTTGCGCTAAATAGATTATGCTTTTGCCATGTTTATTACCTTTTCGATAATTGCATATTTCAAACATTTTATTATTGCCTGTAATCCAAATTCCTGTTTTTTGTCCACTTTTATTAAGTTTATTAATTGGTTTTGGTTCTTTAAAGTATAGTTGTGGGTTAATGATTTGTATCGTATCCTTTGCAAGTGATAAGAATTCTTTAAACACTTTATCCTTATCAAAATTGATATTCCAGTCTCCATTAAAAGGTTTAAGTCCAATGGAAACTTTGTTTTCGCTCAATGTGCGCAATTCATAATTACTCTTGCACGAGGCGAGAAAAATCAAAAGCCAAGTCAGGCATATTAAATGGAGTTTTTTCATTGCTATTATTGATGCAAAATTCTGTTTTCTGAAAAACATGGGATTGTTTTCAAACCGTTTCAGCCGTCTCAACCACAATTTTCACCGCTTTTTTAAAAACCGGCACCGTCGAACACGGCTCCCCAAACATGATACTTTGCGCCACCGGAGTCAGCCGCCGCGTGATTTCGAGGTAGGCCGCAGCAGGCACGGGTTTGTCGGAGCAGCCTTTTACAACAATTCGTTTTCCGGCGTATTCTTGAAAATTCAGGCTTGAAATTTTTTTCAAAAAATAACTTTCGACCGCCAAATCTGGCGTGGTCAACAAAATATCCGCGACAAACGGCGCGGCGTGCGTCGCCAAAAGCATGTACGCCCACATCGGAATGATGGCATCGGCGGAACAAAAAACGGCCAAAATTTTTCCCTCGAACTGCGCCCAATCCAGATTTTTGAGTGCCTCGCGGAAGTCTTTTTCTTTCAAAATCAGACCCATAAAAAGGTAGTCTTTCAAATCGAAAGGCACGACCTCGCCCGCTGGGTACAATTTTTCCAAATCAATGGTCACGAGATTGCTGGATGCGACGCGGTTGACCAATGTTGCAGATGTATTTTCCATAAATTTTGAATTGGGGTTTCAACTTTGTTCTTCTCCGATTGTATTTTCGGGGTCTTTAAAATCCTTCGGTTTCGGCAAATCCGTCAAACTCCGGATGCCCAGATAATCCATGAATTTCTCGGAAGTCGCGTACAAAAGTGGCCGCCCGGGGCCTTCGCTGCGACCGGAAATCAGAACAAGTTCCTTTTCCAAAAGTTTCTGCAAGGCATAATCGCAACTCACGCCGCGGATTTCTTCGAGTTCGCTTTTCGTCACCGGTTGTTTGTAGGCAATCAAAGCCAAAGTTTCGAGCGCGGCTTGCGAAAGGCGTTTTTTGGTGGTCTGTTTCAGGTGAACGGCGACCGAATTGTGGAACGCGCCTTTTGTCAAAAATTGATAGCCGCCCGCGATTTCAACCAGTTCAAAAGCAAAATCGGCTTTTGAAAACTGCGCCTGCGACTCGGCAATCCAATTTTGGATGTCCGTTTCCGAAATTTCAGTTTGAAAAGTTTCGGTCAAAACCGCCCGGATTTCGGCGAGCGGGATGGCCTGCGGGGAAGCAAAAATCAATGCTTCGATGTGGAGTTTCAGTGAATTTTCCATTTTTCAGGGGGCAAAAGTAACCGGACAGCATTTAGAAAAAATCTGAAAGAACGCCTTTTTCCAAAAAAACAGGCCGCCCGGCTGTTTTCTTGGTTTGGATTTTTACTTTTGCCGCATCGAATATCCAATTATCTCTTTATCAAATTTTCAGTTTAAAATTCATGGATGATATTAAAAATACCCGAGGCAAAGGCTACTGCATGTTGTACATCGCCATGTTTGGCTTGATGTTTTTGGGGCTTTTGCTGATGCTTTACCACCGCAGTTCGGTGTTGGATTTTGCGAAATAATTTATTTTTGAGCGAAAAAATCAACGCATTTTCCCCAAAAACTCCCTGACCCCGCTAAAACTGACCGTCCGATTGCAAAAAAACTCGCGGGCTGCCGTCTCCTCGGCAGCCGTCGCGCCGAGTTGGTTGAGGATGTTTCCGAGGTGCATTTTCATGTGGCCGTGCTGGATTCCGGTGGTGACGAGCGAGCGCACCGCCCCAAAATTTTGAGCCAAACCGACGGCGGCCACCACCATCATCAGTTCGCGGGCGGTCGGATTTCCCAACATTTCGAGCGACAATTTTGCCAGCGGGTGCAATTTCGTCAAACCGCCCACCGTGCCGAGCGCGAGCGGTATTTTCAGTTCAAATTTCAAAATATCATTATCCAACGAGCAGGTGCTGAGGCTTCGGTACTGCCCGTCGCGCCCGGCGAAAGCATGGCCGCAAGCCTCGATGGCCCGAAAATCGTTGCCCGTCGCCATCACCACCGCATCAATTCCATTAAAAATTCCTTTGTTGTGTGTCGTCGCACGGAAAGGGTCAATTTCGGCAATCCGCACCGCCACGCGGAAACGCTCGGCCAGTTCGCGGGCATCCATCCCGTTTTTTTGCGCGGCTTCTTTAAAAGACGAAATCGGCGTTTCCACCCAAACTTTGACCAGGCAATCGGGCGTGTAATTTGATAAAATCGACATCACGATTTCCACATCGCGTTGATTTTCAGGAATTTGTGGATGGCTGACCATGAAATTTTCCAGCGTCGCGGCAAAACATTCGAGCACCGAATTTATAAAATTCGCGCCCATCGAATCGCAAGTTTCAAAACTTGCCCGGAGTTGAAAATAGCACGGTTCGAGGTGGGTCATGTCCAAAAATTCGACGTCCAAAATGCCGCCGCCGCGCCGCCGCATGTTTTCGGTGAGGTGTTGGCAGCCGTCAAAAAGTTGTTTTTTGAGTGCTGGAAAAAGGTTTTTCAAAATTTGCGCCTCGCCGCCCCACCGAAAATGAACTTGCCCAAGTTTCACAGTATCAATGACTTGCGCGTGAAAACCGCCCCGGTCGAGCCAAAATTTTGCCGCCGCGCTCGCCGCCGCGACCACGCTGCTTTCTTCGGTGACCATCGGCACGGCGTACATTTTTCCATTTATTAAAAAATTGGGAGCCACGCTGAACGGCAGCGCGAAATTGGTCATCGAATTTTCAGTGAAACCGTCCAGCACTTTTTGTTGGACGTCGTCGCGCCACCACGCTTCGAGTTCGAGGGCGGCGGCGGCTGAATTTTCAAAAAAATGGGTCGTCAGCCAACTGATTTTTTCGTTTTTGGTGAGTTTTGAAAAACCCGAAATTGATTTGGACATAAAATTTAAACAACCTTTAAAAAAGCATTGGCCAGTTCCAGCCCTCGAATTTGTGCGGCGACAAATGTCTTTAATTCTGAATAATCGCCCTGCGCATATTTTAAAAAACCAGACGCCTGACCATAAACTGCCGACAGCCGCGACTTTTTTGTCAAATAAAAACCGTCCAAAAAACTTTTCACGCCGCCGGAAATTATCAAATTTTCCGTCCGGCAATCCGCGCCGAGGCTCGCCGAAAGATGGTTCGCCCAATCCAACATTTGCTCGGCGGTGTGGCCGACGGTCGCTATTTTTTCAAAAACAATTTGCTCGACCGGTGAATTTCGAAGCAGTTCGAGCCGCGCAAAATTGGTGCCGCCCGCTGCCGCAAATTCCACGGCAACCAGCGGCAGTTTTAACAATTCCCGCAAACTCGCTGGGCCAAAACCTTGGCCTACTTCTTTGACAATCAATGGAATAGATGTTTCGGCGAGCAATTTTTGAATCGTTTCGAGGGGCGGGCAAATGAAACGGTCGCCCTCCGGTTGCATCGCTTCCTGCATCGGATTGACATGAATTATCAATCCGTCGGCGCGAAGTTTTGAGACCAAATCGGTCAGCCGCGCGGTTTCTTTTTTTTGTAAAATGGCTTCGATTTGCGCCACGCCGAGGTTGGCAAAAAGCGGCGCGGAATCGCCCAAAAACTGGCGCACATCAAAATCGGGCAGAAATTCATCCGAAAAAAGCAATTGTCGGCACGAACCGAGACCCATTCCCAAACCAAATTCACCGCACGCTCGTGCCAAATTTTCATTGATTTTTCGGGCGCGCCCCGTGCCGCCGGTCATGCTCGAAACCCAAATCGGCGTGCGCATTTCCTTTTTTCCAAAAGAAATTTTCGGCAAACTTCCCGGCTGCGGGTGCGCGGCGAGCATCGGTTCGTAAAAAAAACGGGCATCCAAATCCATCGCCGCGACCTGACTTTCAAAAGCCAGTTCGATGTGGTTCTTTTTTCGCTCGGCGGCGGTCGGGTCGGGGTCGGCGAGGATTTTTTTTCGGGAAATTGACTTGGTTTTGTCAGATGCCATATTTAATGTTTGGATGCTAAACGCCTCGTTTTTGAAATGGTTTTGACTATTTTCTACCATAATCTGCTGGGATTTCGCCCCATTTTTCGGTTTCCCATTTCAAAATCGGATTGGTCACGGGGTTCGCGGCAAGCCAATTTTCGGCGCGTTCAATCAGTTCAAAAATGGGTGGGTTCCGCGTCGTTCGAGCCAATTTCGTGCGGCATTTTTTGGCTCGAATCCACGACATCGCGTTCCGCGAATCGGTGTAAATCACGCGGTTCGGTTGCCCAATTTTTTTCAAAAAAGCAAGCGCGTGGACCAAAGCCAAAAACTCACCGATATTATTGGTACCCTCGGCGAGCGGCCCCATTTTGAAAAGTTCGCGGCCGGTCGCGATTTCCACGCCGCGATATTCCATGTCGCCGGGATTGCCCGCGCAGGCCGCGTCGGTCGCCACGCCGTCGAGCCGGACGCCGATTTTTTCGAGGTCGGGCAGCGATTTTTTCACCGTTCGCGTATCCTTTCCGGCCACCGCCCAAAAACTGCCGCGATATGCTTTTTCGGCCTCGGCGCGGTCACCAAAACTCTTGTATTTTGCAGCGGGGAAACCCTCGATTTGACGTTTTGCCGCGTCCCAAGAATCGTAAATTCCGGGTTCGATGCCCGCCCAGACGACGTAAAATTTCTTTTTCAAAAGAGATATTGAGGTATTTTGATATTGAGATAATCTGCAAAAGTGCGAATTATCCTTTGAACTGACTTCCCAATCCCTTGATTTTCCCAATATCTCAATATCCCAATCTCAAAATTTCCGGTTTGCAAGCAGCGCGAACCGATATTTGCTCACCCAACCTTTCACCAATCACCGGGAAATTTTTCGGATGGACAAAATTTTGGAAAAAATCATCCTCAACTGCCGAGCGGGCGACTTGCAGGCGCAGCAATTTTTGTACGAAAAATACAAAAACATGCTGTTTCCGGTGTGCCTTCGCTATGCCCGCGACCGTTCGGAGGCGCAGGATTTATTGCAGGATGCCTTTCTGAAAATTTTCCGCGACCTCGACCAATACCGTGGCGAAGGTGCTTTTGAAGGTTGGCTGCGGAAGGTCACGGTGCGCACGGCCTTGATGGCGCTGCGGAAAAAACACCCGACCCGAAATGCCCTCGCGCTGGAAGACATTCCCCAAAACACACAAATTACGCTCCCCGACGAAGGCGATTTTGACGCAAAAATCATCCTGAAAATGGTGCAGAACCTCCCGGACGGCTACCGCACGGTGTTCAATTTGAGGTGCGTCGAGGAATATTCGTACGAAGAAATCGCTGCCGAACTCGGCATCGCCGAAAGTTCGGTCCGTTCGCAGTACACCCGCGCCTGCCGACAACTTCGGGAATGGATGAACCGAATTTACGGCGGGCGATGGACGGCAGACGGCGGGCGGCCAAGTTCAAAAATCATGGCTGCCGAAAGTATTTTGGAAGTCGAAATTTTGGTTTAAAAAATTGAAAATCAATAAGTTGAGTGGTTATTTGAAAATTAGTTATTGGTTTTTGGGGAATTAGGCAATTGCATGCCAACAACCAATTTCCCAATAACTAATTTCCCAGTAACCAATCACCAATAACTAAATATGGAACAGGAAAAATACGATTTGCAAGAATTTGAACGAACGGTTCGCGGCCAATTGGATGACCTGCGCGAGTCGCCCGACGTGGATTTGTGGGCAAAAATTGCGCAAAAACAGGTGATTGAAAATCGTCGTTTGGCCACTCGGCGGTGGATTTTTCGCGGCAGCGGCGCGGTCGTTTTGCTGCTTTTTTGGTGGATGACGACCGGGGAAAAAGAAACGGGTTCGACAATGCAAACTGCCGAAATTTCGCAACCGATTTTGACAGAAAATCAGTCAGTTTTGACAAATAATTTGACTGAAAATTTTTCGAAAAATCAAAACTCCGCCGCCGCGAATTTGCCCATCGAACTCAATTTTTCATCCCAAAAAATTGAAAAACCAACCGCTGCCGCAACTTCTAAAAACGATTTTTCAAACGATTTTGGAAAAATTTCAAACCCACCAATTTCAACCCAAATTGTTGATTTTCAAGAATATAGATTTTTAAAAACCAACACCTCACCCGGCAAACCGAGCGGGGCCAAAGATTTTTTGGAGACACCAATTTTTCCAAAAATGGAACAAGATGTGCTTTTTCAAAAAGCCATTTTGCCAGGCGTTTTTGAAAATATTTCGCAGCCGCAGGCCGCGGCGGCGACTGAAAATTTGGGAAAAAAATCGGGTGAAAATTTCACTGAAAATACGAGTGTAAACAGGTTCGCACAATTTTCAAATGACTCAGAAATTGAAATTTCGACTGCTGAAAATTTGCCTTCCACAAAAACCAAAAAAGTCGCAGCAGCAGATTTTTTGCCCATTTTAAAAACAGAAAAATTGACCATCAGACAAATTTCAAATCCCTCGTCCGTTCAAATTTTGGAAGAAGACAAACTGACCCGTCCGATGAAAAAGAGCCAATTTCGCATCGGTTTGGCACAAAACGAGGGCAAAATCGTGGTAAAACACAGCCAAAACGGCTTTTGCAGTAATATAGGTTTGATGCTCGAATCGCATTTGGCGAAGAATTTTTGGCTTTTGACAGGCATCGAAAAGTCATATGGCGGGTACGAAATCCCTATTCAAAATCTTTCCGACGACCAAAAAACGGCTTCGCTCAACGATTTCATGTTCAATCCTTATTCTGGAAAACAGGCCCGCTCAATTTCTTCAAGTTTTGAAGGAATTAGTTTTCCGGTGGGCGTTTCGATGTACCGCCGCACGAAAATGAAGCGGTTTGATTGGTTTGCGCGCGGCCTCGTTCGACCAGTGCTCGTGCAGAATACCGACAATTTTTTGGCCAGCACAAATGGAAATTCAAATTGGATTGACAATAAAAATCAGGTGATTTTTCGTCCCGGTTGGCTCGGTGGGCAGTTGGGTTTTCAGTTTCGGTTGGTTGGTCGGCTGCGGCTCGAAGCCGCTGCGCTGGCCGAACGGACGCTGGGAAAATTGGGACTCGAAAATACGAAATACAACAATTTCGGCCTTCGGCTGGGCGTGAAATGGGGTGGCTGATTTGATTTACGATTTTTGAATTACGATTTACGATTTTGGCAAAACGTTGGGCAATCCCTCTTTTTTGGCTGCTGCTTTTTCATTTTTCGACCTCAAAATTGGTCGGGCAAATCACTTTGGAAACTTCCGGCGGTGCGAATTTTTACTTTCCAGCATACAAATTTATCACCGAACCCGGCGTGACGACTGGCGTAAATACTTTTGGAACAAATGAAATTGGAGGCGTTTTGGAAATTTTGGCGGTGAAAAAAATCAGTCGTCGTTGGAATTTGGCTGCCGGTTTTCGGGCTTGGGATTTGCCGACGGGCGGCCGTTTTTTCCTAAATTCATCTACAATTTGGCAGGACGCGACCCCGAAAACGCATTTTCACCTCGCCGTTCCGCTTGAAATCCGTTTACGTTTGAACGCGCTGTTTTCTTTGGAAATGGGTTGGCAATCGGGTTGGATGCTGAATTTTAATAAAATCTCGCCGCTGCTGCGAAATTCGATGAATGGCTCAGATTTCGCGGGGACTTTTGGCTGCGGCTACAATTTTCGGAAATGGCACCTGGGCCTGCGGTACAGCCACAGCATCGGGTCATTTTCCCAGTATTCTTATCGTTCGGTCTTGTTGACAAAAGTGGATTTGCGGCATCGGAATTTTCAGGTTTTTGTGGGGCGGGTTTTTACCACAAAGCCACATCAGAAAACATAAGATTTTGGTTTTCAATATCTTATGTTTCCTGATGTGACTTTGTGGTAAAAAAACAAACCTATTTTTTTGCAACGGCAGCCAAACCTCGCGCCAAAAAATCTTTAAAATAGTGGGCATTCCGAGCCTCCTCTGCTGAAAGATATCCTTCGTAAAATGGCTTGTTGTTTTTCAAAACCGGCTGCCCGGCAGCATCCAAAATCGCGTACATCGGCTGAAATTCTTCTTTGAAAAATCGATATTGCAAGTCTCGATAGTAACCGCCGATGTGATTAATTTGATGACCATTTCGGTCGGTGAACACCGTGCCGTCCGGCCATTTTCTCGGATTGTCGGCAAAAACCTGTACGAAAACATAGTTTTTTGAAATGATTTCCCCGATTTCCGGTTGCCGCAACAATTCCACCGCGTCTACCGACGAACCCGTCCAATCGAACAAAATCAAAATCGGCTGACCGCTTTGCAAGGCCACTTTTTTCCCATTTTCCAAATCAGGCAAAACCGGAAACGGCGGCGCGGGCGGCGCGGTGTAGCAGGCCGAAAGCAGGCAAGAAGCCAAAAACCATATTTTCAAATTGGTCAACATCGAAAGCAATTTTACGGCAGAAAGACAAAAACACTGCCCAAAATTTTATCTATTTTCTTTTTCCAATAATTTTTCAAGGAAATGCGTACCGATCCCGAAACCTTTTTTGAGTTCGGCCACCTGTTTCAAGGCATCGGATTTGGCTGCGCCGGGCGCGGCGACGGCGGTAATCATCACATTTTTGGCGGTGTGCTCGGTGGAAACAAACTCAAAAACGGAAGTCCTGTAGCCTTCCGATTCGAGCAAAAGTGCGCGGATGCTGTCGGTCAAAATTTCGGCCTGTCTTTCCAACAAAATACCGTGCCGCATCGCTGGGGCGAGTTCGTTTTGGGTGTGCATTTCGCGGCGGATTTGTTTGTGGCAGCACGGCGCAACAACAATTGCCCGCGCCCCGCAGCGCAGCCCGGCGGCAATCGCCAAATCGGTCGCCGTGTCGCAGGCGTGCAAGGCAATTAACATATCAAGTTGTGGCGGCTGGAATGCGGAAATATCGGCAGCGACAAATTCAAGTCCTTGAAAACCAACTTTTTGCGCGGTCTGGTTGCAAAAATCCACCAAGTTTCGGCGCAATTCGATGCCCGTTATTTTTGGTAAAAAACCCTTTTTGTTTTTCAAAAAATCGAACAGCGCGAAAGTCAAATATCCTTTCCCGGAACCCATGTCGGCGAGGTGCGGCGTGATCGGATAATCAGGGATTTGCGAAACGAGCGAGTCGATTATTTCCAAAAATTTATTGATTTGCCGCCATTTGTCCTGCGCCGTCGGCAGCACTTCGCCTTTCAAATTGGTAATGCCCAATTCGCGCAGCCACGGCGCGGCGGGGTCGAGCAAACGGATTTTTTCGCGGTTGTGCTGCAAATTTGGCGCGGCCGCGTTTTGAGGTTTTTTTGAAATAAGTTTTGGGTAAAAAATTTTATCTAAATTTTTATCCGCAGTTTTTTCAAAAAATAAAGTCAAATCTTCGGCAGTTGAAAAAAGGTCGCCGTTCAAAAAATGGTCGGGCAGCCACGATTTCAGGTTTTCTAAAATTTCGTTTTTGGAAAAATTTTTCATCTCGTCGCGGGTTTTGAACCGGAAAGTGGCGGAGATTTTTGGCTGTTTTTTGATTTCGACCGGGCGCAAAAAAACATTTTTCAAACCGTCCGGCACAGCATCGGTCGGTCGGCTGAGGGTGCATTTGATAAAATTATTTTGGTCAAATGCGTTTGCCAATTTTTCTAAAAAAATATCGAGCGGTTCGTTCATTTTCATTTTGGTTGGAGCGGTTCGCCATCAAATTTTCGAGGTAAAAGTATCAAATCACTTAATTTTTCGGGCCGAAAACTTTTTCGGGGGAAGTTGGGTTTACCTTTGCACTGTTCTTTGAAAATTCGCCAGCACACAAATAACCAGTAACCAATAAACCAATTACAAAAAATGGGGCTGTTTGGTTTTGACGGGAAAGTTTAGTCGTTTCGTAAGCATGCCGGAGCATGAGCGGTTACTCCGTAAAAAACAACGTTTAACAATTATCTGGCGAATACCAGTATCGTATGGCTGCCTAATTCAGTGAATTAGGACGCTGTTGTGTCGCGTGAAAGCCTTGCTCAGCAACGCTTTCTTCGGGTTGATGCTCACTATACACCCCGCCGCGCATCGAAAAAAAAGTGAGATAGTCTGCCGAAATGTCTCTATCGGTAGGTAAAATTCAGAGGATAAGGTTCAGATTGGCCGGTTTCGGAGCCAACCCTGCGCTCGAAAATTCAATCCGAAAATAAGCATGTAGAAGGCGTAATGACGCTTTGTCCGGACGCGAGTTCGACTCTCGCCAGCTCCACAAAAAATTGCCCAATCGCCTGGTTTTCAGGAGGTTGGGCTTTTTTTTTAATTGAAAATCGAGAATTACCTCGCCACTTCTTTTCAAAATTCATTGCTGCCCTGTTTTTCTCACCCACAAAAAAACAGGTTTAAATACGAACAAAAGGCACCATAAAAAACTACCATTTTTCCAATCGGACAACGATTTCATTTGAACCTTCGGTGAGCAAAAATTTACATTCCTCCCAGCGTGCAGCACGGTATTTTGGCCGCACGTTTTTTGAAAAACCGTACGGCTCAGTCGGGATGCCGAGAAAATTGGTGTCCATTTTTCCGTTGCCGTTCAAATCTTGAAAAACAGCCAACGCGCAATCGCCGAGCGGCAAATTTTCAATAAAAATTTGTTGCGAGCCGACAGAATTTGCAGGGACAATTTTTAATTGAACCGCTTCGGCAGATTTCAAAAACGAGTTTTTTTTGTCGTAAAAACTGAGGTAAAAATTGCCTTTTGCTTGCTCGATATTTGTCAAAGTCAAAGTCAACTGAGCCATTTTATTGGGGTTTAAAACATTGAAAATCAGTAAAAAAATAAAGGGCATGGACTTATTTTTTTTTCAAAACAACTTTGTGCCGCCCCAGTTTTGTGCCCAACAGTTCATCGTTCATAGTTTATCGTTCAAAAAAAATGTCTTTTCAATTCAGAAAATCGCAGCCCGACGACTCGCCAAATCCATGGCAAACCCGCTCAAAATCAACGCCTTATGAAAACCGGTGGCTGTCGGTGAGCCACCGCGAAGTCATCAATCCGAGCGGCGGCGACGGAATTTATGGGGTCGTTCATTTCAAAAATGTGGCCGTCGGCGTCGTGCCGTTGGACGCTTCGGGCAGCACGTGGTTGGTCGGCCAATATCGGTACACCTTGCAACAATTTTCATGGGAAATCCCCGAGGGCGGCTGTCCAAAAGGCACCGACCCGCTCGATTCGGCGCGACGCGAACTGCTGGAAGAAACCGGAATCACCGCGAAAATTTGGACGCCGCTGCTCGAATTGCACACCTCAAATTCGGTGACCGACGAATATGGCGTGGGTTTCGTGGCGCAGGATTTGGAATTTGGCGAGGCCGAACCGGAAGAAACCGAAAAATTATTTGTGAAAAAACTGCCCTTTTCCGAGGCCGTCGAGATGGTTTTGGATGGCGAAATCACGGACGGTTTGGCCATGATTTGTATTTTAAAAACAAACGAATGGCTGAAAAGAGGGATATTGAGATATTAGGATGTTGGGATACTTTCTCAGTTTTATTTGAGATTCAAATTCGTACTTTTAGCCCTTATTTTTCATTTTGACACATAGTTCACAGAGGAGTTTTGTCCTATTAAAAAAATTTTTTTGAAAAAAAAAACATTTTTTTTTATTTGTAATATAGTCGGTGTAATAATGGGGGAAAACCCACAAAAAAGAGG
>JANNMS010000028.1:0-10653 GCA_031398055.1 Saprospirales bacterium | reverse complement strand
AACCAATTCCCCAATAACCAATCAACCAACAAACCGGTACCCAATCCCCGATTCCGTCAAAATCAGCGTCGGCTGGTTGGGCTTTTCCTCGATTTTTTTGCGGAGCTGGCCCACAAAAACGCGCGGGTATTCCGTCCGTTCGACGTAGCCCGGCCCCCAAACTTCCCGCAAAATGAACGGGTGGGTCAAAACTTTTCCCTCGTTTTTTATAAAAAGGGAAAGCAGTGCGTATTCTGTCGAGGTCAATTTGACCGTTTCGCCGTCCTTTTTGACGGAGCGGGCGGCAAAATCAATGGTCAATTTTCCGAAAATTTTTACTGGGTCGGTGGCCTCGGTGGCCGATTGGCGCAAGGCCGAACGGATGCGGGCGAGCAGTTCGCCGGTGCGAAAAGGTTTGGTCAAATAATCGTTCGCGCCGTGATCGAGGGCTTTGATGATTTCAGATTCGGCACTGCGTGCGGACAAAATGATGATGGGTTTGGCGGACCATTCCCGCAAATTTTTCAGCAAATTTTGGCCGTCGTCGTCGGGCAGACCGAGGTCGAGCAGCACCAAATCGGGCTGGTGCATGGCGGCCATCGTCCGGCCTTCTTTCGCGGTGGCGGCCATCGAAATGGAAAAACCGTTCGATTCGAGGGCGATTTCGAGCAATTTTCGGATGGCGGCCTCGTCTTCGATGACCAATATTTTTGGAAGATTAGCCATGGTGATTGGTGATTAGTTATTGGGAAAATGGTTATTGGAAAATTGGTTATTGGAAAATGGCCATTCATCGCTTGACAAATAACCATTTTCTCAATAACCAGTCAACCAATACCCAAAATGATGGTCGGAAATTCGAGGGTAAATTTTGCGCCACCGCCTGCCCGGTTTGTCAAAAAAACAGTGCCGCCCTGTGCCTCCGTGAACCCTTTTACGATGAACAAACCCAGCCCCGTGCCGTCGGCTTTCGTGTTTTTTGGGCGGTAAAATTTGTCGAAAACATGGCCAATTTCTTCGTGCGGAAACCCCGGGCCGTTGTCCAAAATTTCGATTTGCAAACGGCTTTTGGTCGTGTCGTTGACCGGTTTCAGGTTTTCGGCGACCGATTCCGTGTTTTCAAAATGGCCGGAAATGTCATTTAAAATTTTTGCTGAAATTTCGATCCGCGTGCCGTCCGGCGTGTGCCGAAAAGCATTGGCCAAGAGATTTTGCAAAGTCTGTTCGGTCAAACCAAAATCGAGTTGAACGAGCGGAAAATCATCTGGCACCGAAATTTCGACGCGGTGGTTTTTGCTGTCTTTTTTCAATTTTTCAGCTGTGCCAAAAATCAGGTCGGCCACGTCGCACCATGCTTTTTTGGGGGAAATTGTGCCCGCATCGAGGCGTGAAATATTCAACAGGTTTTCAACTTGTTCGGAAAGCCGCAGCGAACCCGTCGAAATTTCAGAAAGCAGTTCTTTTTTTTGGGAAATTGAAAGTGCCGCGTCGTTTTCCAACAAAGTATCTGCTGCGCCGAGGATGGCCGCGATGGGCGTCCGGAGTTCGTGGGACAGGGCGTTGAACAGGGCGTTGTACAGTTTTATGACGTTTTCGCGCTCCTCTTTTTGGGTTTTTACCTGTTCAAATTGGCGGACGCGGTAGTTGATCACCCCGTTCAAAAGTGCCACGATGAAATACATGACCAACAATAACACATCTTCCCCGCTGCCGATGGTGAACGTAAAATGTGGCGGGATGAAAAAATAATCCCAAACCAAAGCACCTGCGATTGCCGCGATGACGACCGCCGCCAACCGCATCCGCATGGCCAAAACCGACACGACCAGCAACAAAATCAGCGCGACCGAGCGGTAGCCAATAAAATCGGTGAACGGATAACAAAGTGCCGCCGTCGCTGCCACCGCCAAAATGGCTGTCGTGATTTGTTGGGTTTGATTGTCTTTTTTCATTTTTCTTTTTTGTCGGAACAAAGGTGGGGCGGTTTTTATAAATGAAAAATAAAGGAAAATGGGGTGGTGTAAAGATTTTATAAAGGCAAAACCTGAAAATTTACGTGAAAAAATAGCCAACTCGTTTCGCCAGTTCGTGCGGTAATTGGAAAATTGAGGTTCGAGCCACGCAAATTTTTTCCCGTTGAAAAATTTAAAACCGACAATTTAACAAATATGAAACTGCTCAAATTCTTTTTCGCTGCCCTGATTTTCCCTTTTTCAATGACCCTCCTGCCGCTCGCGGATATGAGGTTTTGAAAAAAGGGAAAATCCAGATCCAAGCGGAGGGCGGCGAGGTTTTTTATCGGAATATTCGGATGCTGCCGATTTCGAGTTTGCCTGAAAATTTATTGAAATGAATTTTTGAAAACACAAAGGCACATAGAACACATAGTATTGAAAATCAACAAACTATGTGTTCTATGTGCCTTTGTGTTTTCAAAAAAATTATCAGTTTTTCCTGTCAATCAACCTGCGTTTTGCTCGGCGTACTTTTTGAAATTGTTCAAAATACTCTGCCAGCCGCCCTGCTGCAATTCGCGCGAGTTCATGTTTTCCGGGTCGAAAACGGTGGTGATTTCTGTTTTCCCGCCGTTCGTTTTGAAATCAATTTTCGCTTTCCGGCCATCGTCCATGGTGTAGGCAATACGCTGATTTTCAACAACTTCGGTGTAAGTTCCGCTAAAATCAAAACTCATGCTCCCGTCTTTTGCGGCCATCGTGGAAACAAATCTGCCGCTCACCCGCAGGTCGTTCACGGCTTTTGGCGTGTGCCAATCGTCGGAGGCTGCATTCCATTTTACGATGTGTTCGGGTTTTGACCAAAGTTCCCAGACCTTTTCGGCTGGGGCGTTCACTTTGGTTTTTACGGTGATCGGTTTGCCCGGTTTTGGCATTTTTCCCAAATTTCGGATGATGATTTTTTTCATCGCCATCATCGCGGCCATCGCGGTTTGGGCTTTTTTCGGGTCGGGGTCGGCGAGCAATTTGGGCAGCGCGTCCGGCACGATTTGCCACGACAGACCGAATTTATCTTTCAGCCACGCGCACTGCGACTCCGAACCACCGTCGGCGGTGAGTTTTTCCCAAAAACAATCTACCTCTTTTTGGCCTTTGCAGTTTACGACGAACGAAACGGCCTCGGTAAATTTGTACATCGGCCCGCCGTTCAAAGCCGTGAATTCCTGGCCATCGAGCGAAAAATTGACGACCAAAACTGCGCCGCCGTTGCGGACAACGCTTTTGATTTTCGAGTTTTTGAAAACTGAAACGTAAAAATTTGCGGCCTCCTCGGCCTGGTTGTTGAACCAGAGAAAAGGCGTGATTTTTTGAATTTTTGCCATTGTTAGTTGAATTAAAATGTTTTATAAAAATTGACGCAGCAAAGATAAAAACGTTTTTTAAAACAAAAAATATTGCAAATGCGTCAATCTTGCGGGGCGATTGCGACAAAAAACTTGCCTATTTTTTAACGAAAAACGTCGGCGAAGTTTTGAAAAAAGCAAAATACCTTCGCTCGCTCACAAATTTTTTCTAATCCTACTCAATCTGTCAAGTTAAAATTACTTCCCGCTCGCCAGCCCGAGTTCCAGCCCTCGCAACTCCGCCAGCCCTCGCAGCCGACCAATTGCCGAATAACCGGGGTAGGTTTTTTTGTCCAAATCATCCAACATTTGGTGGCCGTGATCGGGGCGCATCGGCAGGGAAACGCCCGTTTTTTGCATAATTTTTAAAATTTCGCGGACGGCGACAGCCATGTCCGTGTCGCCGTCGAGGTGGTCGGCTTCGAAAAAATTGCCGTCCGCGTCGCGTCGTGTATTTCTCAAATGTAAAAAATGGATGCGCTCACCGAACCGCCGGAGCATTTTTGGGATGTCGTTGTCGGCACGCGCGCCGAGCGAACCGGTGCAAAAACACAAACTATTTGCTGAAATCGGCACGGCTTTCAGCAAATCTGCCAAATCCTTTTCCGTGCTGACGATGCGCGGCAAACCCAAAACAGGGTAGGGTGGGTCGTCGGGGTGAATTGCCATTTTCAAACCATTTTCCTCGGCGACGGGCGCGACTTCGTGGAGAAAACCGAAGAGGTGTTTTTTCAATTTCGCCGGGCTGATATTTCGATATTTTTTGAGTTCGGCGAGCAATTGTTCGCGGGTAAAAGCCTCGTCGCTGCCGGGCAAACCGAGCAGCAGGTTTTGAAAAACCAACTGTTTTTCGGCCTCGGTCATCGTGTCGAATTTTTGGCGGGCGGCCTCGATTTCGGCTTCCGAGTAGTCTTTTTCCGCGCCGGGACGTTGCAATAAAAACAAATCGAAAGCCGCGAAAGCCAATTTTTCAAAACGCAGGGCGCGGCTGCCGTCGGGCATTTCAAAAGAAATATCGGTGCGCAACCAGTCCAAAACGGGCATAAAATTGTAGGTCACGACTTTCAAACCGCAGGCCGCGACGTTTTGCAAACTGGTTTTGTAATTTTCAATAAACTGCCGCCAATTGCCCGTTTGCCGTTTGATGTCGTCGTGGACGGGCAGGCTTTCGATGACCGTCCAGGTCATTCCGGCGGCCTCGATTTGGTTTTTTCTTTTTTCAATTTCTTCGATTGGCCAGATTTCGCCGGACGGAATTTGGTGGAGCGCGGTGACGACTCCGGCGCATCCGGCCTGTCGGATGTCGCGCAGGCTGACCGGGTCGTTCGGGCCGTACCAGCGCATGGTTTGGTGCATTTTTATCATTGCTTTTTCTTTTAAAACTGCCGCCGCACCGAAAAATTCAGCCCGACGCTCGCCCGTTTTTCCACCAAATCGGTTGCCGTGCGCGCCATGTTTTGGAATTCCCAGCGGCTTTGCACGCCCAGACCGAGCGCCGTTTTTCCAAAATTTCGGGTCAAATTTAGCCTGCCGAAAATCGCCAGCGTCCCAGATTGCAGGTAAATATTGTTTTTCAAAGTCGTCGCGCCGAAGCCGTTTTTGCTCGCCACCCAGCCCGACGACGGCGTGCGGAAACCCCAAGCCGCGCCGGCCGCCAGTTCGAGTTGGTATTTTTTCTGGGTAAAAAATTTGATGCCCACGACGACCGGGATTTCGAAACGGTTGAATCGGTTGAAATGGACGGTGTCGGTGCGGATGATTTGTTGGACATATCCGGTGTCCACAATTTTTTCCTCCGAGCCGTCGGCGTGGCGGATGATTTTCACCACGAGATTGGGCACCAGCACGAGCGAATCAATGACCACTCTGCTCGCCCGCCGCTCGTCCGTCCAACGCCAAAAACCGATGCCTGCACCCAAAAAAAAGCGTTTTCCAAAATCAGATCGCAGCAAAAACTGTGCGGATGCGGCATCAAGCGGGCGTTCCTGCTGTTGCCGAAGTTTGTGCCAGCCGGGGATCGGGCTGCGCTGCGCAAGCAAAAAATTGGTGCCAAAACCGCCCGTCATTTCGCAGGAAAGTTGAAAAGGGATTTTCGTTTGCCAGTCGAGGTTGATTTTGATTTTCAAATTCAAAGTGTCGGGCGGCGGCGGGATTTTTCGCCTTTCGATTTTTACAAAATAGAAAGGCGTGGGCAAGGCTTGGGTCTGAAAATTTTGAAATCTGGATGCCCAATTTTCCAGCGGCGGCGGGTTTTCGATTGAATTTTTCGATGAGTTTTCAGAAGACACGGCGGCGGTTTTTATTTTTTCAAAAACTTCAAATTGGGCGGCTGCTTTTTCAGGCGACTTCAAGTTTTGGTTTTGAAAACTTTGACTCAAACCATTGATTTTCAATTTTTTATCTTCAAAAAATTGGCTGTCGGCTGCCGACGAAGTTTGGCTTTTTGCCGTTGTTGGCGAGGACGCCAACAACTTTTTTTCAACAACAGAATCCGAAAAATTGGTTGTTGGCGGGGACGCCAACAATGGTAAAACCGGGTTTTTCGAGTGTCCATTTTTTTCAAGATCCAAAACCATCGGCGCGGCTGCGGAGGCTGTTTTTTCCAAATTTTGAAAATAAAAAAATACCGCGCCGCCCGTCGCCACGATGCCCAGCCCGCTGCCGAGCAGCCAGCAAAAAAGCAGTCGGCGGCGGCGTTTTTTGCGCCGTTGTTCGATTTTTTGCCACACCGCACCGGGCTGGGCGAGGGGCGTTTCTCGCTCGATTTTTGAGCGCAGCCAGTTTTCAAACCAATCCTTGCCTTTCATATTTTGGAAGTGATTTTGTCAAAAAAATTTTTAAAAAATATTTGGCGCGGGCGAGTTGCGAGCGGCTGCTGCTTTCGCCGATGCCGAGTTCGTTGCCGATTTTTCGGTGCGACCAGCCCTCGAAAACTGCCAAATTCAAGACCTGCCGATAGCCGTCGGGCAGCGAGCGGATGGCTTCGAGGAGTTGATTTTCAGAGATATTTTCAAAAATTTCGGCCTCGTTGCTGTCCGTTTCGTCGGGCAGGTCGGGCGGAAATTGGTTGGTTTTTGCGGGTTGCCGACGCATTTTTCGCAGTTCGAGCAAGCAAGTGTTGACCGCGACGCGATGCAGCCAGCCGCCAAAATCGCCGCGCGCGGGGTCGTATTTTTTCAATTTTGAAAAAACCAAAACGAAGGTTTCCTGCACAAAATCCTCCGCAGTCGGATCGTCGGGCGCGAACCGTCGGGCGATGGCAAAAACCTTCGGCGCGAAGTGGTCGAAGAGTTTTCTCTCGGCCTGCGGGTCGCGGCGGAGGCAGTTTTGGACGAGGATTTGGACTTGCGTTTCGGTCATTTTTGGCGACTGTTTACCACGATTTTTTTTACCACAAAGACACATTAGGAAACATAAGTTTTTAAAAACCAATGACTTATGTTTTCTGATGTGTCTTTGTGGTAAAAAAAATCGTGGTAAAATGATTTGTGTTTTGGCAAATTTTCAGCGGGCGGCAGTCCAAATGGTGTGCTGCCAAACCCAGCCTTGGTAGTTTTGACCACCGATTGGCCGTTCGGCATTGGAAAAACCATTTTGCCAATCGGTATTTTCTTCGCTGAAAAAATAGAGTTCGCAGAAGCTTGGTGCTGCGCTGATTTTGCTGGGGGCGATGCCAAAATTGATTTGAAAATAATCAGTGGAAAAAAGTGGCTCGCCGGCTGAATTTTCGATGGTAATTTGGAAGGTGCCAAAACTTTCCAGCGGCTGAAAAACGCCCAGCGTGTCGGTCAAATAATTTGACGGCAGCGTTTGGTCGTCCAAACTTGGGTCAATCCGTCGGAAAAAAACGGTGGCTTCCGGGTAGGTTTTGCCCATTTCATCATAAAAATTGTCATGAAACTCGACAGTGTCGCCATTTTCAAAAATGGTCAATTTGGCAGGGGAAACAAAATGTGGGGTGCCTTTTTGGTGCAGCGCGACTTGCACAGACGCCACTTTTTGAAATTCGGGAACGAAATCGCGGAACGATTGGAAGTAGCCATTTTTCTCGACTTTGACGACGGCGCGGCGGCTGGCGACAATGGATTTCAACAAAAAATTCCCGTCGGCATCGGTCGTCGTGAAATCGTCGCCGAGCCAGACGGTTGCCCCCGAAACTGCCCCGTTTTGGTCAAAAACGTGGCCTTGCACCTCGATTTCGAGCAGGATTTCAGGCGGCGGTTCGATGTTTTCAGCCTTTTGGACGAGGTAATCTTTCCGGCATGCGAACAGGCAAAACAGGATGGCGAGGGGCAGCAGCGCGAACTTTGTTTTTTTCATTTTTGGAATATTTTAGTTCAGCAGTTTTGAGGTTTGGGAGTTTGGCGGCTTCCAAACTGCTTTCATCTATTCCAATTATTGTTTTTCGCTGCGTGGCGGGGGTGTTTTTTTTTGAAATTTTAAATCTTCAGACCTCCACCCGCTCCATCCTCGGCACCAAAAAATGCATCGCCCCCCAAGCCACCAAATACGCCAACCCACTGATAATGAACATGATATAATACCCCGTTTCGATGTGGCCAAGCGATTTGAAATGGTCAAAAAGCCAACCCGCCAATTTCGCCACGACGATGCCGCCGAACGTCCCGGTCATCCCGCCGAAACCGATGACCGAGGCGACCATGTTTTTTGGCAGCGCGTCCGAGACCGTCGTGTAAATATTTGCGCTCCAAGCCTGGTGCGCCGCCGCCGCAAAACCGATGATAAAAATGGCGAACCACATATTTTGCGCCCCTGCGAACTGGGTAAAAAGCACGAGCAGCGGGCAAAAAGCATAAATCAGCATCGAAGTTTTGCGGGCGCGAAAAACCGGCCAACCTTTTCCGATCAAAAACATCGGCAGCCAGCCGCCGAAAACCGAGCCGACCGTCGCCAAAATATAAACCGTTGCGACGGGCAGCGCGAGGTCGGTTTTTGTCAAATGATATTCTTCTTTTAAAAAATCGGGCAGCCAAAACAGGTAAAACCACCAAATGCCATCGGTCAAAAACTTGCCGACCGCAAATGCCCACGTCGGTCGGAGGGTCAAAATTTTTGACCACGCGACTTTTTCATGGGGCAAATCCGCGAGGCGATTGTCATGCTGTAAAAATTCGTCGGTGTCGCTGTGGATGTATTCAAATTCTTTTTTTGAAAGTCGTTTTTGCCGCCGAGGCGTTTCAAAAAGCCAAAACCAGAAAAACAGCCAAACCAAACCGACCGCCCCGACTACGAGAAAAGCCGTGCGCCAACCGTAGGCCGCCGCCAAAAAAGGCACGGAAAGCGGCGCGATGATGGCTCCGACGTTCGTCCCAGCGTTGAAAATCCCGGTGGCGAAGGCCCGTTCTTTTTTTGGAAACCATTCCGAAACGGTTTTGATGGCTGCCGGGAAATTGCCCGATTCGGTCACGCCCAAACCGATGCGCGCCATGAAAAATCCAAAATTGCTGGTGACGAAATAATGCCCCATCGCCGCAAAACTCCACGCGGTGAGCGACAAAGCATAGCCCGTTTTCGTGCCCAGCCAATCAATCAGCCGCCCGGCAAAAACCATCGCCAAAGCATAAGATGCCTGAAAAGCGACGGTCACGTTGGCATAATCCGACTTTGTCCAGTTGAATTCGACGTCGAGGTATTCTTTCACCAAACTGATGACGGCGCGGTCGAGGTAGTTGATCGTCGTGGCGAAAAAGAGGAGGGCGCAGATGGTCCAGCGGTAGTTGCCCATTTTTTATTGATTTTTTGCTGTTTTTCGGTGCAACCGATTTTGAATTTTTGAATCTTGAAAATGACGTTTTTTATCCAAGTGACCCTGCACTTTTTCGGTTTTTCTCGACCGATACTTTCAAGATTCTTTTGGCAAGGTAAAACCGTTGCTATTTTTTCATCCAAATCCAACTCATTTTTACATGAATTTTTTGATTTTCTCTTTGGCCAGCCTGCTGGCTTTTTTTGGTTTTGACCAAAAAGAAACGCCGCCCACTGTGGCCAAAACTTGCGCCGCCTGCGATGCATTTACCGGCGTTGAAAAACTCGTTTGCCTCGCCGACGAATTCAAGGCGACGCTTTCCGCTTCGCAAATCACCACCCTGCAAGTTGCCCGCACCCTCGCCACTGCCAAAAAATGGTCGAACCTCCCCGTCGGCATGGGCGGACGGCCCGGTCTGCGTTTCGCCGACCTTTCCGCAACCCAACTGGCCGCGGCGAAGGCACTCATCAAAGAGGCCACCGGCACTCCCACCAGCGAGGGTTACGACGAACTCGTCGGCCTGTGGGCTGCCGACCAGTACCTCGCGGTGAACGGTGGCGGCAGTGGCTACGGCGATGGCCTTTATTACATTGCCTTCCTCGGTGCGCCCTCGCTGACCGGCGATTGGGAACTGATGACGGGCGGCCACCACGTTGCTGTGGCCAATAATTACTCGGCAGGCAAGTTGTCGGGCGCGACGCCTTCGTTTCGCGGGATTGAGCCATTTGCCTCGTTCACGCAGGGCGGCGCAACTTATCAGCCGCTCGTGCAGGAGCGCGATTCGCTGGCGGCGATGCTGGCCGCTTTTTCGACTGCCGAACTGGTGACCGCCAAATTGAGCGGAAATTTCGGCGACCTCGTGCTCGGTCCAAACAAAGATTGGCAGTTCCCCGCCACCAAATCGGGCATCAAAGCCAGCACCCTTTCCGCCGCCAAAAAGTCCCTCGTGCTGGCCGCCATCAAAACTTATGTCGCCGATATGAACGACGCGGACGCTGCCACAATCATGGCTTTGTACACCGCCGGGCTGGACGAAACCTATGTTTCCTACGCTGGAAATACCAATTTGCTCAATCAAGGTGACTACGTCCGCATCGACGGCCCGCGCGTTTGGATTGAATATTCGACCCAAAACGGCATCATTTTGAGCCCAAAACACCCGCACTCGGTCTGGCGCGACCACCAATCGGACTACGGCGGTTTGGGAAATCCAGCGGTCGGCACGGCGGCGGCAAACCAGTTTTCGGGCAAATTTCAACTCTTCCCGAACCCTGCCCAATCGGTTTCAAACGTGGAAATCGAACTGGAAAAATCGGCACTCGTTTCCATCAATTTGTTCGACACGACGGGCAAAAAAGTGTCCACCGCACAAAAATTCAACATGACGGCGGGCAATCACACTTTGTCTTTGGAGGTTCAAAATTTGCCGAAAGGCGTTTTCAATTGCGTTTTGGAAGTGAAAAATGGCGACGGTTCGTCGTCGTTTGCCACGCGGCAGTTGACCAAAATTTGAGTTTTTTTGAACCACATAGGCACATAGGACACATAG
>JANNMS010000027.1:0-3928 GCA_031398055.1 Saprospirales bacterium | reverse complement strand
GGTCGGAATTTATTCCGACCCTGCACTGGTCGGAATAAATTCCGACCTCCAATCAGGCGACTTTCGAAAGGCGGTTTTCCACCTCGTTTTCTTTCACCAAAATATCTTCCGGAAAAGAGAAGAAAAACGTAGTCCCCTGATTTTCAACCGATTGAAACCAAATCCGACCGCCATATTTTTCGGTCAAACTTTTGCAAATCGAAAGGCCGATGCCCGTCCCTTCAAAATCTTTGACATCGTGGGCGCGGAAAAAGAGGTTGAAAATCTTTTCCCGGTGCTGTTCGCCGATGCCCACGCCGTTGTCTTTGACCGAAAAAACGATTTCGCGGCCTTCCTTTTTGGCCTGAATTTGGACGACCGGCGAGCGACCCCGTCCGAACGGGTCATCCGGGCGTCCGTTTGTGAATTTCAGGGCATTTCCTACCAAGTTTTGAAAAATCTGTACCAGATGTATTCGATTGATTATTAATTTCGGTAGCACGTCGGGGTAGATAATTTCGGCCTTTTTCGTCTCGGCCAGCGTCCGCAGGTTTTTGCAAACTTCGTCCAAAACCAGTTTCGAATCAATGATATCCGCGCCCGGTTTTTGGTGAAAAATGGAAGAATATTCCAGCAAATCGGTCAGCAAAACATTCATCCGTTTGGCGGCATTCGAAATAAATTGCATGTACTCGGTGGCCTGCGGATCGTCCAATTTTCTGCCAATTTTGATTTCCAGCAAATTGATAAAACTGCAAATCGTCCGCAGCGGCTCTTTCAAATCGTGCGCCGCGACGTAAGCATATTGTCGAAGCACGTTGTTGCTTTCGGTCAGCGCGGTATTTTGATGTTGGATTTCGCGGTTTTTGGTTTCTAAAACACGGTTGTTCCGGGCAGAAATTTTGGCGATAAAACCGAGAAAACCAATGATAATCAAGAAGATAGCCACCGCAGCGATCAAAGTCCAGCGCGTTTGTTTCAGTTCGAGTGCTTGCAAAGTGCGTTCGTGTTCGGCGGTTTTGTATTTGAAGTGCATTTCGGCGATGCTTTTTGTTTTTTCCACATCGTAAATTTCACTTTTCAAATCGGCAGCGACCTGCAACCATTTCAAAGCCTCGCCACTTTGCCCGTCCGAATTTGCCATTTCGTAAAAACGCGTGGCATTTTTCAGGTGAATGTCTTTGAATTTGTGGCTTTCGGCGATGGCCAAACTTTTTTCAAAATAGGCCCGCCCGGATAACCCGTTCGGACGGGTTCGCGCCTCCCGTTTTTGCTTTTTTTCGATTTCATAAACGCCCAATTTGAAATACAAATCGGCCAAAACGTAGGGATCCATCGCTTCCTGAAATTTCAGGGCGCGGTCGAAAAATTGCAAAGTCAAATCCTGCTTGCCCATCCGGGCATAAACATCGCCAAGGTAGACCAGCGAACTGGCGATAAATCGGTGATAACCAACCTTTTCGTAAGTTTTCAGGGCGGTTTGGAGTTTTTCGAGCGCGTTTTCGTTCTCGCCAAAATGGACGAGGATTTCGCCGTAATCATGCAGCACGTTGGCCATAATCGAGTCGTTGTGCATCTCGACGGCCAGGGATTTGGCCTGCTCAATGTTTTTGAGCGCCAAATCCCTGATGTTCAATTGCATGTACGTCTTGGAAATATTTTGAAGCGTGACGATGACGCCTTCTTTCTCCCCCCGGATCTGGGAAAGAGACAAGGCCTCGATATAAAAAGAAACAGCGTTTTTGTAGTCGCCAATGATTTCGTAGAGATAGCCGATGCCATGCGTGTTGTCCTCCACCATCTCGCGATCGCAGGTTTTTTGGGCGATTTCGAGCGCGGTGCGGTGGTATTTTTCGCACGAAACGTAGTCCGCATCCTTGCGGCTGATGATGGCTAAATCGGTGTAAATCGTGGCGAGGTTGTACTGATTTTCCGAAGTTTTGGCAATTTCGAGTGCTTTTTCGTAAAAATAACGGGCCGAATCCAACTTGTTCTGGTCTTCAAGTTCATAGCCGGAATTTCGCAAAGCCCTAAAAATTTCCTCTTGCCGAGAAACCGCCTGCCCAGCATTTGATTGCCCCGTCAAAAAACAGGGCAACCAAAAAAGCAGGCACGCCAACGGCGTGAATTTATCCAACCAAAAATTTTTTGCGTGTAGAGTTTGCTCCATGATGCAACATCAGTTTGTGTAAGTTCAAGTGTCATTGGTTCAAAGAATGGCCTCCGCGAAAAAATAGTTATTGGAAAATAGTTATTGGTTGGACTAAATTCCTGAAAACCAATAGTTTGGAAGACAGATAACCAATAACTAATTTCAAGTAACTACTTATGGCACTTGGCACGACTGAAAAATGAAGCAAAACGGTTTTGGATTAAAATGGGCGGGTGGATTCCGTAATTTTTTTCAAATTTTCAAAATCTCGCACGGCAGATTAAGATGGAAAAGATGTGTCTCGGAAAGTTTAGTAACCTGTTCAAAGTGTTTATTCAGGTTTTAAAAAAGGGATTATTTTGTTGGTTTACAGGCGTTTATCAACCCGTGAACCAAAATAAACCTTCAAAACATTTTACTAAACCTTCGCAAAAGACATCGGAAAAATGAAGTGTGCCGTCTGTGGATTAACAGTTGACCAATTTGCGGCGGCGGTCGCAATAAAGGAGATTCACCGCGCCGGTCGCGTTGACGGTGGTGATGTCGATTTGTGTTTCGATAACCACGACGTTCGGGTTCGTGCCGCCTTTGACTTGGTTCATTTTGGTTTCTGGGATTGAGGCGTTGTGCAAGCGATTTACAGATTTCATAGTAAAAATGAAAATTTAGATTTGTGAATAATGATTTCGTTCATCTGACATGTCAAAGGTGGGGGGCATCACAGTTTGAACAATCGCGGCCAGCCGCAAACTCGTGACGCTGGAAAATTTGGTTTTCGAAAAACGAAAATTGATAATTTAAAAAAAATGAACCTCCGTAAATCATTTGCAGTCAATCAAAAAACAGTGGTTTTAAAAACCCAAAACTTATCGCAAGTCATTGATTTTTAAAATTTTAGTGAACGATTTGCGGTGGTTTGGAAGGCCTGTTTTTGCCCTGTTTTCGGGAAAGTATGCGGGATGTACTTAGAAAAAAAGTGGTTGGCCACGCTCAAAGTTTGGCAATCAACTTCAACAACTCCGCTTTTTTGGCGCGGGCGACCGGCACGCTGCGCTCGTTCCGCATGATTATTTCGCCACTTTCCGAGCGGACGATTTTTTTCAAATGGTTCAAATTGACCAAAAACGAATTGTGGCAACGGAAAAAAACGGCATTGTTCAGCAGTTCCTCCACCTCCCGCAGCGATTTCGACACGATGATCGGCTTGCCCACATTTTTCAAAAAAAAGGAAACGTAACTGCCATCCGACTCGCAAAAAATGATGTCCGCAACCTCCACAAAAATCAAATCCGAACCCACCGGCAGGGCGATCCGCTCCGGTACTGGGTTGTTTTTCAGGTACTGCGCCGCGTCGATTTGGGCCTTGCCGGGCGGCGCGGCGTGCGCCGATTTTTGCACCGCAGCCACCAGTTCCACGCGGTCGATTGGTTTCAACAAATAATCCAACGCATTGAATTTGAATGCTTTAACTGCATATTGGTCGTAGGCCGTCGTGAAAATCAGTTTAAAATTCGACTCCGTTTTGCAAGCCGCCAGCAGGTCAAAACCGTTCAAAACCGGCATTTCGATATCGAGAAAAACGAGGTCGGGCGGCGATTTTTGGATGGCCAAAAGTGCCGCCACCGGGTCGTTGAAAATGCCCGCGACCGAGATTTCCGGGCAGTGTTTTTCGAGCAAAATGCGCAGCACATCGGTGCAGTGCGGCTCGTCGTCAATTAAAAATGCAGTCATTTTTTCTTCGGTTTAACTATTTGCGACACATAGAAAACATAGGGGTTTTCACATAGCGACACATAG